>JBCDEB010000246.1:0-6873 GCA_039180005.1 Cyanobacteria bacterium P01_G01_bin.54 | reverse complement strand
GGATGCAAGCGACGCAAGGCCGGGATAAAGAGCTGCGAAACCGACCAGATGCGATCGATGCGGTAATAACTCTGGGCCTCGTAATGGGCATCAACATGGCTAGGACTGGTGTCGATGCTCTGCAACTGGGCTGAGGCCCAGGCTTGGAAATTGTCGTGGAGATGCCCATGGTGCATATCCATCAGGTTCTCGATCAAGAAGGAGTAATGACCGGGGCAGTCGATCGTCGTGAAGGAGGCAATGTAGTTGAGCTGCTCCCATTCCGGTAGACCCATCAAGGGAACTGTCTCTGGGTCGGCATCGCCGGGAAAGAGCCAGATAAAACCATCCTGCTCCCGCACGGGGTAGACCTTGAGCTTACAGTTGGGTAGCCTTTGATTCTCGGCCAGATAGGGAACCTCGGTACAGTGTCCTTGCCCGCTAAAGGCCCAGCCATGATACGCACAAACCAGCGCATCACCCACCACCTGACCCTCACTGAGCAACACATGGCGATGGGGGCAGCGGTCTTCTAGGGCCTGAGCCTGACCCTGGCGGTCGCGGAAAAGGACGATCGCCTGCTTCCAGAGCGTCACGGCAAAAGGCGCGGTTGTGACTTCGCGGCTGCTGGCGACGACATACCAATGGTTAAAATTAATGCCACAGGTGCGAATGTCCTGAATTTTGAAATGCTTGGGCTTCGCTGCCGATTCAGCCGGAACAGAAACAGAGGATGCAGAAATTGTCATTATTGACGCTATCAGGAATCATTCAACCAGGATATCAAGTGGCTTCGGGTCGTGCGGTGGATAGCCCCTATCCGGCGGGGTCGATCGCGCTGCAACTGCCCTATTTTCAAGCCCTGGGGCTAGATTTATCAGATTGTTTCCTGGGCACCTTGAACCTCAATATTGCTCCCCAGACCTTTACGTTGGAGCACCCAGACTACACCTTTCGGCAGGTGAAATGGTTTGCCGACGGGCCGGCGGAGGATTTTTCTTTTGTGCGGGTGCAGGTTACGGCTGGGGAACAAACGGTCTCGGGTTGGATCTATTACCCTCATCCGGAAACGAAGCCCCAGCATTTTCATAATCCTTCCACCCTGGAGGTGTTGGCTCCTTGGCTTGAGGGGGTGGGGTATGGCGATGCGGTGGTGTTGCAGGTGGCGGTGGGGGCGATCGTGTTGGGGGATGGGTTGTAGGGCAAAATTTTGGGTGTCATGGCGATAATAAAAGTCTCCTCCTGGGAGGAGTACCCCGGAGGGGGGAGGTGGGTCAACCCACTATTGCACTCCTTCGTCACTTTTCTCTCTGGGCGGCCCACACCCGACCCACCCCGGTCGGCGCTGCGCTTGACCGCCCCTCCCAAGAGGGGACGTTGGAGAATTTTTCGGCTAGAATTGCGGGCGAATCACGGTCTGAGGTGAGGGCATGAAAGCACGAGATGTATTGCGGCGCTACGGGGCGGGGGAGCGGGATTTTCGGGGTGCGAATTTGCGGGGGCGCTCGTTTAAAGGGGAGTGTTTGGCGGGGGCGGATTTTAGCGGCGCGGATATTCGGGGGACGGATTTTACAGGTGCGGATTTGACCGGGGTGAAGTTTTGTGGAGCGAGGGCGGGGTTGCAGCAGCGGCGAGTGGTGTTGAATTTAAGTACTACATTAGCGGTATCGGTGGTATCAGGTTTTGTAGCCTGGTGGCCAAGCCTTGTAAGCATCCTTATATTCGATTCAGATCCACAAAATACGATAATTGGTTGGGTTTCACTGGTTGCGACAATTATGTTTGTTCTCATAATTGTTCGCAGGGGTGTTTTTGCAAGCTTTGGCGCAGTCGTAGCAGTAGTTGCCGGAGCTGGAGCAGTTGCCGGAGCTGGAGCAGTCGCTGGCGCAATCACAGTCGCAGTCGTTGGAGCAGGAGTAGTTGCTGGAGCAGGATTGGTTGCTATCACTGGAGCAGTTGCCATCGCTGGAGCAGGAGTAATCACTGAAGTAGGAGCACTGGTAGTTGCTGGAGCAGGATTGGGCGCTGGAGCAGCAATAGTTACCGGAGGAATGGACACTAAAATACTATTAGTGAATGTATTAGTAACCGTTGGTTTAACTAGCCTTAATATCTATCTGGCCTGGCGGGCCATGCACGGTGATTCACATGACCCTTGGATTTATGCCATTGCTGTTGCCTTTGCTGCTTGGGGTGGAACCAATTTCCGGGGGGCAAATTTAACGGATGCCGATTTCACAGCAGCTCAACTGAAGTGCTGCGATTTCCGTCCTGGCAAAGTTAATCAAAAGATCGAGCCAACCCAACTGATTCGCACCTGTTTCAAAAACACCACCAAACTCGACTTCTCCCGTCCCGGTCAAACTCTTCTCGCTAATGCAAATGTCCGCAATCTCCTGATCAACCCCGAGAGTGGCTACAATCAAAACCTCTCCAAAGCCAACCTACGTGGTGCAGCCCTCGCAGTTTCAAACCTCGAAAACGCCAACCTCAAACAAGCAGATCTCGGTGATGCTGACCTCCGGGGCACAAACCTGAAAAATGCGAATTTGACTGAATCTATCGCTGTTGGGACAGACTTTACCCACGCTTATCTCACAGGCGCTTGCTTGGAATCTTGGGTGATCGATCCAACAACCATTTTCCAGAACGCGGATTGCCAATACATCTACCTCCGTGAACAGCCCAACGAACTCGGTAGTCGAGAACGTCGCCCCCACGACCCCACCAAAGTCTTCGCCCCCGGCGACTTTGAACGGCTCTACACACAGCTCATGCACACCGTCGAAATTCTACTCAAAGGGGGTATGAACCGTGAAGCCTTCGCCGCTGCCTTCCAGAAAATCAGCGAGGAAAACCCCGAAATCACCTGGGACTCGATCCAATCGATCGAGAAAAAAGGCGAAGACGTGTTGCTCACCCTCGAAGTCCCGCCCGAAACTGACAAAGCCCAGGTTGAGCAGACGTTTGATGCCGCCTACGTTGCCCGCCTCGAAGCCCAAGCCGAAGCCCAAGCGCTGCGGGCTCAGGATATGAAAGACATTGCCCTGGCACTGGCTAACAAAGAGCAAACTATTACCACAAACGCGATCAATCGACCTTCACAAACAGAAATCAATGGCCCTACTTATGGTGTTGCCGACGAAGTTCGAGGCAATCAAATTATTCAAACCGAAGGCGAAAAAAACAACCTCCAAACGCTCCTCTCTTCACTCCAAGAAATGATTGATGCAGGCGATCTCAGTAACGAAGATAGAGCCAAACTAAAAACCCTGCTTGAAATCGATAAAACCCAAGGCTAGTGCAGCGTCAACTCTAAGTTGTAGGTTGGTGTTGAGTGGAGCGAAACCCAACATAATCAATGTTGATACTGGGTTACTCTACCCTTCGGGAATGCAAAAGGCAAACGAGAAGGCTTCGCCAACATGATTCAATTTAATCTGCACGACACCCCCTCATTTCACTTTTGAAAAAGTACTAGTGTTGTGGGGTTTATTCATGGGTGAATTAGCTGAAGTTTTTCAAGAACTTGAGGTTGGTGCATTACGCTTCGCTAACACAGTATCTACTGCCGTGACACAGCTAAAATGGTGCAATAGATTACTAGGGGGGAAATCTCTCAAAACATTGGCGGTGTTGGGTTTCGCTCCACTCAACCCAACCTACTCCAATATACCTTTTAAGCTGTGTCACGGCACTACACCATGCCTAATTGTATTGACATCGTATACACAAAGCACTACCTTAGAGAAGGAAATCAGTCAACCCAGCGAACATCATGCCAACTGTATCCGGTGAAGGGCCAACCAGTAAAACCCGTGATGTTACCATCAATATCCGTGCCCAGCAGCATCAACGCGACCTGATTGACCAAGCTGCAGAACTTCAGGGCAAGAGTCGCTCAGAGTTCATGCTTGAATCTGCCTATCAGCAGGCACAAAATGTGCTGCTCGATCGCTGCTTTTTTAGTCTAGATACAGCACAATACCAACAGTTCGTTGCTCTGCTGGATGCCCCACCCACCCCAAACAAGAAACTTCAGGCATTACTCACCACCCAAGCACCGTGGGATTAAGCCAGAATCTCCCCCCCACTCAACCCCCTGAGCGGTTGAACGCACAGCATCAACTGGAGGACTTTTGTTCAGGGAATCATCAGCTTGATGATTGGCTAAAACGTCGGGCGCTCAAAAACGAATGGGGTGGAGCCTCGCGGACTTATGTGCTCTGCATTGAGCAAGTCGTCATTGCCTATTATTGTCTCGCCAACGGTGCGGTAACGCAGGCCATGGCCACTGGCCGTGTACGTCGTAATATGCCAGAGCCCATTCCGGTGCTCGTCATTGGACGTCTGGCTGTGGATCAACGTTGGCAAGGTCAAGGGCTGGGGCGAGCATTATTGCGTGATGCTATTTTGCGAACCTTGCAGGCAGCAGAAATTGTGGGTATCCGTGCCATTCTGGTTCATGCTATCTCTGAAAATGCCAAACAGTTTTATGAACAATTCGGGTTTGTAGCATCACCCATCGCTCCTCTGACCTTGATGCTGAGAGTGAGTGATGCCCGAGCTTCACTTGAATGATCCCCGACTGCGCTTGCGCCCAAGGAAACCCCAACCTCCGGCGATCGCCATCCCCAACATTAAGGTGGGTTCTGGCACTTGCTCTTGCCGCACGGGCCCACTCGGCTGCTGGGTTGTCAGTAAGCTCTCTGTGTCGTACCAGCCCTCGGGGCCCACGCCCCAAGTCATGCTGCTGATGCGGGAGTCGGTGTAGGCGATCGCCGCCAACTCACTCGAATGGAACCAAATGCCCACATTGTTCGCAAAGTTAACGCCCCGCCACTCGGGATCAATATCTTGACGGGCATTGATCGCCGCGGCATTAATTGAGAAGCTAAATTCGGTGTTGCCCTGAGCATCTTGCCCGATAGTTAAGGCATCTGACCAAGACTGCAAAAACTCATTGGTTTGCCAACTCAAACTGTTGTTTTGACCGTTGTAAGCATAGGCGCTGAGGCGTTGATTCAGGCCATCCAGGTAAAAGATGGCATATTCTTTGGTGTGGTCTTTGGGATTGGGGCCATCGCTAATCACCAGCCAACCGCCATTGATCGCTTGGGTTCCGGTGAATTTCGATCGCCAGGTGAGTTGTTGGCTGACATCATCATAGGTAGTTTTTATGGTTTGATGAATGGTGTTTTCATGGTCATTGAGATCAATCGGCTGATAGGCATCTTCATAGCAGCGATCGCAGAAGAACCAATGCGCCGAACGGTCAATTAGATCGGTTTGATCACGATCCCATTCAAAGGTAAAAAATGTTGCCTGAGCGGCGATCGCATTTGCGCCCCAAAGACCCATGGTTAAAATGCCTAGCCAGAGACTTCGGTTTAAGCCTTGGCGAAGTTGAGTACCGTTTAAAGTGGGCATCCCAAAATTTTTCATCACAATCTATCCTCCCAGTGACACATTATTTTTGGGCTGCAAAAATTGTGCCGCTCTTGTCCTTGCAACCTATCGTTGCAAAAGCATCATCACGGTTGGTTTCTGCTGCTTACTAATATCTCTGGTGACTGAGGATGAAATTATGCATAGACGCTTGGTGTCCATTCAACAGTGGCGTTGTGGGGCGATCACGGCAGGCAGCATCATGGGATGAAGCGAGACATCACCCTTTTTACGCTACGCTGACCTACAATTTGAGACCGACACCCATTAGAATTGTTCTTGGGTTCAAAATTTCAAACCAACAGAAGCATGATGGATCGCCTTACTGTCAATGAAGCCAGTTTAGATCTCATGGGTTTGCTCGCCCAGGTGAACCACGACCACAATCCACGAGAAATTATCAGTGAGCAGGGTAATGCGGTCTTGATTTCTAAAGCAGAATGGGAGAGTCTGCAAGAAACCTTATATTTACAAGCGATTCCAGGGCTAGTGGAATCTGTCCGGCAGGCTGAGGCAGCAGAAGATTGGGTATCGGAGTCAGAATTCTGGAGTGCCCTGAATGGAGTGGACCATTGAGTTTAGCCGCACTGCGCTCAAAGACGCACCCAAGTTACGCTCAGCTAATTTAGCAAACAAGCTGAAGCATTTGCTAGATATTATCCGGCGTAATCCGTTTGAGCCCCCCTACGAAAACCTGTCGGGGAACTTGCAAGGCTATTATTCAAGACGGCTCAATGTTAAGCATCGATTGGTTTATTCTGTTGATTCCAAAAGTAAAATGATTCGGGTTGTTTCGGTTTGGTCACATTACGAACGGGATTGATACTCATTCCTCTTTTGTCATATTGGAACCAAACCCGTCTTCTATCGTTTGCGATCGCCTCTGGAATCACAATACGCTCAAATAGTTGCGGTAAAAGCTCAATCTGCTCAATGACAATGAGATAGCGTAAGGGTGAGGTATCCGAGATAACGATCATTCTGGCAAGAGGGCTTCAAGGACTGCCACGTCAGCTTCCAGATCAGCTTCCGTATAGTCGATGAGAGCGTGATGCTTTTGCAAAAAGGCTTCAACCGCCCAACGCGAGGGCAGATTGATGAGGGTTTGAATTTGAGCCGTGGTGAGGGCATTGCTGCGATAGGCTTCGAGGGCGATCGCTTCGAGGACTCGATACGGCAGATCATCCCATTGTTGATTGATACTGAATCCGTAAAGCATAGGGAGAGATAAACTGCTAATTATTCCTCAGGCAGGCGGGACGCAGATTCGACAAGCTCACTGACCATCTGCGCTACGGGCTTCTGTTCTCAATATCCCGTAGCGCGGGTGGTTGCTGAGCGCTTGTCCTGAGCGGAGTCGAAGGGGAGTCGAAGTCCATCTTGCCCGCCACCCGGATCAGCTTTCGCTTTCTGTGTTTATACAATCCGGATTTACTTTGAAAATAG
>JBCDEB010000245.1:0-6903 GCA_039180005.1 Cyanobacteria bacterium P01_G01_bin.54 | reverse complement strand
TCTGATGACCTTGCGGTACAATTGAGGCAACATTTTTCCAGGGTGGGTGGTTTTCCAATCTCCACCCTATTTCTTTGGGCGGGTTAATGTCTACATCCTTTGCCTAGTCTCGCTTCTAACCTGCTTGTCATCCCTAAAGGGCAATGAGTCCTCGTTGTTTCAGCTCTCAAAAATCACCAAAATGGCAATTAATCGAGGTTCCCTACTGTTTCTGCCACAGATTGACTTCTGAAACATCCACGGTATTGGACAGTGACAAGATCCACTCAAGGGTTGAGATCACATCTTGGAGAGAAATAGGAATTTGGGGCTGAAAACGCTGCTCGGCAATATCGGTCAGGACTTCTGCCGTGGCGACATTACCAGGATTAATCACCGTAATGCCAATCTTCTCGTCACGCAATGCCAACCGTAAGGACTGAGTGGCTCCCCGCAAACCAAATTTAGAGGCGGTATTTGCAACTTCTACTGAAGTTGTATTCTCTAAACCTGAGGTTGAGCCCATAAAGATGGCTCTGGGATTGTGGGCCTTCGCCAGATTGGGGGCCAGTTGTTTGGTGATTTCAATCGGGGCGATCGTATTCACCGCGATCACAAAGCGTGTTTCAGCATCTGGACTCTTGAAAAAGTCATAGTCTTTGGTGAAAGCCCCCTGCTCCCATACGCCACCCATAAATAAGAGGGCATCAAGGGCGGATTCGCCCATGCGCTGGGTAATGGCGTTAATGCCGTCTGGCGTTGAAATATCTGCCGGAATCCATTCTCCAGCCACAGGCTGACCCCGAGAAACGGAGAAGACAGTGTGACCTTGCTGGGCAAAGTGCTGGGCTACGGCGGCACCAATCCCTCGACTTGCCCCAACGACCATCAGTCTTCTTTTCCCGACTCTCATCTCTATTTTTTATAACCCTGTTCTTTTTGCAATCCAACTGTTTCTTGAGGCGTCATCGCATTATTATTTGAGCCTCCTAACAAAAACGCGAATGGGTATCATCACCACCCAATCAACCACCCCAAATTTCACTTAGCAAATTTCAATCAATCAACTCTAATCAACCCATTCCCATCAACGCTGACAGGCCAAGGCAAACTGGAGCGTATTACCCGGATCAGCGTCTAAGCCCAAGGCAACAAGATAGGTCTGACCCGGCTCCCAGTCGGTGAATTGCACTCGCAACTCGCCCCGGCCATCACAGGGATATTGCCAGGTCTGACTCGGGGTGGTCAGCGTGAGCTGGCCGGCTTCCGGTAATGTCGCTGAGATCATCAAGGGGGCTTGACCCCAAGGCTGCTGGGAATCGGTCGCCACCTGGAGGTGCATCTCACCCGCAGTGGACTGCCAGGTACAGTTTTGGCTGGACTGGCGGGGAGTCAGGCTGACGGTCAGGCGATCGAGAATGCTTTTGGCCAGCAAGACGGCGATCGCCATCTGCTGCTCTAGAGACGCCTGTTGGTAGCTAGCGGGCAATACCCGAGCCAATCTTGCTCGGGCCTGCTCAGCCTGTCCTCTTGAATCCCGAGCGCTCTCCAGAGCCAAGGTGGGGGACAAGCGAATGCGGTTGAGCACTTCGTTGAGCTTGGCCCCATAGCCAGGGAAAAGCACTTTGGCCGCATCGGCCATTTTGATGCCCTGGGGTTGCACGGAACCGACAACCTGGGTGCAGGCCGCGAGTAATGTCAGCAGGGTCTGCTCCGGAATTTGCATCGGCAGCAGGCTCTGGAGTTGGGGCAACCAGGCGGGTTGTAGAAGGGGGTTGCAGTCATCAACATAGTTGAGGTCTTCGATCGCCAGGCCCTGCTCCCAAGGAAAGCGGGGCAAGTTGGTTTGCATCTCATCGCGGATGCGATCGCGGATTAGTTGTTCAAAGCGTTTGTACACAGTTGATAGGTCTCCCTTAGCGAACGGTTGAGGGGTTTGTGCAGATTCACCACCAATCATCGGAGCGGCTTCTCCCCTAGCGTCGTCCTGCTCTTCACGGATCTCCCCCACCATTGCATCCCAATCGATCGCCTCATCACTGAAGGTTTCAGGCAGCAACGGAGAATCGGGGGGTGGGTTACTCACGGATGGCTGGGTTAGGGATTGGAGTAATTCCTGGTACAGCCAGGCCAGAGGGTCGTTCATGCTATTCATGTCAAGATGCACCAGATCAGGATACTGAGCGGTTTCGGATCTCCCAGGCAACTTCCAGAAGCCGGAACCATTGTTTTTTCGTTTTCGTCTGAGTCCAGCCAAGGGTCTGGGCCAGGGCAGACCAGGACTGTCCCTGCTGCTTGAGGGTGAGTAATTCCTGTTGGGGGGGGCTCAAGCGCCCATAGAACCGCTGCCATTCCTGGGCGGTCAAACCCAGATTATGCTCCAGATCCGCTTCAAGCCATTCATGCACCAATTCCCATTGGTGGGAGAGGGCAAACCGGATTAGATGGTACTTAAAGCGTTGCTGGAGATAGTCCCGCTGTCGGGACGTCAACCTCAAAATAGCCTCAATTTCAGCCGTGGGCAAATCCTGGAGGCGTAGGACAAAGTAGTCCACACAGTCCTGATGCCCCTGCTGGATCAGGTAATCGATCAGTTCTTTAATAATGGTTTCTCGCAGCCCTTGATCGGTGCTAGGGGTCTGGGTTTGGCGCAGGGCGAGGCGAATTTGGTTGATCAGCGGGTCAGGGGTGTCGCTGGTGCTATCGCCCGGTTCGGCAGCAGCTTCGAGGTCAGCGATCCATTCAGGCGGTGTCTTGCGGACAAAGGCCTGGGCACGGAGAATGATCAGTTGCTGCGATCGCGCCCCCGGTAAACGAATCCGCCGCTTGGCATAGCGCTCACAAAAGGCCATATATTCGGCGAGTTCGAGGCGCGATCGCGGTTGATACGCTTCATCCAGCCCAGCCTCGCGGCGAAAGGCTTTTAGGGCTTCAAGGTAAAACCCTTGCAAAAAGTCTTCAATCAAGAGCACCCGCCGCTGATAGCTGCTCTGGCGATCGCGAGGCGGCTTGAGATAACGATAGACGATCGCACTCAGGAGGCTCTGGAGATCTCGGCGACCCTGGCGTGAGCCAAGCTGGTGGTAGCGCAGAGATTGTTTACGACGATGCTCCATCAACGTCCGCGCCCAGGTCTCCACTTCGCCCGAGGCTTGGATATGCGGACTTTCTCGACAAATCCGTTGCACCTCAGACATCAGGCGGGTGGCGACTTGCTGACAGATGAGTGGGTTGGTGTGGGTTGCTTGCTGGAGTTGCTCGGACAGTTCCGCGATAAGGTGATCCACCGTGAACAATACCCTGACGCTTGGTTGAGAGTCTTCCCATTTTACCGATAAGGTCAAGGGGTCAGGGGTGAGGGTTTAGGGTTCAGAGTTCAAGGTTCAGAGTTCAGGGTTCAAAGTTGTAACATGAGGATGAAGAACAAGAATCCCAGGATGTAGGTTGGGTTGAGCCCAGCGAAACCCAACACAGAAAGTGTTTTAAAGATTTACCCCTCAATCATCTAATTCATAAGTTAGGGCGTGTTAGCGGCAGTGTAACGCACCGATCGCCAGCCTCTGGGTGATTTCAGTGATCGGCAAATCCACCAATTTTTCCTATGAGCCTAGAGCAACAAGTTATCCCCCTGATTCAGCAAGCGCCGGACTATGGCGTGAATGCTGTGGTGATGGAGCAGGCGATCGCCCCGGTATTGCTAGAGTTGGCGCGATCGCTGGCCCATCCCGAATACTATCTGCTTCAAGGGCCGAATCAGCAGTGGGTCAGCAATACCCTCGTCCCCAAAGAGAGCCAGTTTCCCACGAAGACAGTGATCAACCTGTTTATGGATGAGGCCAGTGCCTTGGCATTTCCCAACCAAACAGGGGAACCGTTGACGGCGCAGCGGGTTCCGGTGGTGGAGTTGTTGTTTCAGTTGCTGGCGCTCAAGCCGATTGAGAGTTTTTTGATTCACGAAGAGCCCTTGCCCACGCAGAAGATTGAAGAAATTAAGCGCTCGGAACTTCAGAAAGCGATTCAGCAATCGTTGCAGCAGTTTAAGGCGGGGCGATCGTTTTTAGCGTGAGGGGATCATCACCCTGCCAAACCAGGCATTCATAGATTGCAGTGGCCATTGCCCACCCGACTACTCCTGTATAATCGAGATCGTGCGTATCGCTCCTTTCTCTCTTCTGAGGCAATGGTACAACACCTTTCTCCACCAACCCTTGCAGACGAGCATCTCTATCTAGACAGTGACGGGAAACCCTTGGCTGACAATACAACCCAGCTACGCTTGATCTTCACCATTAAAGGCGGTCTTCAAAGATAGAGATAATGTTTTTGTTGCCGCCGATCTCTTATGGTATCCAGTGCCATTGACCCCAACCGAAATCCGAACCGAAAAAAAGCCGCAACAGCTTGCCCCAGATGTGATGGTGATATTCGGACGACCCAAAGGCGATCGGGGGTCTTATCGACAATGGCAAGAAGAAAATATTGCCCCACAAGTGGTGTTTGAGATTTTATCATCCAGTAACTTTCAGGAAGAGATGCAAAAAAAGTTTAATTTCTATCAAGCCCATGGTATTGAGGAATATTATCTGTACGATCCAAAAAAGAATCAGCTCACAGGATGGTTGAGACAGGGAGAATTATTAGAAGCGATCGCCACGATAGAAGATTGGATTAGTCCACTTTTGGGGATAAAATTCACAACTCAAACCGGAGATTTGGTTCTATTTCATCCTAATGGCGAGCGTTTTGTTGAGTTTGTCGAGGTTGTTGAACAACGTGATCGCGCCTTAAAAACTGCTGATCGTGAACGCCAAAGGGCCGATGATGCTGAGGCAACGATTCAACAATTACACGATCGTCTCTTAAAACTTGGGGTTGATCCCCATACTCTTCCTTGAAGAAAGTCACGGGGAGCGAGGAACAGGTCATGGCAGAACGAGAGATGTGGCTCGTAACAGCCACACCAAATGCGGCGGCAACAGGCAGCAAGAGTATCGAGGGCTATGCCTCGTTTTATGATGCCCCAACACCCGAGCCCCCCAGCCAACGCGAACGAACCCCCATCAAGACCACAGAACTCAAGCAGCAGATGCGTGAGTTTGTGGCGGGGGTGGAGGATTTGTTTGAGGAGGCGGAACCGCAGGGCGGCAAAATTCAGCTCGATGAGATTGAACTCACTGTGGAAGTCAATGCTGAGGGGGAGGTGAGCCTCTGGGGCTTGGGGGGAACCTCGGTGGGCGGCAAACGCTAAAGTTTTCGCGCAAGGATGGGTAAGCGGTGGCACAGAATTGGGCGATCTGTGTGGGGATTAGTGGCTACAAATGGATGCCGCCCCTGAAGTATGCCGAGCGGGATGCCTTGGCAATGACTGCATTCTTCAAATCAGCTAATTTCCAAACCGTTTACACCTTTACCGATAGTTCACCACCGATCGAGGATGCCAGCCGCGCCTACGATTCATCGCCCACCTTTGGCACGCTGGATGGATTCTTGAGTGAGCGCTTTCGCCAACCCTTTTTGAAGCCGGGGGATAACCTCTGGTTCTTTTTTAGTGGCCATGGGCTGAGTGATCGCTTGATGGCGATCGACAGCAACCCCAATGGTCACAGCAGCAGTGGCATTGCGATTAATTATGTGGCGGAGCGGCTACGCGGTTGTGGGGCAACGAATGTAATTTTGCTGTTGGATGCCTGTCGCAGTGAGCATAGTGCCAAGGATGGGGCTTTGCCAGAGTTGCATGAGCCGGGGGTGATTGTGCTCTCTTCCTGTAGCTGGGGTGAGCAATCCTATGAAATTGACACGCTGGGGCAGGGTTCGTTTACCTATGCGTTGCGGGAGTCGTTGCAGCTCACGGGGGAGAAAAACTGTGCAACGGTGGAGCGGTTGGAAAAGCGGGTCAGAGCCAGGGTTCGAGCGCTGAATCAGCAGCATCATAAGCCAATCCAGACACCCTGTGCTCAGGTAGAACCTTCGGATAAAAAGTATTTGATTTTGTTGCCGGGGCAAGCGACGGATCGGGATATTGAGCGCTACAAGATGTTTGCCTATCGAGCGGAGTCACGAGGGGCGCTGGTGGAGGCACAGAGTTATTGGGAGATGCTCTGGGAGATTGCGCCGGGGTATCAGGAGGTGAAGGAGGGGTTTCGGAATATTGTGTTGAAGTTGGCGGGGCATGAGGGAGCGGCGGTGGAGTCTGTTGTGCCAGTGAGTGATGCAGGGAATAAAACTTCGACAGTTCAAGTACCCTCAAAACCTAGAGGGCGACCTCACTTTCAAACCCCTGATTCCCCAACCGAAAAAATTACTCAAGTTGAACTCAAATCTGTCAAAGGTGCAGACTATTGCAAGTTACAAGATCTACTTAAGCAGCAAGCTTGGAAAGAGGCTGATCAAGAAACTCGACGCTTGATGCTGGAAGTGGGTGATCGTCAAGAGCAAGGTTGGCTGAGAGTGGAAGATATCAAGCAATTTCCTTGCAAACGTGAGTTTCGGTTAAGCGAAACGATCGCATTCCTCAAAACCTTGAAATCTCGTTGTCAAACCCGGTTGTCAGGGGTTCAGCCCCCCGACACCTCCCGCTGAGGGGGAAATTGCCCCCTCAGACTCCGGCAATATCGGAGCCAGTATGTTTGATTCTGCTGAGTTTCGACCGTCTTGCGCGATGTCTGCTTATCCAGAACTCACGTTATAAAAAGGTGTATTGGAATAGGTTGGGTTGAGCCCAGCGGATGCTGTTGGCGAAGTTCATATTTCGCAACATGGGTGGCAGGCGGGACGCCTGCGCTAGGGCGACGAAATCATACAGTAACCTGAGTTCTGTTTAAGAAGCAGCAGGAAGAAGGAAATCGAGACGAAGAGAAGGCTTCTTGGGTTGATGGCAATAAGCAATCAGTCCAGAGAGGATATTGACAAAGCAATTGACCGGAC
>JBCDEB010000244.1:0-6907 GCA_039180005.1 Cyanobacteria bacterium P01_G01_bin.54 | reverse complement strand
GAGCTAGATTCAAAGTCCCTCTCCCAAGCTTGGGAGAGGGATTTAGGGTGAGGGCTGGCACCCTATTGTTCCAATGCTAATGCCGATTTACAGAAGCAGGACACCAGTTCATTTCCTGTAAATCGGCGTTGGCTATCAAACAGATTCAAAGGTTGAAGAGAAGCACAATTAACAACGCTGAGACCAAGCTGGCAACGGGGGTGCGGATTAAGTTCCATTGATTCCAGCGAGGCTCAAAGTCCAGGCGGGCGGCTTTGAGCGCGCTTGCATTCATGACGTCAACCGTTAGGGCTTGGAGCTGGTTGTTGAGCGGGACGTTGATCGTAAAAGTGGATAATTGAACCCCGAAAATATAAATAATCGGCGCGGCAATCACCAGCAGACGTTGCATGCCTGCGAGCTGCCCAAAGCCGAGTCCGGCGGCAGCGACCACGGTCAGGACTGACCCGACCCAGACACTGACAAAGAGTGGTTGATTCTGCTGAATCACCCCATCGATGACCTGAAAGGCGCGGATAAATTCGCGGTCATTTAAGGTTTTGATGCCGGGCATGACGACGCAGGCAAAGGCAAACAGAAAGCCGGCCACCAGGGAGCAGAGTAGGGTGGCAAGGATCAAGGTGATGGGAAAGAGGGTTGCGGTTGACATGGGGATGTTCTCCTTAGCGATGACAGTTTTAGCTTAGGGAAGCGATCGCGTGGCTGCTGTGGGATTCTTGCGGGGCTGTCAAAATCTTGCGATCGATTTTCGGCTTGCCCGGTGGGACCGAGGGCGTGATGCACAAATGCCATGCTCTTGCCTACAATAAGAACTATGAAAATACTGTTAATTGGCGATATTCATGGTCGCGTTTACCACTTAATTTCAATTGTCAACAATATTTTGCGCACCAATGACATTGATTTTATTCTGCAACTCGGAGACTTTGGCTATCATCTGAACGAGTCTCAGTTAGATGAGACGACCAAACGATTTGCTAAGGGCGATCGCTCCCAACTCCATACACTCGACTACTTTAATCAAACCACAGCGCAAAATCAGCGCTACAGCCAATACCTGACTCATCTCAATCAACCCATCCACTTTATTGAGGGGAACCATGAATGCAATGTGGTGCTCTCCACGTTAAAGCACTACGATGACCCCCTGCCGCAAGATGCCTTAGGACTGTTTAAATATATTCCGAACGGACATGCGATCGCCCAAGATGGGGTCAAGATGACCTTTCTGGGCGGCTGGGAACATCAGGGCCATTACACCTGTAGCGATGGCGAAATTGATCCCCAACAGTTCCAGGGTCAGACCACAGATATCCTCTTTACCCATGACGGCCCCTATGGCATCCAGATGGGGTTTCGCGGTCGGGTTCAGGGCTCACGCATTTTGAGTGAGATTCTGAAAGTTTTGCAGCCGAAACTGCATTTCCATGGTCACTACCACACCACCACCGGCCCCAATCGAATTCATCAGACCCGTTCCCAAGGTTTGGCGGTCTTTATGCGACCCCTCCGGGATACCCCAGCGATGGATATCAACCCCGGTTCAATGGGGGTATTGGATACGGCGAAGAATGAGTTCTATTACATCATTGATGAACAGTTTCAGCGATATCGTCGTGCGGATGATGTTGAGACGATTTTGAGTACGAGGTTAGACCTCAACTTGACTTAAGCATCTAATAGACCTTGATCGTAATAAATAGGGAGACTGGCGATCGTGAATAAGCGAAAGAAAAAGCCCAAATCCGTTGTCCACGCTAACCATCAAAGTGGCCAACGGGCCGGAGAAGCCTTAATCGAGGCCGTCGAGAATCAAATTCGTGAGGGAACACCTCGGGAAACCAAGCAAACCCTAAATCGGCTCATGTTGATGGGTGAAACCCGAGAGAACGCGCTTCAATACATTGCCTGCGCCCTTTCAGTCGAACTACAAGAGATGTTCCGAACCGAACAGCCCTATAATGAGGCTCGGTATATCCGCAATCTCAGGGCGTTGCCGAAGTTGCCTTATCCTGAATCCGAATTCTAAACTTCAAGAATCATCCGTTCGGGAGGCTAAATCTCGTATCATGGCTCTGCCGTGATACGCGCTATTCGCGGCTCTGCCGCCTGTATGGTCGCGCCTCAATGAAAACTGCTCAGAAACACATTCTGTATTCGTCCAAAACACCCCGAACCCACCCCGGTCTTCGCTGCGCGAGACCGCCCCTCCCGAGAGGGGATTTCTCGATTAAAATCTCTTCAAATGACCCGTAGGGGTCGTGCCCCCGTGCCTACCCCGGTCTCAGCCAACCACCGGCCAACCTTCCGTCACGCAATACACCGGGGCAACCACGGGGGATTGCTCCTACAGTGTCCTGAAATTGGATGCACTATCCATCTAGACCCGAGATCCCCCCTTCCCCCTTTGGTAAAGGGGGTGACGCCGCAAGCGGCTGGGATAATTCAATGTGCCTGAACAAGATTTAACCGTAGAACCCCCTGACCAAGGGGGTCGGCGCAGCCAGGGGGATCTCGCTAGCTCCATACCCCCATCCCGCAACACACAACAACATGCCTGGGTTTAACCCGGATGATTCACCCGATTATCAAGGCGGTAACACAGCTTTCGTGAGCGCAAGCGTTCATTGGCGTGAACTTAAGCTCGAAACCTATTCACCGAGCGCATTTCAATCCCAACCGCCAAGAACTCAAGTTCTTGGCTCATAGCGAAAACCCGTTAAAACGGGTTCCGGAATGTTCTAGATGAGTAGGCTTTAGCCTACTTTCGCTATGAGTGCTCGGCTGAGCTTGTCGAAGTCCTGGGGTTTGAACCCCAGGCGGGGTGGGCTTCTCAGCGTTAAGTTTACGCCGATGGCAAGCATTGCGCCCCTACCGGATAATCCATAAAACCCCAACCCACTCGCGAATAATGCAGGTGAAGTCTGCGATATAACAGTGGGCAACCCGTCGATTGTCGAGGGTCGCTGAAGATGAGTATGGAGTTCGGTATGGATCTTGAAGGAGCACGGAGGGACTGACGATGGCAAGGGATGAGGCATATCACGCAGCGGAGCGCAAGATTGCAGAAGCACTTAGGACGGGGGCGACAGAACTCGATCTGAGCTGTCGCTACGATGCCAAAGACTCAGAAAAACTCACCGAGCTGCCGGAGTTGCTGGATCAGCTCACCCAGTTGCAGGAGCTGCATCTCTCCTGGAACAAACTGACGGAGCTACCGGATTCGCTGGGTCAGCTCCCCCAGTTGCAGGAGCTAAATCTCTCGGACAACCAACTGACGGAGTTGCCGGAGTCACTGGGTCAACTCACCCAGTTGCAGGAGCTAAATCTCTCCGAAAACCAACTGACGGAATTGCCAGAATCGCTAGGTCAACTCACCCAATTGCAGGAGCTAAATCTCTCCAACAACCAACTGACGGAGCTGCCGGAGTCGCTGGCTCAGCTCACCCAATTGCGTTCACTAAATGTTGGTTGGAATAATGATATTAATAAAATACCTAATTCGATCCGTAGGCTGAAGTTTTTGGAAACCTTACAATTCTCGATGCAGAACTTCAGCAGCATTCCAGAATGGATATCAGAATTACAGTTTTTAAGGATTCTTCGCATAGATGGAAGTAAGAATTTATGTGACTTGCCTGATTCAATCGCAAAGCTTAAGAATCTTGAAACCTTGTACCTGGGATACAATGTTGGTTGCCCCCTCAAAGAGCTTCCAAAGTGTATCTGTTCATTAGAGAAACTTAGGAAACTTCGCGCTTCTGGATGTAAGTTGAAGAACTTGCCAGACTGGATTGGACTCCTTTATAACCTTGAAGAGTTACATATCCCGAGCAATGCAATATCAGAGTTGCCATACTCGCTCACTAATCTTCAATGCTTGCGAGACCTTAACCTCAATAACAACCCCCTCAACCCCGAACTCGCCGCCGCCTACGAAAAAGGTCTCGACGCCGTCAAAGCCTACCTCCGCGAAAAAGCCAAAGGCACCCGCCAACGCTACGAAGCCAAACTGCTCATCCTAGGTGATGGCAACGAAGGCAAAACCTGCGTCTCCCGAGCCCTGCGCGGACTCCCCTTCGCCAAACAAACCACCACCCGAGGCGTAGACGTCGAGCCCTGGACAGTCCCCCATCCCGATCATCCCAACGACGAAGACCGCCAGATCACGCTCAACCTCTGGGACTTCGAGGGTCAGGAGATTAATCACCAGACCCATCAGTTCTTCCTCTCTACCGACTCGCTCTACGTCCTAGTCTTCAAATGCCGCGACCAGTTTCTGCTCGATCGCGCTGAATATTGGCTCGACACAATCCGCTCCCGTGCGCCAGATGCCCAAGTCGCCATTGTCATCACCGAATGCGAACAGCGCACCCCCTATATCCCCCAAGATCGGCTGCTCGCTGAATACAGCGACCTACTCACGGGCGATCCTTGGCTATTCGCCGTCGGCTGCGAAGACAACAGCGGCATCGAGGCACTACAGCAAGCCCTCCAACACCGCGCCGCCGACCTGCCCTTTATGGGACGCGAATGGCCCCAAACCTACGAAGCCGCCGAAAACCAGATCAAACAAGAAGCAGAAGCCACGTCCCACGTGACGCGCCGCCAACTCCACGAGATCTTTGCCGACAGCAACATTGATGCAGAGGGATACGAAGAAGCAGCGCGGTCATTGGCCCGACTCGGCTATATCACCCAATTCGAGGACTGCCCCGACCTGACCGACTTTATCGTCCTGCAACCCCAATGGCTCACCACAGCGATTAGCTACGTGATGGAAGACGGTCAATTGGCAACCGACCAGGGCGAAATCACCTTTGAGCGCATGGAGCAGATTTGGGCCAAGCAATGCCAGGCGGGGATGTTCTCGATCTTCCACAACTGCATGAAAGAGTTTGAGTTGTGTTATGACCTGGAGAATTACAACGATCGCTGCCTCGTTCCCCTCCGTTTCGGCTATCGCCAACCCACGATTCCTTGGAAGACGAGTGAACATCACAAAATCCGACGCGTCGCCTACCGCCTCAACCTGCGTCCACCCACCGGGCTGATGAGCCGCTTTATCGTCAAAACCAACCATATGATCGTCCAGGCAACGGCCGAGGAATCCTCCACCGGACGGCGGGGTGTGTATTGGCATAACGGCGTCTTCCTGCAATCCGGCGAAGGGCCATTGCTCAGTCAGGCGCTGTGCCAATTCAACGCCGAGCAGCGTACCCTGAGCATCGAAGTGCGGGCCGCGTTTCCGCAAAAAATGCTGGATCAAATTGACGCCTACGTCCGGGCTGTCTTTGCCTTCTTTGAGGGACTCAAGCCAGAGCGTTCCTACGGTTGCATCATTGTCGATGAAACCTCGCAAGCTGAGATCCAATGCCCAGCCTTCCACACCGAACGGAAAATTCTGTTCGCTATTCAAAATCGACGACCTGTGGCCTGTGAAGAGGGCTGGCATGATGTCGATCCGATGCTCCTGATCACGGGTATCAGCAGCTTTGGCGGCGATATCAAGACGATCATTCGGGAAGAGCACGAGCGCACCCGCGCTAGCGTTCGCGATGAAAGTGCCAGCACTCGGGCCAAATTCGCCGAGACCCTCGAACCGCTGCTTCAAAACATGGGGACGCTGCTGAACTGGGCCGACCAGCATCAGCAGATCCTCCAGCAGTTGCAGGACGATCGCACCCGCCTCGCACCGGAAATCCGCCAGGAACTGGAATTAAAGCTGCGCGAATACCTCGGGCACATGAGCAACCTACTGGATGAGCGGCAGCAAAAGTCAGCACCGAGCCTCTTTTCCATCGGCACTCAAGACGGAAAACCGTGGGATCTACGGACGTGCTTTCACCAAACCTATGTGCTAACGCCCTGGTGCGAATATGAAGGCAAGATGCACCGTCATGATGCGGGTCAAGTAACGTTCAAAACCGATCGGGAATGGTGGGCGATCACCGCGCCGGTCATTGCTCGTGGCACAAAACTCCTGGCGACGGGACTGAATCTTGCATTTGCCGGGATGCCAATGGCTCTGGGGGATGAGGTTTATGGCACGGTCAAAAACGACGTGATCTTTATGAAGGAACTGACAAAACACCTGACCCTTGATGCTGACCCCTATTCCACCGACAACAAGACATTGCTGAATGCCGATGATTGGTTGGAGGGCGATCGGGTTAAAGACTTACGCGGAGACGGCCAAAAGACCGCCTTGATGCGGACTGCGATGGCTCAGTTCCTGGAGGCAGTTGCCCCCAAACAGTACCACGCTCGCCAATGGGGTGGGCTAAAACGCATCCACTTGCCCGATAATTCCTACCGCTGGCTGTGTGAGGAACATGCCAGGGAGGCGAGACGATAGAAGGCAAGCGTTAAGGAGACATACAACAATGGTTAATGTGGGCTGGAACACGGCAAGCCTGATGGGCTTTGTCCAGATCTTGGTGGCGATCGCCTACCCATTCATCATCATCCCCCTCATGGTCATCAAACCGGCCAAACCAGCGGCGAGTCGAACTGATATTGGGGTGGCGATCGCCCTTGTGCAGTCCGTCTTGGTTTCGCTCACCTTCTTGCTCACCGGGCTGATTCTGTTCTTCAACGGTTGGCGACTCGACCCGATTTTGCAAGTGGCCTACGTTTTAATGTTTGCTCTGGTTTTGTTGTTGATGCTCAAGGAGGTGCTGCTGCGGCTGTTGCAGGAGTGATACTGAATCCGGATTGTATGAACACAGAAAGCGAAGGCTGATCCTGGCGGCGGGCAAGATGGACTTCGACTCCCCTTCGACTCCGCTCAGGACAAGCGCTCAGCAACCACCCGCGCTACAGGATATTGAGAGCAGAAACCCGTAGCGCAGGTGGTCAGTGAGCTTGTCGAATCTGCGTCCCGCCTGCCCGAGGAATAATCAGT
>JBCDEB010000243.1:0-7089 GCA_039180005.1 Cyanobacteria bacterium P01_G01_bin.54 | reverse complement strand
GTTATAATGAACTATCTTCGCCGATCATATAGACTCAGAGAGCAGTTTCTTATGACTCCAGGATAGAAAATCTAGAAATACGGTAGACTTAATCCTCATCAAGCCTCACTTAAAGTATTCAATAGACTCATCTATATTTACCGACAAGTGGCTCCTTAGCGACTTCAGGCATATTAATTCCTCTATACGTCTCTGCCGTCAAACCCAGCCACATCATATAAGCTCATTAAAATCCTGGAGTTTTATGACAAAGGCTCATTTCATGTCAGGCTTTTGTTACCCTATCGTTAGGGACTAACGTAAACGCACCCAGTCTCAGTCTTTGGCTCCAACACTTTTGAATGATGTATAACGAGAACTTTCTTCGTGGCCTATCAAGTACATATGGACTATCAGAAGACCAGGAAATCGTCTTCCTATTGCGGTTCATGGAAAATTGCTCGAATGAGCAAATTGCAGCCAGACTTGATATTTCTGTACCCGCTTGTGCCAAGCGTATGGGTGAGGTTTACAGAAAATTTGGCATTACCGGCAAAGCCAGAGGGAAAGAGCAACGCTTAAGGGCATGGCTGCATGAGATGGCAAGTCAACAGGCAGAATCGCCAAAGACAAGTGCTGAGCAACCCCAGTCAACCCATAGGCATAACCCAGATGAGCACAGCCTAGAGGTGACAGCCTCATCTTCCCTTCCCAACTCATTTGCTCAATCATTAGAAGACTGGTTTAACTGTTTAGGCCACGAGGTTGACCAAAAATCAATAAAGAATGATGACTGCTTTGAGTGGGTGATTTGGATTAAAAACCGCCGAGGCTACGATCGCATCGTGGTTCATAGCATCACCAAAGAAGTTCAAGCCCCCCATGTTCACCAGCTCCATCAAGCTCGCATTGACCATAATGCCGACGAAGGCTGGGTGGTTGCACCACTGCGTGTGAGCAAGCTGGCTCGTCAACAAGCCAGAGAATTAACCGAAAATCCCAAGCAGCCTCAGCTTTTTTGCTATACATTCGATGAGCTGATTGATGAAGATATCGACTTCACCAACTACTTTCAGCTGCTAGAGGATACAATCCAGCAGCAGAGCATTCAAGACAAATATATTGATCTTGCTTGCCAGAAAGTCGAATTTATCCCAGACACCAAAAGGACAATTGGTTATAGCGAGTATGGGGAAGCAGAAGGTTGGATCGATGGCTATGTCGATTCCTGGCTCGATGACCCAGCCAAAGAACATTTATCGATTCTCGGGGAATTTGGCAGTGGCAAAACCTGGTTTACCCTCCACTACGCCTGGAAAGCTTTGCAGCGTTACAAAGATGCCAAAGAACGAGGTGTCAAACGACCTCGATTACCATTACTCATTCCATTACGAAATTTCAGCAAGGCCGCCAATGTAGAATCCATCTTTTCGGATTTATTGTTCCGTAAAAATGAAATCAAGATACCCAGCTATAGGGTTTTCGAGAAACTCAATAGCATGGGGAAACTAATGCTAATTTTTGATGGCTTTGATGAGATGGCATTTAGGGTCAACCATCAAACGATGATCAATAATTTCTGGAGTCTTGCTACGGTTGTTGTACCGGGTTCCAAAGTTATTTTAACCTGTCGCACTGAACATTTCCCCACTGCCACAGAAGGACGGGCACTCCTAAGCGCTGAGCTACAAGCCTCAACACAGTCTAGAACACCGGAAGCACCCCAATTTGAAATTTTACAAATCAAAGAATTTGACAATGATCAGATCAGACAAGTCCTAGCCTCACGCGCAACACCAGAAGTCATTGAGCAATTCATGAGTTTACCTGAGCTGGTCAGCCTCGCATCTCGTCCTTTAATGATTGATCTCATCTTAGATGCTTTGCCCGATGTCCAATCGGGTAAGCCAATTGACTTGGCACGAACCTATCTTTATGCGATACGTCGCAAAATGGAACAGGATATTAAATCCGAGCGAACGTTTACATCCTTGGCTGATAAGCTTTACTTCCTTTGTGAATTGTCATGGGAAATGCTATCGACTGACCAAATGAGTCTACGCTATGATAACTTTCCAGGGCGAATTCGGGACTTTTTTGGCGATGCCGTCAGTGATGAGAATCTCGATCATTGGCAGTATGACATGATGGGTCAGACGATGCTCATTCGCGATGAAGATGGACGATATAAACCAGCCCATCGTTCTTTTCTAGAATTCTTCGTTGCCTATAAATTTGCCGCCGAGCTCGGTTGCTTGGCAACTGACTTCAGAGAAATTGCACAACAACAAAATATTGATGAAACCAAGCAACCCAAATGCTACAAATGGTCTAACTATTTTCGCCACAAGAGCGATGCAAAGGGCATCATCCCCATTGCAGCATTGCAAGAGTTTGAGACAGAATCCCTAGTCTTGCTCAGTAAAACCTTGGGAGGAATAAAGCTGACCCAGGCATTGCTGAGTCTGATCATACCGATGTTAAAGCTATATGAGGATGAACAATCTACGGTCAAGATTAAATTACTCAATATTTTATCTACACTTAAGCAGCAAAGGCAAGCAGCTTTAATGCAAGATGATTACCTAGTCGGGAATATCATAACTTTGCTGCTCAAGGTTTCTCACTCAGCGCTCGAAGGACAAGATTTGAGCGATCTGCTGATCAGGGGTGCAGATTTCACAAATGCCAGTCTGCGTAACCTTGATCTCAGTAATACTCGTCTATTAGATTGCACATTACCCCAAGGATGGGGTGGAGATTTATCGGTAACCTTTAGTCCTGATGGCTGTTTTTTGGCAATTGTGGATTCAACAGGTGAAATTTCCGTGTGGAATACTAACGAAGAAAAGCTGAGCTGGCAGAAGAAGGGACATACTGATTGGATTCGTGCCGTTGCCTTTAATAAGGATGGAACAATCCTGGCCACAGGCAGTCATGATCAGACTATTAAACTCTGGAATGTTCAGACCGGTGACTTTATGAAGAGTCTTGAGAATGCTAAGCGTGTCTACACCTTAGCGTTTAGTCAAAGCGATGATACCTTGGCAAGTGGTGGAGATGAAAAGGTTATTAAACTCTGGAATATCAAGGATGGTAACTACCGAATCTTAGAAGGACATTTGACTTGGATTGGGGCGCTCGCCTTTGGTCAGAATCGCAAAAGCGAAATCCTGGCGAGTGGCAGTGATGATGGCATCGTAAAAACATGGAATGTGGGCTTTTCAGGGGAATGTATACATTCCTTTACAGCAAGTCAACGGGGGATTCATTCCTTAGCATTTGACCCTGAAGATAAAGTCCTAGCCATTGGCAGTTCAGAGTCAGCAGTCAAACTCTGGGATCTAAAAAACAGTGAATGTCTACCAGATTTAGAGGGACATACCGATTGGATTCGTTCGGTTAGCTTTAATGAGAGCGGACTCTTAGCCAGTGGTAGCAATGATGGCGCGATTCGGCTTTGGAACCTTGAAACCCAAACCTGTTTTAGCGTCCTTAAAGGACATACCACGCGGGTTTGGTCGGTTGCCTTTAGCAATGATCAAAAAACCCTGGCCAGTGGCAGCGATGATCGCACCATTAAACTGTGGAATGTTGAAACCCACGAATGCACAAAAACCTTCTGGGGTAAAAGTCGTGGGCTCTGGTCAATTGCCTTTAGCGCCAACAATCAAACCCTTTACTGTGGTAGTGATGATTCCCTGATTCAATCCTGGAATATACAATCTCCAGAAAATAAGGCATTCCCTGGTCATAAGGGACGTGTGCGAGCTGTTGCCTTATCAGAACAAACCCAACTGCTCGCCAGTGGCAGTGATGACACAACCATTCAGCTCTGGAGCCTACAAACTAATGGTCAGTTGGAATACCGGAAAACCTTAAATGAGCATAGTGATTGGGTTTGGTCGGTTGCCTTTAGCCCCGACGGCAAAACCCTGGCCAGCGGCAGCTTAGATGAGACAGTCATGATATGGGATACCGAAGCCGGGAAACATCAACGGACTCTGAGGGGGCATGATGATTTTGTTTGGTCGGTGGCTTGGAGTCCAACCGACTCGTTTCTGGCTAGCGGGAGTGCGGACCAAACCATTCGGCTGTGGGAGCCCCGGACCGGTGCTGATCGGGGAATCCTTAAAGGTCATCAACACCAAGTCACTTCGGTTGCGTTTGCCCCCAATGGTGCGATTCTGGCCAGTGGTAGCGATGATGGCACGGTTAAAATCTGGGACTTGAAGACGCAACAATGCATCCAGACTCTACAGCACAAAAACCAGAGGCAGCTGCGCGCTGTTGCCTTTAATCCCGATGGCAATGTTCTCGCGACGGCGGGTTTAGATTGCCAAATTCGGCTCTGGAGATGGAATACCTGTGAACTGCTCCAAACCATCAGTCATCACAATGAATCGGTTTTCTCGCTTGCATTTAGTCCAGACGGAAAACGGTTGATCAGTGCGGGTGAGGGTGGTATTGTCTACCTGTCCGACCCTCGAACAGGAGCCAAGTTGGATACGCTACAGACCGATAGCCCCTACCAAGGCTTGGATATTACCAATGTTCAAGGTCTCACTGCGTCTCAAATATCCTTGCTTGTCGAGCTAGGTGCCATTTCGCACTCAGAAAGCGAATATGCTGATTAGATTCTCGAAGGAAAGAACTACCTTGTTAAAACATCAGGAAAGCCACCAGCTAACTAAGGGCAACGCTTGTCCCACTATATCCAGTCTAGAGCGCGATTCTAGAGAATATCTATCGCCTAGTCTATCTTCTCTTTGTGACAAATATCAAGCTGATTTGAATCAACAAGTCGATCAGCACACCGATTATCCCAAATATCTGTACAGGGCAAAGCGTAGGGCAGATTTTTCGTTTAAATTTGAATACTTCCCCACTATATCGGAAGATTTATCCCGTTATGCCGATCAAGGAGTAAGGTTACGTCCGTATGGCAACCCTAAAGCCAAATTTGTCTGTATTTATAAAGTTGAGCAAATCCAGGAAATTCGAGATCCCTACATATTATCTCGATTGAGATTCGAGCTAAATCCGTTTAAGGGAAGCGTCAATGATGAAGCCCATAAAATAGATGGTATCCCCACCGAAACACAGTCACTTTATGAGAGGAACAGTTTACACTCTCAGTATCACCAAGATATCTTTGATAAAATTCCCACTTTAACCTGTCGAAAAGATCTAAGCCACTTCATTAGTAAAGTCCAAACTCACCACAAAAGACTATATTTTAATGAGCTAAAGCCGCTCATGAATAAAAATCCTTTTGATCCAAAACTGTATGCTCGCATGCTGTCTCCGGGAATGGCGCATGATTTACAGCAGTATGTTCAGCTTCAGAATGATCCTGATGAATTCTTTGAGTTAATGCAAGGGCTAGAAAGGGATATTGCTAAAACACGCTGGCATGCTTACCATTCCCGTTCGCATCGCTTAATCAGCCCATCGAAAGCCGCGATTTGGGTCATGACAAGCTGGCGGGATCGTGGAGGAGTGAAACGAAAGAAACCTATTCGGTGTCCGATTGGGGTGCCATTAAGTTATATGCAGTCTTTGCGGCGCAGAAATCAACCCTTTATTACCCAAGAATTTGCAAAACATGCCCATGGTTCACTTAACCATTGGTTTCAGGAGCATATTTGGCAACGGTTTTATGCGCGCTATCCTGAAAAATGTGCATTGACCCCCTCTCAGTTTTTTAAGCAACTTGGTCATCTCGACTTTGCCTTTGCGGATGCGCTCTATGAGCTACACATGCCGAATTTGGTCAACCCCGCCAACACGAATTTCTGGACAGTTTTGCAGCATTATTTACCGTTGATGTCCCCTTGGCCTTAGATTTTGGAATGTTGTATTGGTGGCCGATACCCGACCCACCCCGGTCGGCGCTGCGCTTGACCGCTCCTCCCAGGAGGGGATATTTTGCTGCGCAGGAACGGGATGTATAGCCTCGCGGGCCACGGCAAAATGCTCGGCGATCGCCCCCGTATGGCCGCCTATGCCCAAGCCCTCGAAGCCGCGATCGCCCCCGGTATGACCGTTCTCGATATTGGTACTGGCACAGGGATTCACGCCCTGCTCGCCGCCCGCCTTGGCGCAGCCCACGTCTGGGCGATCGAACCCGACCCGATTATTCACCTGGCCCAGCGCCTTGCTCAAGAGAATGGCTATGGCGATCGCATCAGCTTCATTCAAAATCGCAGCACCCATGTTGATGTACCTGAACCCGTTAATCTGATCGTCTCTGATCTGCGCGGTGTGCTACCCCTCTTTCAACAACATCTGCCCAGCCTGATCGATGCCCGGACACGGCTGCTCAAACCCGATGGAATACTGATTCCAGAGCGCGATCGCCTCTGGGTCACCTTGGTTCATGCTCCTGACCTGTATGCCCAACACAGTCAACCCTGGTCAGATGCCCCTCTGGGCTTTGACTTTCGCACCGTCCACCCCTACGCCATCAATCGCTGGTATAAATGTGCGTTGCCGCCCGAAAGCTGTGTCGTGCCTGCCCAGGTCTGGGCCGTGCTGGACTATGCTCGCATCGAGAGCCCAGATGTACAGCAGACCGTAACCTGGGCATTGTCGGAGTCGCAAACACTGCACGGTTTAGGCATGTGGTTTGATGCCACCCTCTATGGGGATGTGTGCCTCAGTAATGCCCCCGAACAGCCGCAGTTGCTCTACGGGCAGGGGTTTTTCCCCTTTGAGCAGCCGCTGACGGTTCAAGCGGGCGATCGCCTCACCCTACGATTGCAGGCCAAGCTGGTTCAGAATGCCTACATCTGGCAGTGGAACAGTGCGCTAGAGCGAGAGGGCAAAACCGTGGTGCGTTATCGGCAGTCTACATTTGCAGGGCAATTACGCAATCCGCTGGCAACGAGCTGACTGACGCTAATCCCCCCTTCTTCCCCCCTTGGTAAGGGGGGTGACGCCGCAAGCGGCTGGGACAGCTTACTGAAGCAAGGTTTGACTTATAGAACCCCCTTACCAAGGCAGGGTTGTTTTATGTTTACCAGAGAAAATTCCAATCGACTGTAGGGGCATGGTTTCCGTGCCCGCGCAACCTTTAAAACCGTCCTGCCAATGTTATCGCGTGGG
>JBCDEB010000242.1:0-7106 GCA_039180005.1 Cyanobacteria bacterium P01_G01_bin.54 | reverse complement strand
ATGCCAGGATGATGATGTCATCTATTTTGGCAATCTTCGTCATCCCTCTGGAGCCATTACCCATATGGGTGATCACTTTACGGGGGGAGGACAGGGAGATAACGAGCAGATAGTGGTGGAGTTAGACCAGGTTCCCGCCACCATCCAAACCCTCGTCTTTATCGTTAATATTTATCGCTGCTACGATCGCCATCAAGACTTTAGCGACATTCACAATGCCTTTGTGCGCTTGGTCGATCTGAACACCGAACAGGAAATTGCTCGCTATCGCCTCTCCGGACAACAACACCAAACCATGACCGCCCTCAAAATGATCGCCCTGCAACGGGTAGAGACGGGCTGGGAAGGGGTGGCTCTGGGTGAGGGAATGCAAGTTGCAGGGCTTAAGGAGATTATTGATGTGTATCGTTAGTTGTTCGAATTCGGAAGTCGGAATTCCGAATTCTGAATTCAAAATTCCGAATTCATCCCTCTATCCCCCTGTGTCAGAATAAAAACGATCGCCTATTTGCCAAGATCATGACTCAGGTTGTTGTCGGACTCTCCGGGGGCGTAGATAGCTCCACTACGGCTACCATTTTGCACCACCAGGGCCACCAGGTGGTGGGTGTGACGTTGTGGTTAATGAAGGGCAAGGGTCAATGCTGCTCCGAGGGCATGGTGGATGCCGCGAAGATTTGTGAGCAGCTCGGGGTTGCCCATCATATCGTTGATACTCGGGAGCTGTTCCAGGCAAATATTGTCGATTATCTCGTTTCCGGCTATGAAGCGGGTGTTACACCGCTGCCCTGCTCGCAGTGCAACCGCATGGTCAAGTTTGGCCCAATGCTCCACTACGCCCAAACCGAGCTGGGTATTGAGACGATCGCCACCGGGCATTACGCGCGGATTCGCCATAACCCTGAGACGGGGCGTCATGAGTTGCTGCGGGCTCGCGATCGCAACAAGGATCAATCCTATTTCTTGTACGACCTGCAAGCGGAACTCCTGGCCCATATCCGCTTCCCCTT
The DNA here is from genome assembly GCA_039180005.1 of Cyanobacteria bacterium P01_G01_bin.54. Classification (GTDB taxonomy): domain Bacteria; phylum Cyanobacteriota; class Cyanobacteriia; order Cyanobacteriales; family Spirulinaceae; genus SIO3F2. The sequence goes on along the minus strand of JBCDEB010000242.1, from coordinate 6,096 downwards.
GGGCGAAACCACCAAAGCGGAAACGCGTCGAATTGCGGCGCAATACAATCTGGTGACGGCGGACAAGCCCGAGAGCCAAGATCTGTGCTTGATCGAGGCTCATGGCTCGATGCGCACCTTCCTCGACCAATATATTGCCCCCCGTCAGGGCGAAATCGTCGATACGACCGGTCAGGTTTTGGGTGAGCACCAGGGCATTCATCATTACACGATCGGCCAGCGCAAGGGCCTCGGGGTCTCAGCCCCGGAACCGCTCTACGTGATGAAGCTCGACCCGGTGATGAATCAGGTGGTCGTCGGCCGGCGGCATGAAGCCAGCCAAACCACCTGCACGGTGCAACGGCTCAACTGGCTCTCGATCACCCCGCCCACCACACTGCTGCACTGCCAGGTGCAGATTCGCTATCGATCGCCCGCCACTCCTGTCACGGCGATCCCCCTTACAGATGGCCGCTTTAAACTGCAATTTGACGGGCCCCAGTTTGGCATCACACCGGGGCAAGCAGCGGTGTTCTACCAAGGCGAGGTGGTGCTCGGCGGCGGCATTATTGAGCGGGAGGAGACCCAAGGGTAAACCCGTGATGCGTTCTGCTCTTGTCCCCCCTATTACCCCAAAGTCCCTCGGCCAAGACCTCTGTAAAGCCGTTGCCCCCTGGGGCCAACTCAATCGCTGGGTGAGCTTGGGTCGCTTTGGCAGTTTGGGGCTGGTCTGTTTGGGCAGCACGGCGATCGCCTGGCAGTTAAACGCGCTGGGGGGGTTTGTTTTTTGGACCGGGGTGGCGGCGATCGCCTATGGCTTTTGGCTGGTTTGCATCCATGACGCGGTCCACCAGACCCTCACGGGTTGGCGGCGCGTGGATCTCTGGTTAGCGCGGAGCCTTGCCTGGCCGATCGCCTGGCCAGCAGGCGTCTATAGCGAACTCCATGGCCTGCACCACCGTTGGAACGGTCGGGATCTGCGCGATCCAGAACGCATCCAATGGAGCCGCGCCGAATATCAGGCAGCATCCCCCCTGCGGCGCTGGTACGTGCGCCATCAATGGGCCTGGGATATTCTCGTTGCAGGCGCTCTGGGGCTGATTTGGGATATCTTTCGGCAGGGTTGGACACGGCGGGGCAATCGTCCTCAGGTCTTGCCCCAGATGCGACTAGATGTTCTCGGCATCTTACTGACCCACAGCAGTTTACTCCTGTGGGTCAGCCAAACCGGAGCCTGGGCTCACTATGGGCTTTTCTGGCTGATTGTGACCTGGATCGTGGGAATCATGATGCAGACCCGTGCCCATCTGGAGCATTACGGTCGCTGGCAGCCCCAGGCTTCGCCGCTGCTGACACAGCTCTATTCTGCCCGTAATGTGAATGGTCGGTGCTGGGTGAATTGGCTCATGGGCGGCTTGCCCTATCATGCCGTTCACCATGCCTTTCCGCACATTCCCTTTGAGCAGCTTCCTCAAGCCTACGTCGCGATTCAGACCGTCTTGCAACAACATCAACAGATACCCTTGACCCTGGAAGCGGGGTATTGGCAGACAACCATCCAAGAGATACAGCACTATTCTCTGATTGAAACCCAGTAAACATGCTCCATAAACCGGCAGCTCGTTGGCAGGAGACAGACCCAATGGCAGTACAAGGCGCATCAATTTTGGTTGTAGACGACACAACCGTTAACCAACTGCTATTGAAGGCCCTGCTGAAAAAAGAAGGGTTTCAGGTTGAGCTTGTGGATAATGGGCGCGAGGCGATCGCTCAGGCCACCGAACGGGCCCCTGACCTGGTGTTGCTCGATGTGATGATGCCGGAGATGGATGGGTTTGAGACCTGTCAGCAACTGCAACGGTTGCCGACGATGCGGGATGTACCGATTATTTTTATCACCGCCTTAGACGATCGTTGGAGCAAAATTCGGGGGCTACAAACGGGTGCCGTGGACTATATCACCAAGCCCTTTGCCCGCGATGAAGTTCTAGCCCGCATTAATGTCCACCTCAATCTGCGCTATGCCCGGCTGCAATTGCTCCAGGAAGACAAGATGGCCGCCTTAGGACAACTGGTCGCCGGCCTGGCCCATGAAATCAATAATCCGATCAGCTTTATTCATGGCAATTTGCAGCATGCCCAGGACTATACGCTGGATTTGATGTCCCTGATCGATACCTATGCCGCGACGTATCCTGACCCCCCTGCAGCTGTTCGTCAATGTGCCGATGAGATTGATCTGGCCTTCTTGCGGCAGGATCTCCCCCAGATGCTCCAGTCGATGAGCGCGGGAACCCAGCGCATTAGCAATATTGTGCGAGCGTTGCGCTTGTTTGCCCGACTCGAAGAAGCGGATTGCAAAGCGATCGACTTGCACGAGAGTATCGAGAGTGGTCTATTGTTTTTGAATCATCGTCTGTTGACCCGAGAAGCGTACCCAGCGATTGAAATCGTGCGCCAATATGACGCCAATTTGCCCTTAATCACCTGTTATGCCGGCGCTTTAAATCAGGCATTAATGAATATATTGGTGAATGGGATCGATGCCCTCGAAGACAAAATAAAAGCCGGTATAAACCCGAATTTTCAGCCTTGCATTACGATCACCACCCAAGCCCAAGAGAATTCCCAGGCAGAAATCCGCATTGCGGACAATGGCATTGGTATGAATGAAGCGGTCAAAGCCCGGATTTTTGAGCAGTTTTATACCACGAAAATCATGGGTCGTGGCGCAGGTTTGGGACTGGCGATCGCCCAACAAATCATTGAAGAACAACACCATGGCAAGCTAAGCTGTTCCTCGATCGTGGATCAAGGGTCAGCGTTTCAGATTCAACTGCCCTTCACTCAACTAGAAGGTAGTGAGTAGCATGAAAAAGAAATTCTTAAATTTTCTCACCCGAGATATTGAACAAAACCCGCAAAATATGCAAGTCATCAACGCTGATTTAGTTGAGCAGGTTCAGGACTTAGCGGCTGATGTGGAACTGGATTTTGATGCTCTCCTTGCAGACGAGGAGGAATAAGCTTATCAGCCAATCGCTCCATATCGAAGTTTAACGATGTTTAAAGGACAATACAGATCTTATACAATCACTACTTAACCTGAGTTCTGGCGAAGCGATCGCCTTCCTCAAAACCTTGAAATCTCGCTGTCAAACCTGGTTGTCAGGGGTCTAGCCCCCCGACACCTCCCGCTGAGGGGGAAATTGCCCCTCAGACTCCGGCAATATCGGAGCCAGTATTGTTTAATTCTGTGAAGTTTTAGAGTCTGGCGCGATGTCTGCTTATCCAGAACTCACGTTACTTACTAATTTTTGACAATTTTATCAACGTCCACTAAAGAGACATTCAACGCCTCAGCAATTTGTGCAGCGCTTAAACCCATGTTAGCCAGGCGAGAAATCGTCTCTTGTTGAGCCTTCTCCGCTTGTTCCGCCCGTTCTGCAGCCCGATCGCGTTCCTCCTCCGCAATCGCCACCTGTTCCGCAGCGCGATCGCGCTCCTCTTCAGCAACGGCGGCCCGTTCCTCTCCGGTGAGTAATAAATTCCCCGCCTGATCCCACCACCGTAACCACAATTGATGCTGGTTTTGGTAATTGCCTTGCCACAGTCCTAACTCAACGCCGAGGGGGGCGATCGCATAATGGTCACGCTCATTAGGGGACAATTTTTGATAGGTTCCATCCTGTAAGTGATACATTTCAAACGTCCCCGAACTCATGGAAAAAATCCCATAATAGGGGACACGCATCACCTGTTCATACACCCAAAACTTGCCCGGTTTGCTCTCTTTTGTCCCATTGGCTACTGCCAGGGGCGTACTATCTCGCTCCTCTGTTCCGTTACCACTAGCGAATTCCAAAACCACTAGAGGCAGAATATGCTCTTGCCAAAGCACATAGGAACGACGATATTGACCGTCCAGGAGTGGCGGAACGCCGGGCACATAAAACCAATCGGGGGCTTCACAACCCCGTTCGGGGGGATCGGTGAGTCGCCAATAGATGCCGCTATCTTGGCCAATTGCATATTGTCCGTCGGGGTGTAGCTTTTGTAGAACCGGGCCGATGGAGTCTGTGAGGATAATGCTTTGCGGATGTTCTTGGAAGTTCTTCACAACGGAGCCATCCGTTTCGGGTAACTCGGTATGGTCGGGCAGTTTGGTGGGAAATGCTACGACTTGAGTCATATATTTTCTACCCCTCCGCCCCCGTTTGAGCCCCAATCCACGCCAAATAGCTTGCTGACCCCTGCTGGATCGGCAGCACAATAATTTCCGGCTCCTCGTAGCTGTGGAGGGTGCGAATCTCTCGCTCGATCGCCCCAAAGAGGGCCGCACGGGTTTTGATCATCAGTTGCACCTCCGGCTCTTGGTACACGTCCCCCTGCCAGCGATAAATACTCTGAATCGGCACAAACTGTACACAGGCCGCCAGATGCTGCTCAACCAGGTGGCGGGCGATCGCGCTCGCCTCTGTCTCTGAGGCACAGGTGGTGATGACAACGCAGGCAGTCATAACAGGAAACGATTAAACGGACAGTGTAGCGATCCCGTAGCGTCTACAATAGAGAATCAAAATAAAAAGAGAAAAGAGACCGACGACTTTCCTTGTTTCGTCTCGGCCTCTTTTCTCATTTACTCCTCACACGATTGATAATGTAACGGACTAGATTGAGAATGTCAAGGCATTGAACCCAATTCGATCGCCATGACCCAACCGCCCCCTCCAGGTTCGGAGATCTCTATCGGGAACCCACTTCCTCGGGGCTCGGTCAACGATCAACCATAGAAGTTAACAACAACACTCCGGAGCGATCGCTCCCGACTTGAATCTTATGGCGACTGTAACCCTAAATGCTCAGCCCGCTGAACGCACAACCTCCACCGACATGGTGAGGACTTACCTGCGGGAGATTGGCCGGGTGGCAATGCTCACCCACGAGCAAGAAATCATCCTGGGCAAACAGGTGCAGCGGATGATGCACCTGTTAGAAGAGCGCAACGCCCTGGCCGAAGAACTGGATGCCCAGCCGAGCCGAGCCCAATGGGCCGAGCGGGTGGGCTTGAGCGAGGGTGAGCTGGATACAGCACTCAGCCACGGCAAGCGCGCCAAGCGCCAGATGATCGAAGCCAACCTGCGCCTGGTGGTCTCGATCGCCAAGAAATATCAAAAGCGCAATATGGAACTGCTGGATCTACTCCAGGAAGGGGCTTTGGGTCTAGAACGCGGTGTGGAAAAATTTGACCCCACCAAGGGCTATAAGTTTTCCACCTATGCCTATTGGTGGATTCGCCAGGCAATTACCCGGGCGATCGCCCAGCAGTCCCGCACCGTACGCCTGCCGATCCACATCACCGAAAAGCTTAACAAGATCAAGAAAACCCAGCGCGAGCTCTCCCAAACCTTGGGACGGGTCGCCACCGTGGGCGAACTGGCCGAAGCCCTAGAGCTAGAGCCCGAGCAGATTCGTGACTACCTAACCGCTTCCCGTCACCCGCTATCGCTGGATATGCGCGTGGGTGATAACCAAGACACCGAACTCTCTGAGCTACTTGAAGATGACGGTGTCTCGCCCGATCACTACACCACCCAGGAGTCCCTGCGTCAGGATATGCGCAACCTGATTGCCGAGCTGACACCCCAACAGCGTCGGGTGATCTCGCTCCGCTATGGCTTGGACGATGCCAACCCCCTTTCTCTCTCCAAGATCGGTCAGCGCCTCAGCCTCAGCCGCGAGCGGGTGCGCCAGCTTGAGCAGCAGGCGCTAAACCAGCTTCGCAAGCGGCGATCGCGGATTCAGGAATATATTGCGAGTTAACGTGAGTTTTGAATCCGCGAAACTATCGTATTCTTCAAAGCATCACAATCTCATTGCCAAACCCGGTTGTCAGGGGGCCAGCCCCCCGACACCTCCCGCTGAGGGGGAGATTGCCCCCTCAGACTCCGGCAATACCGGAGCCAGTATGGTTGATTTCGGTGAGTTTCAAGAGCCTTCGTACTGTTTTGCTGATCCAAAGATTAGGTTAATCCAGATACCCCCACTGGGGAGGGGGGGTCTCGCGCAGCGACGACCGGGGTGGGTCGGGTGTTGGCCATCCCGGCACGGTTTCTT
>JBCDEB010000241.1:0-7123 GCA_039180005.1 Cyanobacteria bacterium P01_G01_bin.54 | reverse complement strand
GCTCAGCAACCACCCGCGCTACAGGATATTGAGAGCAGAAACCCGTAGCGCAGGTGGTCAGTGAGCTTGTCGAATCTGCGTCCCGCCTGCCCGAGGAATAATCAGTAGTTTATCCCTCCCTATACTTTGCGGATTCAGTATGATTCAAAGATTCTATGGAGTCAAGAGATAACGTTTTCTGCCTCTCCTATTCTGTTTGGCTAATTCTGTTGAAATAGCGGCGATCGCCGTGGCAAGTGTGCTCTCATTTGATGAGAGCGATCGTCAGGCTGAGTTAACTTCAGCTTTGAAAAGATTCTGATAGGAGTACCAAACATACACCCCTAGACCGACTGCTACATTTGCTAGGCAGGCGGCAGCAAAGATACCCCGAATGCCAAACAACCAACTCCCTAGATAGGCGAGCGGCACATAGAGAAGCAGTGTACGCGAGAAGACGATCGCAATCGATGGCAGGGGCTTACCCAAGGCATTCAAGGTGGCGCTGAAAATCAAAATTATCCCCAACGCACCATAACTCAGTGGCACAGTCATTAAGTAAGCTGAAGCACTGGCAATAACGGTTGGTTCGCCATCAAACCAAGCGGCAATTCTCGATGCAGTCGCACCGAGAATGATGGCGATGAGTCCGCCCCAAGCCAAACAAAACCAGAAACTCAAACGCAGCGATCGATTGACGCGACTGTGCTGATTTGCCCCCCAATTCTGACCGACAAATGGACCAATACTGGCTGAAAGGGCAAACGGCGGGATTAAGGCGAAGAATTCGACCTGTGACGCAATGCCAAATCCGGCAACCGCTTCGGAACCGTAGCGAGCCATCAAACTGGTGATGATTCCGATTGAGATGGGAACAATCAGGTTGGCACCTGCGGCTGGTAGGCCAACGGATAGAATGCTCTGCCAACTCTGCCAAACTGTCTTAAGTTTCGGTCGTGCGAATAAAAGAAGATGCTCCCGAAAATGGAGAAATGCCAGGGAGGCGACTAGGGTAACAGCTCGCGAAATCACGGTAGCCAGAGCCGCACCTTTGATCCCCAGGACGGGGAAGCCACCCCAACCGAAAATGAGGACAGGATCCAGCCCGATATTGATGACAGCAGCGATGGTCATAATCAAACTGGGAACAACAGTATTTCCGGAAGCACGAATGGCGCTGTTACCCACTAATGGCACGACCAGGACAATCATGCCCAGATACCAAATGTCCATGTAGTCTTGAATCAAGGGGAGGACATTTGGGGCAGCTCCCAAGGCCGTGAACAAGGGCTTAATGGTGGTCAAGCCCAGTCCAACAAAGATCGCAACCACCAGCAGAGAGAGGGTCAGGCTATCGGTGGTGAGTCGCTGTACTCGATAGCGATCGCCCGCACCGATCGCCCGGGCAATGATCGATGAAGCCCCAACCCCCAAGCCGATCGCGATATTGCTGAGCACCATGACGACGGGAAAAGCGAAGCTCATGGCCGCCAGCTCGTTCGTCCCCAGTTGAGCAACAAAATAAATATCGGCAAGGCTAAACGCAAGAACAGCAAAGACACCACCCACTAGAGGAAGCGTGAGTTTGAGGAGTTGAAGCCCGATCGGACCTTCGGTTAGTTTCGACGTCATGAGGTTAGTCTAATGTCCTATTTTTGGATCGTGAAATAGGGTGTTTGAATGCTGATCTGCTGATCTGCGGGCGGCACGTCGGGGATTAGGCTCTAATGCAGTTCATGAGGTGGTGGTGGGGGGTGCCACAACTTCATGATTGACTAAATAGGATAGGTAAACATCGAGTAACCGACGATCGATGGGAGGACAAGCAATGGTTGTATTGGCAAGGCCTTGCTGTGTATTTTGACTATCCAGCCTTAGCTTAAGAATCTCCAGATTATAACCAGCAGATCGCTCCGGAAAAATCGATAATAAAGATTCCATCGGAACGGAAGGAAATTGTTGGATAGAACGGGCTAAGTCTGCTCGCCAGCGATCGTATTCTCGTCTTTGAATCGGATAGCCCAATGCCTCGATCTCATCGATCAGCGCCCCAAAATAAATCGGCTGGGGGTGTGTGAGATGAAACGTTTTGCCGAGATTATCTGGCTGCTGAGACAAGCCAAGGATCGCTTGGGTCACGTAGTCAATGGGGGTAATATCCCAAATGCACTCGATGTCCGGGGCGCTTTGGAGTTGAATTAATCCGTTAAACAACGTCTGAAAGAAGTTCTCACTGTCACAAACCCCCGTTTGACTATGGCCGGCAAGGGGGCCAGTGCGATAGACAGAGACGGGAATGCCGCGCGATCGCGCAATTTGCAAAATATTTTCGGCAACCCATTTACTTTGGCCATAACCGTTATAGATTCCCTGCCAGCGATCGAGACCGTCTGCCTCCGTTGCCCAGCCATTCTCGAGGTAATCGGGTGAATGTACCACCGAAAGTGACGACCGGAAATGCACAGCTTTCACTCTGGTCTGAGCCGCCAGCCGTAACACTTCTTGCGTTCCCAAAACGTTGGTGGCTTTGAGCGCCCCATAGGGATAGATGGAGTTGACCAGCGCACCATTGTGATAAATCACATCAATGCACTCGCTCAATGCTTGAAATCGCTCGGACGTTAGTCCCAATTGAGGCCGGGACAGATCACCCGGAACGGCAACAAGGCGTTTGCGGTAGGCTTCATCCCATAGCTGATACGTTGCGAGCGTATTTTGGATGCTTTTTTCTCCAGCTTCCACATCAGAAGTATGGGTTAAACAGTAAAGGGTTGCGGTTGTCGTTTTCAGGAGTTCGAATAACAAAAATGCAGCTAAAAAACCGATCGCCCCAGTACAAAATATGTGTTGGGGATGATCGACCCATTGAAAAGTGCTGCCTGCGGTCGGGGCGATCGCTGGATCTAAAGAAACGTCCTCCGCCAAGTTGAGCCGTGATGTTGCTGTGGGGTGTTGACGCCATTTCTCCACCCGGTCTACCAGTCCCGACACAGTTGAGAGTTCGAGTAAGTCTGCAAATCCCAGTTCGACTTCTAATACAGAATTCAGGCGTGCTAGCAATTTAATCGCGAGTAACGAATGTCCGCCCAACTCAAAAAAGTCATCGTGAAGTCCCACACGATCCAGTTTTAAGATCTCGGCAAAAATTTCGGCGATGGTTTTCTCAGTCAGCGTGTTGGGCGGAACAAAGGTTGCTGTAGCGGTTGAGGTGCTCGCTTCCGGTGCAGGTAGTCCTTTGCGATCGACTTTGCCATTGGCGTTGAGCGGGAGTTTGTCGAGACAGACAAAGACTGCCGGAATGGCATATTTGGGCAGCTGTTTTTCTAGAAAACGGCGAAGCTCTAAAGACGTGACCGTACGATCGGCTTCTAAGACGACATAGGCCACCAGTTGGCGATTTTCATCCGCGTCGTGGGAGACGACAACGCAAATTCGGACATCAGGATGTTGGCTCAGAACCGTCTCAACTTCCCCCAACTCGATGCGAAAGCCACGGATTTTGATTTGTTTATCGATGCGACCCAAAAACTCAAGATTGCCATCTTCTCGGTAACAAACGCGATCGCCGGTTTTATACAAGCGTGCTCCGGCCTGAAACGGGCTGGCAATAAAAGCCCGTTCGGTTAGATCGGGACGGTTGAGATAGCCCCGTGCTAGACCCGAACCGCCAATATACAATTCTCCCGGAATGCCGATCGGCACCGGTTGAAGATGAGGGTTGAGAATATAAAGCTGCGTATTGGCCAAAGAACGGCCGATGGGCACCAACTGCTGGGCGGGAAGATTGGACTCATCGGTTTCAAAATAACTACTATCGATTGTGGCCTCCGTGACGCCATAGGAGTTGATCAATCGTGTGTCCGGCCCACACAACCGACGGAGTCGCTCGAACTCGCCAAAATACCACGTATCAGACCCCACAATCAACATCCGCATAAACCCTAAGGTCTGGTCTGTTGCTTCGAGATAATCCATCAGATAGCGAATAACAGCCGGGACAAACTCCGCATAATCGACTTGGTTGCGCTGCATGAGTGCGTAGAGCTTGTCCGCTTCGAGCAACACTTCGCGGGGACAAATGACCAATTTTCCCCCTGAACATAGGGCGCGAACCCAATCCCCGGTAAAAACATCGAACGAAAAACTGGCCATTTGCAAATGGCTGATGGGTTTCACTTCAAGCTGATAGGCACTCTTCCAAGCCAAATACGCGTTGACCAAGTTAGCTTGGGGAATCATGACGCCTTTCGGCTGGCCCGTCGAGCCGGAAGTGTAGATGATATAAGCAAGATTGTGGGCTTGCACCGCCTGCACAGGATTATCTGACGGACATTGGGACAGCCTGTCCTGATCTTTATCTAAATACACCAACTGGGCCTGATGGGCTAAATCCGTTCGCCAAACCGTTGCTTTCGTCACCAATACAGTAACTTTTGCACTCTCCAACATGAACTGGAGTCGTTGCTGGGGATAATTCGGGTCCATCGGCACATAAGCCCCCCCGGCTTTGAGAATGCCGAGCAAGCCCACCATTGTGTCCACGGAGCGATCCAAACAAATGCCCACCGGCACTTCTGGGCCAACCCCCAAATGCTGGAGATAATGGGCCAGTTGATTGGCACGCCGATTTAAGTCTTGGTAGCTGAGTGGGTTCTCACCCACAACGACCGCGATCGCATCGGGGGTCTCCCTCACTCGCGCTTCAAACAACGCCTGAATGCAAATATCAGATTCGGCGATCGATGACCCTTGCCAAGCCGTCAGTTGTTTTTGTTCAGTTGCTGTCAGCAGGGGCAGTTCCGCCAGGGTCAGATCAGGGTTGGCGATGATGCCATTGAGTAACGTTTGAAAATGGCCAAGCATTCGCACCATTCTCGATTCGTCAAACAGATCGGTGTCGTATTCCAATTTGCCGATCAGCCCATTCTCGTCTTCGACCAGATGGAAGGTGAGGTCAAACTGAGAGGTTTGGTTATCAATGCGGGAATGGGAGACGTTTAAGCCGGGGAGGCCAATGTCTTCGATATCAAACGTATTTTGCAACACGAGCATCACCTGGAAAATAGGCGCATAGGATACATTGCGGGTCGGTTGGAGTTCTTTGACAAGCTTTTCAAAGGGTAGGGTCTGGTGTGCCAAGGCTCCGAGAACAATGCCCTTAACTTGCTCAAGGAGTTGACGAAAGCTGGGGTTGCCGGAGAGATCGGCACGAAAGACCAGCGTATTGATAAAACAGCCGATTAAGAGTTCAACTTCTGGTTGGTGGCGGTTGGCAATTGGGGAGCCCACCAGAATATCTTCTTCTCCGGAATAGCGAAATAACAGGGTTTGAACGGCTGCAAGTAGGGTTGTGTAGAGCGTTGCGCCCGCTTGTTTCGAGAGCTGTTTTAGCCCGTCCGTAAGGGTTTTGGGCAACCGAAACGTGAGGGTTTTACCCTGAAAAGAAATCACCGTCGGACGGGGGCGATCGCTGGGCAATTGCAAAACATCCGGGGCATTCCGTAAGGTCTTGCGCCAATAATCCAATTCTTTTGCCAGGACATTACCCTGGAAGTAGTCCTGCTGCCACAGGGAAAAATCGACATATTGAACCGGAAGTTCGGGAATAGGGGACGGTTGCCCCTGGGAAAATGCACCATACAAGGCACTCAATTCACGAAAGAAAACCCCAAACGACCAACCATCGACCGCAATATGATGAATCATCGCGAGTAACATGTGGTCATTGGGGCCAAGTTGCAGCAACTTGAATTGCCAGCACCAGTCTTTGGCCAGATTAATGGGGAAAAATCCCTGTTCACGGATCAGCGCTCGCGCTCGTTCGTCCTGTTCGTTGGGCGTCAGCGATCGCAGGTCGATAACGGGTAATGTAAAGTCCACTCGCGGTGCAATCACCTGCATGAGTTCGCCATCGATGATTTGGATGGTCGTTCGCAAAATAGTGTGACGGCGCAAGATTTCTTGCAGAGCCCGCTCGAGGGCAGCAACTTGCAGGGCCCCGTTAATTTTCAGGGTTGCGGAAAGGTTGTTGGCAACAGCACTATTGACCCCCAAACTATCCTGAAACCACATGCGCTGCTGGGCGAACGAGATGGGGAATCGTTCTGATTCCGTGTCGGAGAGCGTCTGTCGAGGAATTTTGAAGGATTCCGCCGCTGCTCGTGAGGCAGGGCGGGATTCGACCTGGGCTTTTTTCTGCTGCTCGAGCCGCAGTTTTAAAAGGGCTTGCTTTTCGGGGGGAAGACTGGCAATCCGTTGAGCGAGATCTTGAGTGGTCATTTTTATGATTGATTGTTATGGAAGTTTAAAATTCCCTGAACCAGGGGGTCGGTGCGGCCAGAAAGATTTCGCTCGCTTTGATGCAAACACGGAAATCCTGGCTATCTATTGAATTAAAGAGATGGGCGAGTATCGCTCAAACGGGTATCAGGTTCTGACGCAGTAGCTAAAGTAGACGGGGGTTTTAAGAATCCATAATTAATCAAGTAGGACAAATAGGTACTCAGTAATTGATGATCGACGGGAGGGCAAGTAATGGAGGTATTTTTTAGCCCTTGCAATGTGTTCTCACCGTCAAATTTGAGTTTTAGAATTTGATAGTGTTCCTCGGAAAGCTCTGCTGGAAAAACAGATAATAAAGATTCCCATATATCTGATGGTTTCTGTTTGACAAAATCTCTTAAGTTTAACGTCCAGGTCTCATGGGCGATTGTCTGGACAGGATATCCCAAGGCAGTCATTGCCTCAACTAAGTCACTTAACGGTATGGGTTTTGGGTTTGTTAAATGGAAAGTTTTACCCACATTAGCCGCTTGTAATGACAGATGAACGATGGCCTGACTGATGTAATCAACGGGAGTAAAGTCCCAGATTGCATCGAGATCGGGGGCGCTCCCAAGTTCAATACATCCCTTGAGTAACGTATGCAGAAGGTCACTCGTGTTACCCATACCGGTTTGGCTATGTCCTGAAATCACACCGGGGCGATAAATACAGACAGGAATCCCTCGTGAGCAGGCAATTTTACAAATTTTTTCAGCCACCCATTTACTTTGTGTATAACCGTTAAACAGTCCTTCCCAGCGATCGCCGTCGATTTCCAATACGGTTTCACGATGTAGATAAGCAGCAGAATGAACAACAG
>JBCDEB010000240.1:0-7453 GCA_039180005.1 Cyanobacteria bacterium P01_G01_bin.54 | reverse complement strand
TTCTTCGGCGGTCGGCTCCCCCTGGGGGGTCGGGGTAACACCGCGGCCACCTTTGAGCGGGGTGTGGGGGGGGGGGGTGCGCTGGCCGGGGTCGGCGACCCCACCAATCTGATGCTCAACGTCACCGCCCTGGCTAACCACACAGTTAGGGGAGGGCGGACAAGGGGCCAGATGTCCTTCAATGATGCCCAGCTCCGGCGCATTGCCGGAAAAGAGGGCGGACATACCGGGAAGGGCGGCGAATGCGGGGGCGTCAGGGAAGCTAAAACTTAGACCCAGCGCGATGAGGCTGACCCAGCAACAGGTCACAAAAGAAGTCAAGCAGCGATTCATGATGGCAACAAAAAGAGCATAGGGGGATTTAAACGACAAATCTTACTATCTAACGTGAGTTCTGGATAAGCAGACAATGCGCAAGACGCTGAAACTCAGCAGAATCACCAATACTGGCTCCGATATTGCCGGAGTCTGAGGGGGCAATTTCCCCCTCAGCGGAAGGTATCAGGGGGCGGGTCCCCTGACAACTGGGTTTGAAAACGAGATTTCAGTGCTCCCGAGGAATACGATCGCTTCGCTTAACTGAAACTCACGTTATCTAGCCCGAGACCAAATGGGCTTCCAGAAACCAGAGACGCTTGTCGATCGCCCGAGAGATTTCAGTATAAAGATCAGCCGTGCTATCATCACCGAGCTCTCCGGCTTGGGCGCTGGCGGTGCGGACATGTTGGGCATAAACGGCAAAGCGATCGGCCAGCGCCGTGACATGATCCAGACCCGCCAAAATATCCAAAGGATAAATCTCTAGCAGGGACTTGTCAGCAGCAACTTTGGCGGTTCCCAAAGCAATGCCGCCAAGGGCAGTGATGCGTTCGGCCACCATATCCACATAGTCTTCGAGTTCGCCAGCCATCTCGTCGAAGAGTTCATGGAGCTGCAAGAAATCGCTGCCTTTGACGTTCCAATGGGCTTGTTTGGTTTGGGTTTTAAGGTCGAGGGTGGTGGCAAGGGTTTGGTTGAGGAGGGGAACCAGTTGGGAACGGACGGTTTCGGGGAGATCAATGCGGGTGGTGAGGGTCATGGGGGTCTCCAGGAGGGTGAGGGATAAGGGGGTGACTACACCTAAGAATAATTCTTAACTAGGATTGAGTCAAGCTTTGGGATTCCTCACAACATCCTTGATCCAAGGCAACCGATTTTCCACAGCAGCATGATGCCTTCGAAATCATGAACAATTGGTATTAACCCCCAAAAGAAAAACCCAGCTTGATAGCCGGGTTCGTATGAGGAGTCTCAGGAGATAGAGAGAAAGAAACCGGAAAAGCTGGATTAGAGGATGCTGAAGCGACCCTGATAGACGGAGTGAAGGATGCGATCGATGGCGTGGCGTTCGTCGTCTTCGATGTTTTCGGTGAGGATGGCAGCAAGTAAGCCGTAGCGGTCTGCTTCGGTTATGGTCTGGGTTTCAGCCGTGTCTGCGAACAGGGCGGAGATGGAGCCGGGGAGGAGTTGGAGTTGAGGCATGGGTTTGGGGTGGTGTCTTCTCTCTACGCTTTCTATTATTCGGCTTTTGCTGGGTTTGCTCCGTGATGGGGTCACGTTCTCAAGTGTGAACTTTGGGGGATGCTGGGGTTGATGGGGCTAACGGTGGAAGCGTGTGGTGCGTTGGGCTGGGGGGCAATTGGGATCTCTCAAATATGTGCGTAAAATCACCAGTTTTTTACCGAAATGGTCAGAACAGTTGTCTTTACTCGGCTTGAGTTGCCCACCCCTCAGGCAGCTCATCGATTTCCTCTAACAAAAAGTCGCCATAAACACACACGTGTGACTCATCGTAAAGATTTTTGAGAATAGGCTTAGGTGCGCCTTTTTTAGTCCAAGGCTGAAGATCGGAATCCAATTCACAAAAGCCGACCCAATCGTGCCCGGCTTGCTGTAATTCTTCCGATTTAACCAAGACCGCAGCCAAAATTGCTAAGTCATAGGGTTTCAAGGAAAGAGCCATTGCACCAATAGCAACTTGACGCTCTAACATTGATTCTGAAAGTGGAAAAGCATTCAATGCTGGTTTTGATGCTAAAGCAGCTAATTTGTCTGGAACCTTTCGTAATTCATTGACAACTAGCGCATCGAATTTCTCAAGTACTTGAAACGTAATGCTTGCATCTTCGGGGACTAAAAGACTTTGAGACCTAGCCCAACGAACGAATTTGCGTAAGTTATCTGAGCGGGATTCATTGGCAAATCTCCGAGGAACAGTTTCACGCGCTTCCGCCAGACAAATCGCTGGAACAAATAGCTCGAATTCACCGGACTCGGCCCGTTGGAGTAACTCAATAGCTTGAAGGTTCTGCTGATGGGCCGGGGCAATAACATCCACAATCCAATTTGTTTCCACAAAGACCGCTCTTGGCTTCAACTTACAACTCTACTCCATCGCGGTCCAGCAGCACGAATTTCACCAAACTGAAGTAGGCTGATAATCGGCTCCTCGAAAAGTTCTTTTAAGTCATTGGGCAAAATGTCAAGTCGTGGAGTCAATTTCAATCCTTCAAGCCATCTTTGGACTTGTGACTCAAACTCATAATATGGGTTCTCTTTCCAACGTCCATCTGCGGGGGGGAGTAGGTGTTTCGGTAGCCTTGCCCTGCCAATCACAGTAATCGACTCACCGTGGAATTTTTCGAAGGAGTCACGTAACAGAGAAATCTGCTCACCCGTAACGGCTAATCCGAAAGTGCAACCAACCGAAGCCATAAAATGCTTCAGTTGCTCAATTGCCCTTTGATGAGAACTGCTGTTGAGCTTAGCTTCAACAACAATTAGATATTCTCCATCAGAGTTAACGACAATAATATCTGGACTGGCTATACTCATAAGTGCATTGTAGCATTGCCCAAATTAATATCTACGCTCCGATTCGGACTGACCTAATCCCACCACCCTGAAGCCCCCCTTAAGAATCCCGCCCCAGAGCAGCAACTGGCTTTAGATTAGGCGCGAACTTGTTTTTTGCGACCCCAACCGTCATGCTGCTGCTGCCCCATTGCACCAAAATTGTCGCCACGATCGGCCCCGCCAGCCGCGAGCCTAAGACGATCCGCGCCCTGATTCAAGCCGGGATGTCTGTGGCACGGCTGAACTTTTCTCACGGCAGCTACGCCGACCATGCCGAGACGATCGCCCACCTCCGGGCGATCGCCGCCGAACTGGATGTCCCCCTGGCCCTCCTTCAAGATCTCCAAGGCCCCAAGATCCGCGTCGGTTCCCTGCCCGACGGTCAGATCACCCTCACTCCCCAAGACACCGTGAGCCTTGGCCCCGAAGGCATCCCCATCGACTATCCCAACTTGGCCCAAGAAGCCGCCGTGGGCAATCGCATCTTGCTTGACGATGGCAAGTTGGAGTTGCAGGTGACGGCGATCGCCCCCCCCAACGTCCAGGCACGGGTGATTCGCGGCGGTGTGCTCAAAACCCGTAAAGGCGTGAACCTTCCTGAGCTAGAGGTCAGCCTGCCCTCCATGACCGAGAAAGACATTGAAGATCTGGCCTTTGGTGTCGAGCAGGGCGTGGATTGGGTGGGTTTGAGCTTTGTGCGTCAAGCGGCAGATATTGAGCAGTTGCGATCGCGCCTGGACGCCCTCGGTGCGGCCGATATGCCCGTGCTGGCGAAAATTGAGCGGCCCCAGGCGATCGCCCACTTAGACGAAATTGTCGCCATTTGCGACGGCATTATGGTGGCGCGAGGCGATCTAGGGGTAGAGATGAGTCCGGAAAAAGTCCCCCTGCTCCAGAAACGGATCATCAACGCCTGCAACCAGCAGGGCATTCCCGTGATCACCGCCACCCAGATGTTGGAGAGCATGATCACCGCCGCCCAACCCACTCGTGCCGAAGCCAGCGACGTCGCCAACGCCATCATCGACGGCACCGATGCGGTCATGCTCTCCGGTGAATCGGCGGTGGGCGACTATCCCGTCGAGTCGGTGCAGATGCTCGCCCGGATCGCCACCGAGGTGGAACCGGAGCTGAACTTTATCAATCTGCCCCCTGCTGAATCCGATATTACCCATGCCCTCAGTGAGGCCTTGAATGCGATCGATAAGCTCTTGCCCCTCCGCTGGATTGTTGCTTTCACAACCCAGGGCTATACTGCCCGCCTGGTGGCGTCCGAGCGCCCCCACGCACCGATCATTGCCCTGACCACTGACCCCAAGGTCTACCACCGCATGAACCTGATCTGGGGCGTGATCCCGCTGCTGATTGAGAATTCCCTCGACTCGGTCGAAGCTCTGGCCCAGCGTGCAGAAACGGAGCTGCGATCGCAAAATCTGATTGAGTCGGGCGATATCTTTTTGCTCTTGGGCGGCTCCCCCGTCCAACAGACCCATGGCACCAACTTTATGAAGTTGCATACGGTTGCCAAATCAACTGCCGAAGCAACAACGACAGGATAAGCAAGAGTCGAATCAGTGAACGTCCCTTGATCCCTCCAAGTCGCAAAAACCGAACCGTCCCCCTCAGGCGGCTCTGATATCCTAAGATCGTATCTATTCCCCGTCTCGATCACAGGAGAGAGCTGTCAATGGCTTCGACCGACTTCAAGGACTACTACGCGATTTTAGGGGTCAACAAGACGGCATCGGCTGATGAGATCAAGAAAGCCTTCCGCAAGTTGGCGCTCAAATATCACCCCGATCGCAATCCCGGTGACAAAGCCGCTGAAGCCCGGTTTAAAGAAGCCAGCGAAGCCTACGAAGTCCTCTCCGACAGCGAAAAGCGCCAAAAATACGACCAATTTGGTCGCTATTGGAAGCAAGCCGGGCAGGGCATGGGCAGTCCCTTTGGCGGCCGTAGCACTGGGCGCAACCCCAACGACTTCAGCAACTTCGACTTTGGCCAATACGGCACATTTGAAGAATTTATCAATGATCTGCTCGGTGGCATGGGCGGCAACAGTTCACGCAGCCGCTACCGCACCACCACCGACCCGAGCCGTGGCTATCGCAGCACTACCCAGACCCGCACTGGCTTCAAGGACGATGTTGCCAAAGACAAAGAAGCTACGCTCAAGCTCTCCCTCGCCGAAGCCTTTCGCGGCATCCAGAAGCGCCTAAATATCAATGGCGAAATTATCGATGTCCGCATTCCCCCCGGTGCGAAGCCGGGCAGTCGGGTGCGTGTCCGGGGCAAAGGCAATTTTGACCCCTTTACACAGCAGCGGGGCGATCTTTACCTCAATGTCAGCCTCAACCCCCATACCTTCTTCACTTTTGATGGTGAGAACTTGACCTGTGAGCTACCTATTAGCCCCGATGAAGCGGTGCTGGGAGCTTCGGTAGAAGTGCCGACGCCGGATGGGGCGGTGACAATGAAAATCCCGGCGGGCATCCGCAGTGGCCAGACCCTGCGTCTGCGCGGCAAGGGCTGGGTGACACCGCGTGGGGGGCGCACCGACCAACTGGTGAAGGTCTGTATCATGACCCCAACCAAGCTCAGCTCCCTAGAGCGGGACTATTACGAGAAAATTCGCAATACCCGCACGACAAATCCCCGGAGTCACTTGAATGGAATGCGATTGTAGTCGATTACCCAATCTATTTCTGAAACTAGAACGGAATGTCACAAGCGCTCCCTACCCTCCTGAGTCGCATTACTCAAAAACCGGGACAATGTGGTGGTCGCCCCTGCATTCGGGGGATGCGGATTCGTGTGGTTGATATCCTGGAAATGCTAGCTGAGAATGTGACAACTCAAGAGATTCTGGAAGATTTTCCCGATCTAGAGCCAGCCGATATTCAAGCCTGTTTGTTATTTGCTGCCCGTCGAGCTAATTTCCCCAGATTGAAGAAATGTCCCTTACAGTCTTTCGTGATAAATTGACAGAGGCTTGGGAAAAACTTTTAAGCGGAATAGATTGCATTTATCTTACTTTCCATAAGAGGAAAGTTGTTGCTTTTGTCTCGCCACGTTTCACTTCCCATCTGTCATTGCCACTCATTGGCAATTCAGACAACATTGTATTTGTCCCTTCTGAAATCCAAAATCACTACCTCGCACTAAAGGATAAAAAGTATATGTATCACCTCAAATATGCTGACACACGGATTAAATTCATGCTGTCCGACAAAGATACTTTTTGGGATGCCGAGTTAAGGCAAGAGTTAGAGCCTATCTTAAAGAAGCTCAAGGAAACAGGGGAAGTTGTTGGTGCTAGTTGTTATTTCAAGCCTGGTATTAATGGGTTGATATATGAGTTAAAGGGACGAACCTTTCAGCTTGTTTATGCGGTTAACGCAAAAATTAAAGAAATAAAAGTTTATGAATTTAAGCAGATATCTCATCCCCTTGACTGGAAATTAGCGCTGGAGAAAGACCTGTATCTTGGAGAAGACAGTAATTTTTGTATCCCTCAGATTGGAGACCCTGATAAATTCATCCGTGCTGTTGACTTTATTTATCAAGGAGTAGATACGGCAGAAAAGTTGGGAATAGCATTTGGAAGTCCAGCAAAAAACCCAAAAAATCTAGCTCGAAGAGGAGATTATCTTGGAAGACCTTTGATAGAGTTCAAGCTTGCCAATCGTTTGTCTCAATCCTATAAGCCTAGTAAGTATATTTTGACAGACCTAGGGAATCGTATTGCTGAAAGTAAAGACAGAGAAACTCGTGAACGTTTAATTGTAGAATCCTTGCTTGGTTATTACCCTATTCAACTAATAATCGAGAAAACAACTCGCGATGGTCAGGACTTAACTAAAGAGTTAATCCAGGAAGTTATCACATTGGTTAGTCTAGACGATTGTGGTGGACAAACAAATCCTCGGAGGGCAAGCTCTTTAAGAGCAATAGTCAACTATGTGTCACGTTGGGCAGGAATTCCTATCTGTCGAGAGGGAAGCAACGGTGTTCAGCTTTACATCCCCTATATCTACTCCTGAGGCGTAGAGTCTGATCAGAATTTTGTGTAAGTGATAACCGCCACAGTTACAGGAAATATGACCTGCTTCCAGTCTGATATTGAGGAATTGATGAGATTGCAAGAATAAATCCATTCAATTCATGAGTTTATTTAATCTACTCTTCACTGAGCTTCAACCAGATAAGACCAAGTAAACGTGGGTTGAACAAACTGGATTAGACGGCGATTGCTGCTCCAGAATTCAGCAGCCAATTGTTCGGCCAAAACCAAATAGTGAAAATCGTAGGTTGCCGGACGCTCGAACTGTCGAGCTAAAGCCAAAGCACAATGATGTAGCTCTGCTTCACCATCGAGAGATATATTCCAGCCTAAAGCAATATTCAATAATTCATCGGGTGCATCCCAGTTACGCAAGCCCTCACCCTAAATCCCTCTCCCAAGCTGGGAGAGGGACTTTGAATCCGGCTCCCCTTCTCCCAAAAAGGGAGAAGGGGTTGGGGGATGAGGGCGATGCAGTCTGGATGTGCCAAAGTG
>JBCDEB010000239.1:0-7525 GCA_039180005.1 Cyanobacteria bacterium P01_G01_bin.54 | reverse complement strand
CTTTATCGAATGAGGTGGGAAGTGTGGTCAATGGGAGCCCTCTAACTTATGCAAGGTCTGATGCTCGTGATATTGAGCCACTGACACCGAACCACCTGTCACATGGGTGTGCAAACCTGAATCTGTCACCCGGTAAGTTCCTGGATAAGGATGAGGGCGATGCAGTCTGGATGTGCCAAAGTGGGATGCTCCCGATTCGAAGGTAATTCACCCGTTCAAACGAGGCGGGCAAGATGCCCGCGCTACGGGATTTTCTTGAAGGAAAGAACTGTAGTAATGAGGGGTTGTTACACAGCTCAAATGAACATAAAACCCGGTATTAGCAATGGTTGTGTTGGGTTTCGCTCCGTTCAAAGCCAACCTAAAATTTAGGGTTGACGCTGCACTAGCTCACCTTCACCAAGACCAACCCCTCCTCTTCCTTTACTTCAAAAACCGTCAAGGGTTTCTGGGCTGGGCCTGCGGTGACAGAACCATCAAAGGCAAACTTAGAGCCATGGCAGGGGCAACTGAGTTCTTTCGCTTCTGGATCAAAATCCACGGTGCAGGCTTGATGGGTACAGAGGGGGTTGAGGGCAACCAGTTCTGAGGTCTCGGGATTACGGAACATGATCACCGATTCAGCGGTATTGATTTTATCAACCACAGCTTCCGTTTCAACTTGTTCAACGGTGGCGAGGGCCTGAAAACCATCCTCACGAATTGAGGTATCCAGTTTGGGTTCTTCGGCCTTAGTGTCACTCGTTGTATCGCTATCGGATTCAGACGAACCACAAGCCGCTAAAACCATCGGTAATGAAGTGGCTAGCATGCCAACGCTAACCCAACTTAAAAATTGACGACGTTCCATGAATTAATTGTCCTTTTTTTAGATTGAATTCAAGTTCTCAATCCTAGTGTAAGGAACTTTAAACCTTAGGATTGTTGAAGAGGAACATCTGATGACAAAGTTTGAGATTCAGGACTGTCTTTAGCTTCCGAACCGAGCCGTAAAGAACCGTTTTGCTTCAGTACCACAACCGCAACAAATAACAAGTCCAGTAAGACTAAACTGCCAACCACCAGTTCCGAACCGCCAGTACTAAAGCCATAACTGTGTAAGCCTGTGCCTAAAACAAAGTTCACACCATACCAAGCCATCAGCACCGCATTAAAGCTAACCACACTGGTGATTGCCAGCCCCAATGACCCTAACCAACCCATCACGCGACCATGCAATGGCACGACGTAACACATCAGGGCAATCAAGGCCCAGGTCTCTTTTGGATCCCAGCCCCAGAAGCGACCCCAGGAAAAATGGGCCCAAATGCCGCCGAGGATAATCCCGGTGGCCAGCAACAAAACCCCCACTTGCAGTACACCGTAGTTCCATTTATTCAAGCGAGAAATTCGCTTGGAGCTGGGGGCAAAAAGATAATGACCCAGGAGAATGTGACCCAAGCCAAAGGCCAGGGCCAAACTGGCGTAACTCAGGGTGATTGTCGGTACATGCACCGAAAGCCAGAAGTTATCCCGTAGGACGGGGACGAGGGGTCGAATGCTGGGGTCAAGTACTGCCGGGAGACTATCCGCCAGGAGCAAACAAACAATCGAGAGGGGCGCGGCGGCGAGCAGGTAATATTTGGCACGGTGAATGCCTTCAAATAAGAGGGCGATCGCCGCCACACCGAAACTCACCCAAATCACCGATTCATACATATTGGTCACAGGTGGTCGCCCGGCAATTTGCATCCGCTCCCAAAAGCCATAGCCATGAATGGCAAGCCCGGAAATAAAGAGGCCGATCGCCCCCCAATAGGCATCACCTGGGTTAAACAGAATCACCAGGAGCATCGCCACAAAGGCCAAACCATAGAGTTGCCAAGCCTTGGCAAAGGGATGCAAACGGTAGAAGCGGGTTTCGCGCTCAAGCTGGGCAAAATTGGGATAAACGCTGGGACTCAGCGAGACTAGCTGATCATGTAGCACTTGCGCCTGCTGGGCAACGGTTTCGGTCGTGATTTCAGTCGTGAGGTCAACCTGGGCTCGATAGCGCTGGCGCAAGGTTTGATAGCGATCCATCACCTGGAGCGCGGCGTCTGGGGCATAGAGCGTATCGACTTGGTCAACCCCGACCCAAGCCCCATGGGGATCGTTGGGATGGGGCACAATCGGCAAACTCTGGCTGCTAACCGTATTAATCAAGAGCGTCAGGCGATCCTCCAGGCTCAGGGCTTCCCGCTCATCCCGCGTCAGATCCTGGTCTGCCGCTTGTTTTTGATGGGCACGGGCGACAACACCCCCGAGGCGCGATCGCATCAGCTCACTAAAGGCAAAATACTTCTGCTCCGGGTCGAGCCCCGCCTCTGTTTTGAGCGGGCGGTAGTTAAACAGCACAAAGGGCTCCTCATTCCAGTCTCGGTCATTAAAGAGCAGCGCCAGATAGGTTCCAAGGGCGTCGAGCTTTTCCCCATTGGCGGCTCGGTAGCTGGCCCGACCATGAATTTGCTGCACCGTTTCCCGCGCTACCGTATCCAAAGGCTTTTTGCGGCCATCGAGCTGCACCGCGAGATCTTGCAAGGGCGCAAGGGGAGAGGCTTGAAATTGGCTGAGGGGAACCAGGATCAGCAGAGCACCGAGACAGAGGCCGATCAGGAATTTAAAGAGTTTCATGGGGATGGATTGGGCCGAAAAGGGTTAGAGAGGAGTTCAAAGAAAAACATCCCCTCTTGGGAGGGGCGGTCAAGCGCAGCGCCGACCGGGGTGGGTTGGGTGTAGGCCACCTGTACAGCATGTGTTTCTTGGCAAGCGAGGCTTACGCACTTGCACCAATTAGCGAGGCTGGCGAGATCCCCCCTTCCCCCCTTCGTAAGGGGGGTGACGCCGCAGGCGGCTGGGATGGCTTTTGAATCAATACATGTTTGAGCAGGATGAAACCCCCTTACGAAGGGGGTCGGCGCAGCCGGGGGGATTTTGGGTCTAGCTGTAACGTGCCAGATCTGAGCGGTAGACAATCCCCTTACGAAGGGGGTCGGCGCAGCCGGGGGGATCTCGGGTCTCGATATTTTGTGCCAGATCTGCATCGCTTCAGTCTCAGAAAACATCACGACGACAACGCTTCCGGCGTAGCCACCGGTGCAGTCTCCCCCGCCTCCAGCTCCGGCATCGGCAACTGATGCCACTTCTTAACCAGCCCTGGCCCATAAAACATCGTGGCAATGCCACCAATCACCAGGGCTGATCCCAACCAGGTCAACGCCGTCACCCAAGCCGGCTCCCGCTTCACCTGCAACGTCGATTGGCTCAAATCCCCCGGATTCCAGGAGGCTTGGGCCAACTTCCAACCGTGATACCAGGTGGGGTGATTCATCCACACCTTGCGCGGCTCCACCGTTTCGGCGGCAGCATCAATAATCCGAATTTGGCTGGTCCACATGGCAACCGATTCTGAGCCCTCGTTGCGATCGACGATGAAGTCATCCAACTTCACGGCAAAGGGGAGTTGCAAGAGCTTGGGGCTGAAGGCCGCTAAGATTTCACCGTCGGGGTCGGCGATCGCCGTCGGCTCCCCCCAGGGCAACCAGCTTTCCGTGCCTGAGACAGTTCGCACCTGCAACGCCGGAACTCCCTCAAAACTCAGATCATCCACCGGCACAATCTCCCGTTGGAGCTGGGCATGATCGAGCGCTTCGGTCAGGGTAATTTGAAAATCGGCCCAACCGGGTGTGACCGATTGCCCGATGGCTAATGGCCCGGACAGGAAACCTTTAGAAGACTTCGCCGTGTAATAAAGTTGCTGTGCTGGCCCCACAATCACATGGAAGTAGTCGCTGCGATCGGAGGGCGTAAAGTCATAGGTAATGGCAAGGTTGGCACTGGTCTCGCCCTCAACCGTGGTGCGCACCGGCGGAAAATCGCCCTTAGCAAAGACAAACCAGCGCTCAAGACCCACAGGGGACTGGACTTGCAGTTGAATCGCCGGGTTGTTGAATTGTTCCGAAGCCGAGATGGGCTGATTGCCCTTGATTTGAAAATCGGGAAAGACCTGAACCAGCTCAATGGTTAAGTCATTGAGTTGTACCGCTTGCTGCTCCTGAGACCAGGTTTGCAAGTCAAGGGATTTTTCGCGGTTTGCGGCCTGGAATGCGATC
Organism: Cyanobacteria bacterium P01_G01_bin.54; assembly: GCA_039180005.1. Taxonomy (GTDB): domain Bacteria; phylum Cyanobacteriota; class Cyanobacteriia; order Cyanobacteriales; family Spirulinaceae; genus SIO3F2. The sequence goes on along the minus strand of JBCDEB010000239.1, from coordinate 3,395 downwards.
GTTCCCCAGGGGTGTGATGCGGTCTCTGGGGCAGGGTGGAGCAGGCGATCGAGTGCCTGTTCATCCTGGGCTTGCTCAATGGCCAGTTCTGCCGGGCCAAGGGAAACGGTGCGATAGGGCAGGGGGGCGAGGCCAAGCCAGCGATCGAGGGTTTGACCCATGCGATCGCTTGTCAATTCCAAATGCACTGCTGGGTTGACCACGCTGCTCCCCTCGGTAAAGCGCACGGTTTTAATCGTGTTATCGCTGTAGCCGAGAATTTCTAAGTCCGCCGCTTGATGGGGGCGCACTTGACCCTCGGTCACGAGCACCTCGGTTTGCGCGATCTGACCATCGGGCTGCATCACCTCCACAAACTCACCTTCGACGCGAATCTGATCATTCGGGGCGCTGTCAGTGCGCACCAGCAGCATCCCCTCAACCCCCACATGGATCACGGCAGCAGCCCCGGCAATCAGCACAATCAACCCCAAGTGGGTGAGGGCAAAACCAATCTTGCGGGGGCCGCGCCAGGGGTAGCGAGAGGCGGCGGAAACACCCAGGTTGAGGGCGAGCAAAAACATCAGTCCGCCGAACCAAGGGCTTTTATAAATCAGCTCTTGAACGGTGCTGGAGCCGACTTGGGACTCATAGAATGTAGCGGCAATGAGGATCAGAACGATCGCAGCCATCAGGGGCACAGCGAGCCGAACGGACCCCAGAAAGCGCAGGAGCGGGTGACGCATAGTGGACGACGAAGGATTGACGACGAAACGGAACAGACTAAATTAACTCCCAATCTTGCCGCTCGATTCTGGATTGGTTTGTAGCCAAAGTAGCAAAAGTGGTTCTACTATGCGTTCAGTGCAAAATGAAATGTAAAAAAAGAATGCCATGTGGCGTTATGCACCTATATCGATGAGGTCGGCTGAAGGGAGCGCTAAGGATTAACTGTAGATATCGCGACGATGACCAACCTTGACAATGAGAATGACTAACTGGTCATTCTCGATTTTATAGATGATGCGGTAGTCACCAACACGCACCCGGAAGCGATCGCCCCCATTCTTGAGTTTTTTGGTATCCGAAGAATAGGGATTTTGGGAAAGGGAATTGAGCTTCGCAGCAATCCTTTTCTGAATATCCTTGGGAAGTTTGACCAGTTCTTTTTTGGCTGATTTAATAAACTTAATCCGATAGGGATTCATTGATTTACAGCCCTAGTTCTTGTTTGATATCTTCCCAGTCGATACGTTCTTGATTATCCGGATCGGCTTCAGCAGCAATGGCATCTCGTACATCTAAAAGATCTTCGAGTTCTTCCGCATCAATAATCGCAAGTTTACCTTGAATGATTTGCTCCAACAGGTCGGCGATCGAAAGCTCAAAGCGATCGGCTAAATTGGCAAGCTCTTGTTGGGTTTTAGGGGGCAGCTTTAAGTCAGTCATGATGCTGATTCGTTTTCCTACACAGTTGGGGGCTTCTTTTCAGTGTCGCTGATTTCGCTAAGCTCTCACCCAAGACGGCGATTGTCTCTAATCATTCCTGGGCTCCAATCAAGCCGATCGCCTCAACGGCTTGAAACCGGACTTCATCATCTGGATCACCAAGTCTCTGGAGCAGGACAGGGATAGCGGCTTGAGCACCGATTTGGCCAAGGGCTCGGGCGGCTTGGGCACGGACTTGGGGATCACCATCAGTCAGGCTTTGAGAGAGATGGGCGATCGCTTTGTCGCTACCAATATGGCCCAGGGCGGTGGCAGTGCAGGCTCTCACGACAGCATCCTCGTCTAGGAGCAGTTGGGAGAGTCGAGGAATCGCCGCGACATCCCCCAGTTCACCGAGGGCTTGGGCGCTGTGGTAACGAACGGCTTTATCGGGATCGCCGAGGGCATTGAGCAGGCTTTGGATCGCGGCTTCAATACGGAGTTTACCGAGGGTTTCGGCGGCTTTGGCGCGGATGCTGGGGTTGGTGTCGAGTTGGAGGGCTTGACTGAAGGTTTGGAGGATTAGTTTTTGGTGTTCAAGGTCTTGAATCATGGGTTTTGGGGAGGATTAATAGTTTGATCGCCTTCGACGTTGCCTACGACTCCAGTGGTGGGGGCGTTAAAGATCAGGGTAGTTTGGGATTGATTAGACAGCGCCTGGAACGTTTGCGTCAGTTGTGAAATGGTCTCGGGCTTGGCCAGCAGGCAGGTTAGGGCATATTGCACAGCACGTCGAACGGTGGCATCTGGATCAGCTTAAGCCCCTTGTTTCAGGGTGGCGATCGCCTCATCAGGTAGAGCATCGAGCGAACCCAGCAACAACGCTGCATTACAGCGCAATGCAGGGTCAGGGTCATTGAGTAAATTGTGACAGAGAACCTCAATGACATCGCGTTTGAGCGCTCCAGGCTCAGGAGAGACCACGATACAAGTCTCCAAGGGCTTGGATGGCTTGTTTACGAACCGCTGGGTCTGGATTTTTGAGATTTTGAAGGGCTAAATGGAGTTGGGGCGGGTAGTCAGCTTCATCCAACTGTGTGAGTGTCTGGGTTTGAGGCAAGGTGGATGAATCGTTGAGGTTAATTTCCAGCATCATTTGTTGGTGAGGGGCATCGCCGATCAATTCAAGGCGATTCAACTGGCCCTCTTGACCCATTAGGGTAGCGAGATGGAGGGTGATGGGTGTGGCGTCAACGGTGATATGGGTTTGACTGGCTTGTCGTGCTTCACGTAGCTGTTCCATCAAGTTGGCGACAGCACAAAAGTCCTCAAAGCTGGGCTTTGATTGGGGGACTGGATCAGCATTAAGACCCTGCGCCAAAGATTGCAGGGCAAGGGTTTCTGGGGAAATGTTGAGCTGCTGGGCGTGTTGTAGAAGTTGGCTTTTGAGCCTATCAGGGAGCTGGAGGGTGAGGGTAGTGGACATGGGCTATATCCTACACAGTTGGGAGTTTGTATTCAGTGTCGCTGATTTTGCTGGGATCGAGATTAATAGTGCTATAGTATTCTTGAAAAATGAGTCAATTAAGTTAATGTGTACGACAATTTCTGTAAATACCTAATCGAAACCTATCCTGAAGACTTTGCAACTTGGCTCATTGGGAAGCCTGTTACTTTAATTCAATTAAAACCCACCGAACTCGTCAGCAACCCTATTCGCGCTGATTCACTGTTACTACAAGGCGAAGATGTGGTTCTGCACGTGGAGTTTCAGACGGAGCCTGATCCAGACATTCCGTGCAGGATGGCAAATTATTTTTTACGCATTCACAAGAAGTTTCCTAAGACAACACTCCGGACAGATTTAGGGAACTATAACGCCGTAATCAAGCAGGTTGCGGTAGTTAGGATGTAATTTTATCAAAGTTGGCTCCAGCTCAAACTGCTCAATAAATAAGTCTAAAAGATGCTCATTGAGAGCCCGACGT
>JBCDEB010000238.1:0-7754 GCA_039180005.1 Cyanobacteria bacterium P01_G01_bin.54 | reverse complement strand
TCTTTGACCAGCGGCTATGCCGCTTGTGAACCACACGGAAGTCTCCGAATCTCTCGGGTAGATCTCTCCACGGTATTCCGGCTCTGTAACGGTACACAACGGCTTCAACAAATAAACGATTATCCTTCGCTGTTCCCCCGATGTGACCTTTCCGACCGGACAGCAAGTCTTTGATTTTTTCCCATTGGTCGTCTCTCAGGGCGTATCTTCTCATCTTTCGGTCTCTAGTTAGTTCACACATTCTATCTCTAACTGACGACACGCCCTAGTATCCTGCACTTTTTTTTGGGGTATGTAATCCGGATTTACTTTGAAAATAAACCCAGCAGAAGCCCAAAGGCGAGGGTGTGATGGAGTGGCTGAGTCACTCAAGCAGGCTGTTTATGCAATTCAACCTGATAGCCCAGCTTCTCCAAACGTCGCTGTAAGCAGCTGACCACCGACTGCTCTTGATGCTCATCGAAATAATTAGCGCCCAGGTCTTGATAGTCGGTTTTGCGAGTCAGGAGATGGTAGATAATCTTCAAAATGGAATGAGCCACAGCAACAGCAGCCCGTTTTTTGCCGCGACGAGCCGAGAGACGATGATATTGAGAATGTAAGTAGGTGCCAGCTTTGCGCCCCGCCGCATGGGCAGCCTCAATCAGGGCAGTTCGTAAGTAGCGGTTGCCATGACCTGTGCGTCTGTGTTTACGCTTCCCGGCTGTAATGTTGTTGCCCGGCGAGAGCTTGGCCCAGGAGCACAGGTGGTCAGCGGAGGGAAAACGACTCATGTCAAAGCCGACCTCGGCCGCTACTTCTTGAGCTACCCGTGAGCCAACGCCTGGAATCGTTTGCAGTCGGGTTAAGTCTGCCTCATCTGAGCGCAGTTGCGCTTCAATTTCTGCATCCAGGCGAGCCATCCGGTCATCCAGTTCCGAGAGATGCCCCAGTTGCTCGGTCAGCATGAAGCGTTGGTGTCCCGTCATCAGTCCTTGCAAGGCTTTGACGAGGTCATCGTGTTTGTTGCGTAAGCGACCTTTGGCTAAATCTGCCAATTTTTCGGGGTCTGTTTCTCCGGCGACCATGGCTTTGAGCATCAGTCGGACACTTTTGCCGGTCAGTTTGCTGGCAACTGCGCCTAATTTGATATTGGCTCCCTCTAGCATTTTCTCCAGACGATTGAATTCTCTGGCTCTTTCCTCAATTACACTGCGCCGATAGCGCATTAGCTCTCCCAGTTCCCGCTGGGCTTTGGGGGGGATAAAGCTCCGTCGTAGTAACATGACGCATCAAGTCTCCGAGTCATTGACAATCCTTTACATCGGTTTTCCGTCTGGGTATGGCTCGGAAGTCTCTGGCGTTCACTAGCTACAGGTCTAGCTCTTCTCCTTCGAGTAGGGTGTAGATGGGTTTCCAGTAGAGTCCGGTTGATTCCATCGCTACCTGTTTGACTTGGTTTTCTTTTAACCAGTCGGCTAGCTCTAGTAGGTCGGCGGTCATCATGCCGAAGCTCCGTGTCTCTTCTCCTGCTGGGGTACGCATGTAGACGAGGCTTTTTCGTTTGCCGATGTCTATCGCTGCGATATTTTCATAGATGACTTCCATCGTTGTCGGTCTCCTCAATCTGGTGTCGCACTGGATAGACCACTTTTTGCTTTAGAGTTTACTTTGCGTACTCCCAACAAGTGTTGGGGTGACAATTTGGGATGCCTCAGTGATCTCGGTCAGATTGCTCTTCGGGTTCTTATTCACCAGTTTCCTGCCGACCTCTTTTCAGTGTTCACTCTGTTGTACGCCTTTTTCATCCTTGGGGGTGGCTCCTCGCCATGACTGATTGCTCTGAAAATAGACAGGATTCATACTCTTGCGCCGAGTCAGCGAAGCTAGCGAGCTTCCCCCGGCTGCGCCGACCCCCTTGGGTTCGGGGGTTTTCATGGTTGGGGGTGACGGCCTGTCATGACTGATTGGTATTAGATCCAAGCCACAACAAAACCCCCTGAACAAGCACTCAGAGGGTTAATGATTTACCGTGATAATTGGCGATTATTGAACCGTGATTTCGCCAACCATGCCAGCGCCACGGTGAGGCTGACAGTAAAATTCATAGGTTCCAGCGGGTGCACCCTCAAAGCTGGTGGTGTAGCCCTGGCCGGGGCCAAAAAGCAAGTCATCGTGGGAGAGAGCCTTGGCATCAGCGCCAGCGGGAACCTTACCAAAAACTGCGTTATGGGGCGCAAGCTTATTCATTTGAAACTTGACGACATCCCCGGATTGGATGGTGAGCTTGGAGGGCACAAACTGGAGCAGACCACTATCGGCACCCATTTTGATGACGTGCTCGGTGGCAGCAGCAGGCTGAGCGGTGAGGGCAAAGCTGGCGATCGCCAACAGGATTGTGGAGAGAACTAAACCAATTTTTTTGATCATTTTTCTGGAATTCAACGTGGATCAACTCAGGGGCTCTCCATAAAAATTTAGGGATGAGCCATACAAGATTCTAGATCGGAATCCTGCATATACCACCAACAGGGACAGAATTTCTCGGTTCCTGCTGTCATTACCGAAGATTAAGTGACGGTCTTACCGCCACCCCAGATATACCCTTGCAATGCGGATTGCACCAAAATATAGTCAGCATCAGTCATGGGCGCTTTGGCATCGTCCGCGAATGCCGCAACATTGTCATGAGGGTAGCAGTGGCAGCCCTTTAAGCGGCAGTGAGGCAAAACAGGTAGATGTGTACTTCTGTAATTCTCTTCTGGGGTGGCGTTTATTGTTAAAGAGTATGAAGTCTCAGGCGTAATATAGACCAGATTTTCCGCCTGACAACTCGGGTGTTAGAAGTGCAACGTCTGGCGCGCGTGGTTGAGATGTGGGGGGGGCTGTGGCGTTTCCATCTCTCGATTGGCGGTCAAAGTCGCCAAATTGGCTTGTTCCCCCGCAACCGTGAGATAGCTCAATGATGCTGCAGTGAGACCGCAAGTGCTTGACAATACCTCACAGAGGAGAGGTATCCTACAGGGGCGGCCTAACTATATTGTAGTTGGCCCATATTTAAGGAGATGAATAGAGAACTATTTTTCATAATTTACATGTAGATAAGGAAGATGATTCGATTTTTGACAAGAAAAACTTTGTTTTCAGTTATTGGTTTATGTTTGGGATTACTACTTTTTTGTAGCCCTGCTTATGCGACCACCTATTCTTTCCAGTCTCCTGGCTCTCCAGGAGAAGAAGGGGTCTTAACGGGCACTGTTACCTTTGACGCCGATGCTGTTCGTGACGCCCTGAAAAGAAGGGCGAACCAAACCTTGGGCGTTAGCTCATTGCTATTGGAGGACTTAGGGAAGGATAGCCAATTTTCCTTTGAATATGTTTCTCCACATTCTGGTGTAAAACATACAGAAGATACAATCTGCGATCGCTATGTTTACGATATCGGTAGTGGTCTGGCAGGGAATGATATCACAGGGAATGAAATTATTGGCAATAAGGAAGGCCCATTCTTTGATTTCGCTAGTTCTTCTATACTTGCTTCAGTTGACCTCAAATCCTGTGTCGGTAAGAAGGGTGATATCTATTCTTCTATTTCTAAGCGTGATCCGTTAGTCGCGTTTAGTGGACTGGAATTGCAATTCAATCGACTTAATTTGGTTGAAGAAGATTATAGTGGTGGTAAGCCTGGTCTATACAGGAAGAAGCTGCCAATCAAATTCACCCTCAAAGAACCCTAATCATAACTCTGACTCAATTCAGCTCCCTGTGTAGAAGCAGGGAGCTGTTTGTATAAGCTGAGAATTATTTTCAAGATTATACTTCAACACAACTGAGAACAGCACGTTTGGTCTGGGCGTATGCAAGGAATGGGGGCGGTAGAGTAAGAAAAAAAGGAACAGAGTACGAAGAAACACTGCTCCCCTAGAAAAGGAATAAGGTGGCAATACTGCCAACTCTTCAAAATCAGCGAGAGAGTGCCCAAGGGCAAGAGAGAGGTAGATCTCTAACGCATGACAGCACCGAGACTATCCTGCAGTTGTACAACTTGACCAATCACTGCCACAGCAGGTGCTTCAAACCCGGTTTGGGCAACCTGTTCACTGATGGTAGCTAGGGTTCCTACCAGTTGTTGCTGATCCGGGCGAGTTCCCCAGCGGATCAAGGCAATCGGCGTTTGGGGGCTCAGACCAGCCGTTTGAAGTTGATTGACAATCTTGCCAAGATTATGAATGCCCATATAGATCACGATTGTTTCGGAGGCTTGGGCGATCGCCGCCCAATTCACCTGAGGGCGATATTTGCCGATGGCTTCGTGACCCGTGACAAAGGTAACGGAAGAGCTATAACCCCGATGGGTAACTGGGATTCCGGCATAGGCCGGCGCGGCGATCCCAGCGGTGATACCCGGAATCACTTCCACGGGCACCCCTGCACTCAGTAAGTCTTGCATTTCTTCACCGCCCCGACCGAAAACAAAGGGATCACCTCCTTTAAGCCGCACAACCACGGCATGGTCTTGGGCCTTGGCAATGAGCAATTGGCTGGTTTCCGCCTGGGGCTTAGAGTGGCGGCCACGCCGTTTGCCCGCATTAATCCGCTCAGCGTAGGGGCTAATCATGTTCAAGATGGCGGGGCTAACTAAGGCATCATAGACGACGACATCTGCACATTCGAGGATGCCCTTGCCCTTGAGGGTCATCAGCCCCGGGTCGCCCGGTCCTGCGCCGAGCAAATAAACTTTACCGATCATAGTCTAAGGAGGTTCTCTTGGTTGCGCTAAGCCTCATAGTGTGGCATAGCGGCGTTAATTTGGGGTGTACGAGTTGAACATCTCAATCACCGCCTGCTTAACAAAACTCGACCTTCGGCTACTGGCATCAAGCGATCGGCTTTCTTATCATAAGATTCAATGGAAAGAGGCATGATTTGTGGTTGTTCATTTTAAAGCAAAGCAACGAACCCTAATCCAGACGGGTCATCAGCCCGTTGGTTCGGGGGGGTCTGTGGCAACAGCTGAGGCGGCGATCGAGCACCGTCAAGCTGCCCAATGTGGGTGTGGCGGCGGTCAATCTTCCGCCCAGCCGAAACTGTCCCTGGCGCAGTTTGCCCAGAAAGTTCAGGCAGATCCGCTCTTGCTGCGTAAACTGGGGCGACGTGTCTACGAGCTGATGCAAGCGGATCTTGATTTACAACGTGAACGAAACTGGAATTATGGAGCCCGACGTTAGTCAGTAGATAGGGATAATGACCACCGACAACTCTGAACTAAACTACATCACCTCGAACCGCTTCTATGTTGAGATGCAGGGCACAATTACCGCCAGCTTCCAAGAATGCTCTGGGTTGGGAGCCAGCATTGAAACGGAAGTCTTTGATGAGGGAGGTGTTAATGATCAAAAGCGGATCATGCTTAAGGGGGCATCCTTTGATGATGTCACCCTTAAGCGAGGCATGACCAATGACCTAGCCTTTCTGGGCTGGGCAAGCCGGATGTTTACCAAACTCGATGCGAGTGGTTCGGACATCAACACCCATCGCCGCAATATTAATATTCTCATGTTTAACCAAGCGGGTGAGACGGTGCAGATCTGGACACTGATCGGCGCTGTACCGACTAAATGGTCCGGGCCAAGCTTTAGTGCCGATGGCTCGGATGTGGTGGTTGAGGAGCTGACGATTTCCTATGAAGGCCTATCAGTGAAAGTGAATTCCAGTCCTTCAGCAAGTTCCAGCGGCACAGCCACAATTCTCAGTAGCGGTCGAGATGAGAGCGCTGGAGGCTATTTCGCCAGCAGCTAGGGGGGTCATCTGCTCGATTCACCCCATTAGAGATATTAGACTCCCTGATTAATGCCACGCCAATTCCCACACAACCCTCGTCCCCTAGGACAACATGCCGCCCTAGGAAAAGGAATACTTGGGCAACATCATTTGGGACAGCGGACATCGTTGGTTCAGGCGCGGTTCTTGAATCCATTGGGGCAGCAGTCTCTGCGTCGGATTGGGTTGCCCCGTTTTACGGTGCAGCGTCTGGGAGGGATGCCCGAGTTAGGCGCACAGGGTGACGACCACCCAGGAACCATGCTTGCGCCAGGGCTATCGGCTGCTTTGGCGATGTCGGAGGCGACCGATCCACTTCAACGTCAGGACGATGCAACTGCATCTGTGTTGGGTCAGCATCCGGGGACTCAAGTTCCACCGAGCCTGCAAGCACAGCTTGATGGGGCAGCATTGGATGGGGCAGAATCTGAGTCGCCGCGATCGCTGCCTCAACATCCTGGGACAACGGTTCCATCTAGCTTGCAACGGCAAATTCAAACGCCTCCAGCATCTCGATCTGGGCAAACACCGCCGATTCAGGCACAAGCTGACCGGCCCCATTCGCTACCTCAACATCCGGGTACTCAGGTTCCACCACAATTTCAGGCTCAAGTTGAATCGACCTCAAGCGCTCCCCTTCAAGCCCAATCTGCTCCGACACAGCCCAGTCTGCCAACGGTTGTAGATACACCATCAGGGTCTGCTCCGGTTTCCCCCATCCCACAACAGGGTCAGCAGCAAGGCAATCGACCCAGCGCCTCGGCAGACTCAGGATCGCTTCAGGCGCAAACGCCAACTGTTCAGGCCAAGGCTGACGCATCTGCAACGCCATCACCAACCCCCAGCACAGGTGTCACACCAGCACCCCAAGCTCAGCTACCCCAAATTCAGGCGCAGGCTGATTCGCCTCAACCCCAAGGGATGGCCTCTGACACCGCGCAGAGCGCGATCGCTGAAACGACCCAACCCCCAACTGTTCAGGCGCAACCCAACAAGCCTGCATCATTAACTCAACATCCTGGCACAGCGGTTCCATCTACGATTCAACGACAGGTTGAGCCAACGACTGAAACGCCGAGAACTCAAGCGCAGGGCGATCGCTCTCAATCCCCAAACCAAACTTCCACTGTTCAGGTGCAAACTGAAACGCCCACTGTTCAAGCGCAAGCAGATAGCGTTCAATCCCAGCCCCAAACGCCAACTGTTCAAGCCAAAGCTGAAGCACCCACGTCTCGGTCGGAGCATCCCGGCACAGCGGTTCCACCCACGATTCAACGGCAGGTTGAGCCAACGACTGCAACGCCACCTGTTCAGGCGAAAGCTAATGCTGTTCCACAGACTCCCACTGTTCAAGCCAAAGCTGAAGCACCCACGTCTCGGTCGGAGCATCCCGGCACAGCGGTTCCACCCACGATTCAACGGCAGGTAGAAGCTTCTCCCGCTTCTGAAACACCAGAGATTCAAGCGCAAGCTAATACTGTTCAACCCCAAACCCAAACTCCCATTGTTCAAGCCAAAGCTGAAGCACCCACGTCTCGGTCAAAGCATCCTGGCACAAAGGTTCCGCCTACGATTCAACGTCAGATTGAGTCTTCATCACCGACTGCAACGCCTGAAATTCAGGCGAAAGCGTATAGCGTTCAACCCCAAAACCAACCTCCCACTGTTAACGCCAAAGCTGACGCCCCCTCTTCTCTTCCTGACCACCCCGGCACAGCGGTTCCACAAACAATTCAACGACAGGTTGAGCCAACGACTGCAACGCCAGCGATTCAGGCACAAGCGGATAGCGTTCAACCCCAAAACCAAACTCCCACTGTTCAGGCGCAAACTAAAACGCCGGGAATTCAAGCGCAAGCGGATAGCGTTCAATCCCAAACCCAAACTCCCACTGTTCAAGCCAAAGCTGAAGCCCCCTCTTCTCTTCCTGACCATCCCGGCACAGCGGTTCCACC
>JBCDEB010000237.1:0-7834 GCA_039180005.1 Cyanobacteria bacterium P01_G01_bin.54 | reverse complement strand
GGTTTCATGCTGGCATTGTAGTCAGACCAGTCTGTCTGTAAAGGACATGCGACTCAGTGTTTACTATTTGCATCCTAAGTCAGGTTTTGAGGATGACTTTTAGCGCTGCCTAAAAGATCGCTGAGAAAGGACTCAGGATTGTGCTGACATTAGTCCTAAAAGATATGTTGAGGGTCTCTCGCTACCCTCAGCACTGGCAATATTAAGATGGACGCTAATTTGCTGGTAAGTTGCGCTTGAGCTTTCACAATGAGGAGTATGGGTTTTAGACTTAAATTTTTGGCACCTAGCCCCTAATCTCTAATACGCAAAACCTGTGAGTGACGCTTTAACAGTGGATAAACCTGAATTAGAGACAGCCGCGTTTGATATTATTGCGATCGCAACCTCAGCCGGTGGCCTTAGAGCCCTCAGCGCAGTCCTGGGCGGTTTACCTGCCAATTTTCCGGCGATGATTGTGGTGGTGCAACATCTGGACCCTCGTCATCGGTCGCTGATGGCCGATATCCTCAGCCGCCGTACCCCCCTGGAGGTCAAGCAGGCCCAAGAAAATGATCAGCTACAGCGGGGCCAGGTTTATATTGCTCCGCCCAATCGTCACTTATTAGTCAACCCAGACGGTACGCTATCTTTGACGCAGTCAGAGCTGGTGCATTTTGTGCGACCGTCGGCGGATTTGCTATTTGACTCGGTGGCGGCCAGCTTTCAAGAGCGTGCGATCGCAGTGGTTTTGACGGGCACCGGTAGCGACGGCGAGATGGGCGTACAGGCTATTAAAGAAATGGGCGGTACCGTGGTTGCCGAAGATCAAAATACGGCAGAATTTTCAGGAATGCCCCTGGCTGCGATCCGAACTGGGTCAGTAGACTTCGTATTACCACTGGATGAGGTGGCCCCCGCCTTGATCACTCTGGTGATGACCGGAGACGCTGAATAATGGCCCCAAACATGCCCCCAAACATGGCCCCAGACGAAGACCCGATTTTTGAGAACCTACTGGAGTACCTGAGGCGAACGCGAGGCTTTGATTTTACTGGGTATAAGCGATCTTCTTTACGGCGACGGGTGACCAAGCAAATGCGGAGCCATGACATTGATAGCCTGGGCGATTACCTCGACTACCTGGAGGTACATCCTGAGGAATTCGTGCCGCTTCTCAACACGATTTTGATCAATGTCACCTCATTTTTTCGCGATCTGCCCGCCTGGGAATATATCTGGTATCAGCTACTCCCCCGCATCTTGAGTGAAAAACTCCCCGAAGACCCGGTGCGGATCTGGAGCGCGGGCTGTGCCTCCGGCGAAGAAGCCTATACCCTGGCGATCATCCTGGCCGAGTTGCTGAGCCCGATGCAGTTTCGCCAGCGGGTGAAAATTTATGCCACTGATGTGGACGAAGAAGCCCTGGCCGAAGCCCGCCACGCCAGCTTTCGCCGCCAAGATCTAGAGACCATCCCCGAGGCCCTGCGGGACAAATATTTTGAGCCCATCGCAGATCGCTACATCTTTCGCTCAGATCTGCGGCGGAGCGTGATTTTTGGTCGCCACGATCTGGTACAAGATGCCCCGATCTCTCGTCTGGATCTGCTGGTGTGTCGCAATACCCTGATGTACTTTAACGCCGAGACCCAGGGCCGCATTTTGGCCCGGCTTCACTTTGCCCTCAACCCCACCGGGGCGATCTTTTTGGGCAAGGCAGAGATGCTGCTCACCCATGCCAATCTGTTTACGCCGATCAATCTGCAACATCGAATCTTTAGTAAAGTCTCTAACGTCAACCTGCGCGATCGGCTCTTTGTGATGGCCCAGACCGGTGATCAAGAGGCTGGGGATCGTCTGGCAGGGCATATTCGTTTGCGCGATGCGGCCTTTAACGCCATTGCCATCGCCCAGATGGTGGTCGATTTTAGCGGCGTTCTGATCATGGCCAACCACCTGTCCCGCAGCACCTTTGGCCTGAGTCTGCAAGACGTGGGGCGGCCGCTGCAAGACCTGGAAATTTCTTACCGGCCTCTGGAGCTGCGATCCCGCATTGAGCAAGTCTACAATGAGCGCTCCCCCGTCACCATCGAAGACGTGATGCGAACCTTGCCAGACGGTAAGATCCAATTTTTTGATGTGCAGTTAACGCCCCTGCAAGAAAATGGCAACGACTTACTCGGGGTAAGCATCACCTTTACCGATGTTACCCGGTATCACGATCTGCAGACCGAAGTGCAGCGCTCTAATCAGGAGCTCGAAACCGCTAATGAAGAGCTGCAGTCGAGTAACGAGGAACTCGAAACCACCAACGAAGAACTCCAGTCCACCAACGAAGAACTCGAAACCACCAACGAAGAACTCCAGTCTACCAACGAAGAACTGGAGACCATGAATGAAGAACTCCAGTCCACCAACGAAGAGCTGCAAACCATCAACGATGAGCTGCGGCTGCGTACCGAAGAGGTCGACCAGTTTAACGCGTACTTAAAGTCGATCTTAGCCAGCATTAAAGCAGGGGTGGTGGTGCTCGATCGGCAATTTAATATTCTCACCTGGAACCAAGAAACCGAGGAATTTTGGGGCCTGCGCACTAACGAAGTCGAAGGTCAATCGTTTTGGAATTTAGATATTGGCCTACCTGTCGACCAGCTCCGCGAGGCGATCCGCGCCTGCCTCAACGGCGAAAACCGCGTAGAGTTAGAGCTCGATGCCATCAACCGCCGCGGGCAGTCGTTTAGCTGTCGGGTAACCTGTACCCCATTAATGGGGCCTGACGAAGAACGTCAAGGCATTATTCTACTGATGGAAAAATCCTCCCTATAAAAAAGCGGCCTCATAAAGATTGTTGACCCACCCCCAGCAAACGCTTGCTTCCATAATTACCGATGCTACCATTCGGATTGACTCATCCGGCATGCCGTCTAGACGTCGATGGTATGCAATCTTTCCGCCGCGGGTCGGGATCAAAATATGACAGCACCTTTTAACCCTTTTGAGCATCAGCTTGAGCAGGCCCAACAACAATTTGAGACCTTGGTGCAGCAGATCGCGCTCGAGCAATCTCCCTCAACGCTACTGAGCAAAACCTGCGATAACCTCTCCATAGCTTTAGAAGAAATCCAAGTCCTGTTAGAAGAGCTCACTACCCAGCAGGATCAATTGCAAACCACCCAGCTCTTACTACAAACAGAACGTCAGCAATATTTTGAGCTGTTTGACCTGGCCCCAGATGGCTATCTGGTCACCAATGTTGAGGGTGTTATCGAGCATATTAATCAGGTTGCGGCAACCCTGCTGAACCGCCGCCAATCTTTACTCGTGGGCAAACCGATCGCAGCGTTGCTGGCCCAGTCTGCGCTGCATGAGTTTTATACCGTGCTAACCCGACTACAGCAAGGCCGACCTGTTCAAAATGTGACGCTTTGCCTGCGGCCTTATCAACAACCGCCGATCTATGCGTGCTTTACCATTGCCCCGGTGCGGGATTCTCAAAATCAGCTAATCGGATTTCGCTGGTTATTTCGCGATCTGACCGAGCAGCGGCAAGCTGCCATGGCCCTCAAAGCCAGCGAACAACGCTATGCGACCTTAGCCGCGGCGGTGCCGGTCGGGATTTTTCGCACCGACCGGATGGGGCACTATCTCTATGTCAACGAGCGCTGGTGTCAGATCACCGGACTCACATCCACCGCCGCCGCTGGGGAGGGTTGGAAACAGGGACTGCACCCCAACGATTGTGACCGAGTCGTCGCCGCATGGGAGCAATTTACCCAGGCACATCGTCCCTTTCAGCTTGAATATCGATTTCAACGTCCTGACGGTCAGGTGACCTGGGTCTATGGGCAGTCCGTGGCTGAACACGATGCAGATGGGCAGATGATTGGTTATGTGGGAAGCATTACCGATATTAGCGCCCTCAAACAGGCCCAAGCCCTGATTACCTATCATGCGTTGCATGATCCCCTCACGCATTTACCCAATCGGCACCTCTTATTAGAGCGGCTTGAACTCACGATTAAGCAGGCCAGGCGTCATCAGATCTGCCGCTATGCCGTCCTATTTTTAGACCTAGATCGGTTCAAGCTGATCAACGATAGCTTGGGCCATGGGGTTGGAGATCAACTGCTCACACAGGTTGCTCAAAAGCTAAAAACGCATTTGCGAGACACTGATTTAGTGGCTCGACTAGGGGGAGATGAGTTTTTGATCCTGTTAGAGGAGATTAATAGCCCTACCATCGTGGTCCAAATTGCTGAAAGGATCTTGGCGGATTGTCAAATGCCGTTCATCATTGGGGGGCGTGAAATTTTCACCAGTTTAAGTATTGGTATTGTGCTGGGCACATCGGATTACCATCAGGCGACCGATTTAATTCGCGATGCTGACATTGCGATGTATCGCGCCAAGGCGCAAGGAAAAAATTCGTACAGATTTTTCGATGCGCTCATGCATACCGAATCCCTAAATCGCCTGACTCTAGAAACCGAACTCCGGAGGGCACTCGACCAAAAAGAGTTCACGGTTTACTATCAACCCATTGTGGATGTGTTCGATCATCGATTGGTTGGCTTTGAAGCCTTAGTGCGCTGGCAGCACCCGAGCCGGGGGCTCATTTTGCCAGATGAGTTTGTGCCGATTGCCGAAGAGATTGGGGTGATTGTGCCCATTGATCACTGGGTGTTTCATCAAGCTTGTCAGCAAATGGTCCATTGGCAAAAACAGTTTGCTCATCTTTTTCCGCTCAAAATCAGTATTAATTTCTCCGCTCAAAATCTGCTTTCACCCACCTCGATTAAGACGATTGATCGCAGCTTGGCTGATACTGGCTTAGCGGGCGACGCAATCGTCTTAGAAATTACCGAGAGTATGCTGATTGAGGACCTCGATCAAACCATTGACGTATTGGCCCAATTAGCATCGAGAGGTATATTGATTAGCCTCGATGACTTTGGCACGGGCTATTCGTCCTTGACGTATCTCCATCGTTTACCGGTTGATACGGTGAAAATCGATCGTACTTTTGTGAGTCAAATGCAAGCAAAAAACCGCAATTATCAGGTAGTGAGCACCATCATCACCCTGAGCAATCAACTCGGATTAACCGTGGTAGCAGAAGGCATCGAGACCTCCCTACAGCTGCAACAGCTGCAACAGCTGGGGTGCCAATCAGGTCAGGGCTACTTATTTTCAAAACCCCTCGCGCCTCATCAGATTGAAGCCTACTTACTGACAGATCATGGCTAGGAAGGGTTACCGATAACCCTCTACTGAATGACGACAAACAGCATCAGGACATTATTTCTTGATCAAGAAAATCCGCTAATCGGGTAAAAAAAGTGACCTCACAGAGATATTTCCCCAAAGCCAGTAAAATGAGACAATCTGTTTGAATTAGCGTCCTGAACATCATATTTTATGGCTGATTAACTGATTAAAAAATCAACCGGCACTTGTTTTGAGGCAAAGTTATCGCCCTAAACAAGCTATATTTTTGTATGTCAAAATACCTGGACATTTTTGATCATAAGCTTGAGCAGGCCCACCATCAATTTGAGGGCTTGGTGCAGCAGATCGATCAAGCCCCTGAACCCTCAGCGCTTCTCAAAAAAGCCCGTGAAGAACTTTTTACGGCGTTAGAAGAAGTTCATGTTTTGCTAGAAGAGCTGACGGCCCAGCATGAGCAGATAGAAACCGCCCAGCTCATTTTACAAACAGAGCATCAGCAATACTTTGAACTGTTTGATCTGGCCCCAGATGGCTATCTGGTCACCAATATTGAAGGGGTGATTTGGCAAGTTAACCAGGTGGCTGCGACCCTGCTTAATCGTCGCCAAGATTTGCTCGTGGGTAAGCCCATCGCCGCGCTGATGGCCCAATTTAGCCTGCGTGAGTTTTATACGATGCTCTCTCGACTGCAGCAGGGCGACCCCCTCCAAAATGTGACGTTTTGCCTGAAGCCTCATCAGCGCCCACCGCTCTACGCCAGCTTTACCATTGCCCCGGTGTGCGACCACCAGGGTCAGCTGATTGGGTTTCGCTGGTTGTTTCGCGATCTGACCGAGCAGCGGCAAGCCATCCTGGCCCTCGAAGAGAGCGAGGCCCAATATCGAGCCATTGTTGAAGATCAGACCGAACTGATCTGTCGGTCGCTGGCGGATGGTCGCATTACCTTTGTCAATCGAGCGTTTGGCCAATATTTTGAGCGTTCCTCAGAGTCGCTCATGGGCGAGAACTTTTTTAATCTGGTCCTGGAAGCCGATCAAGAACAGGTGATGCGGCGGTTAGCGTCCCTTGATCACGATACCCCTGTGATCACCTTTGAGCATCGGGTGAGGCTCGACGATGGGCAGATTCGCTGGCAGCAATGGACCCATCGCGCCCTGTTTGACCGCGAAGGAAATTTCTTTCAGTTTCAGTCGGCAGGGCGAGATATCACGGCTCAAAAGCGGGCTGAGGAGGCCTTACATCAGCGCGAAGCCCAACTCCGGTTGGTCACAGATGCGCTGCCCGTGCTGATTGCCCACGTCGATGCTAAGCAGCGGCTGATTTATTCTAATCGCACCCATGAGCACTGGTTTGGGCAACCCGAAGACTTTACCGGGCGCTATCTGTGGGAGATATTAGGCCCCACTCATTATCAGCAGATCAGAATCCCCGTTGATCAGGCCCTGATGGGGGAGTATGTCACTTTTGAGCAGGCGGTGGTTTTTCCTAACAGTGCTCCTTTTTGGATCCAGGCCATCTTGGTGCCCGATAAATCAGCGCAAGACGAGGTTAAAGGCTTTTTTGCGTTAATTAATGACATTAGCGATCGCAAAGCCATCGAGACCCAAAAAGATCAGCTGATCTCCATTGCGAGTCACGAGCTACGCACCCCGCTAACCGCTATCCATGGAGCCCTGCAGCTATTGACCAGGGGCCAGATTGACCCCCTCTCGGCAGCCGGTCAAAAGCTGCTGACTATGGCCGCTAACAGCGGTGAACGCATGGTAGAGTTCGTCAATGATTTGCTCGATTTTCAGCGCATTGAGCTAGGCAAGATGCCCCTCGCCTGCCGGGATTGTGATGTCGATGAAGTGATTCAAGGGGCCTTTGAGACGCTACAAATCATGTCCCAAGACCACCACGTCACCCTGGCCGTCCCCCACTGTATTGCCACTATTTGGGCAGACCCGGCGCGCATTATTCAGGTGCTGACCAATTTAATCAGCAATGCGATTAAAGCCTCACCCGTTGGCGGCACGGTTTGGATTACCGCTGAGCCAGACCAGGATCCCTTTTTTCAAACCATGCGCCCCCCGATCAAATTTCAGGTGCAAGATCAGGGTCCTGGCATTCCCCCGGAGCATCTGCCCCACATTTTTGAAGTGTTCTATCAGGCTGACACCGCCGATTTGCACCTTCCCGATTTTCACCACCGGGGCGATACTGGCCTGGGCCTGGCGATTTGCCGGGGCATTATCGAGCAGCATGGCGGCCACATTACCGTCAATAGCATCGTCGGGGAGGGCACCACCGTGTCGTTTACCTTGCCTGCCCCGACGAAGTTACTTTAGCCTACCCAGACCCGCGAGGGTGCCAAATCTCAAACAGACTGACAGCCATCGAATAACCTAGACAAGCAGCCCTCCCGCAGGCTGGGGCATCGTTGCTTGCAAAGTCCGCGTGACCTCAGCGACTGAGAGATTGCCGTTAATCCGGGTGAGACAGGCTCGCTTTTGGTAAAAGTCAATTAAGGGAGCAGTGTGTTCATGGTGGACTTCTAAACGACGGCGAATCGCGTCTTCACGGTCATCCTGACGCCCCGTCGCCAGCATCCGCTGAATTAAACTTGCGATCGCAGTCTCAAAAT
>JBCDEB010000236.1:0-8011 GCA_039180005.1 Cyanobacteria bacterium P01_G01_bin.54 | reverse complement strand
GGGCGTCACCTCTTCACTGGCGATCGAGAACGCCATTCAAGAGGCCCTCGACAACGAGCGTCATGTATTCATCGTCGGCGCAGGTGCTCAGATCAAGCGACGGCTACAAAAATTGGGCATCTGGCAGGCGATCCCACCCCAGCATTTGCTCATGGACCGCGAAGCGGCATTGGCTCAAGCCTTGGATCTGTTGGATTTACCCACAAACGCTGGGGTGGGATCGCCTGCCAGATGCCCAATTTTTGTAGCCGTCGCTGATCTGAGCACCTGCGCCGACGATGAATACATGACGCTCGTTGTCGAGGGCCTCTTGAATGGCGTTCTCGATCGCCAGTGAAGAGGTGACGCCCATCAGGGGCACATCGCTGAGATCCAGAATCAGGGACTCATAGCTGTTAATGCAGTTATGTTCCCGAGCGATCGCCTTAGCCACACCGAAGATCATCGGGCCACTGAGGTGGAAGAGCAGCACCCGTCCCTCAGCGCGATCGAGCAGTTGCTTCTCGGTGGGATTGAGGCTGATCTGGTCATCATCGTCCGTCACTGCCTTCACAGAATTGGACTGAAGCTTACTGAGGTTTTCGATAGTGAGCATATTGGCGACAAAAACACCGACACCCACAGCCACCATCAGGTCAACGAAGACCGTCAAGACGATCACGCCATACATAATCAGGGCAGTTTTAATCGAAACCTGGTGGGCCCGCTTGAGGAAGCCCCAGTCAATGATATTGATCCCGACCTTAACGGCGATCCCCGCCAGCACCGCCAGGGGAATGGTTGCGGTCAGGGGAGCCGCCCAGAGTACCACCACCAAGAGGATGAAGGCACGGGTCAAACCAGAGAGCGCTGTGCGACCCCCAGACTGGATATTGACAACGGTTCCCATGGTTGCGCCCGCACCGGCAATGCCGCCAAAGAGCCCCGACATCAAGTTGCCTAAACCCTGACCGATCAACTCTTTATTGGAATTGTGCTCCGTCCGGGTCAAGCTGTCCGCCACCACAGAGGTCAGCAGCGCATCAATACAGCCGAGCATCCCCAGCACCAGGGCATCCACAAACATCAGTTGGAGCTGATCGGCGCTAAAGGTGGGCACCTGTAAGCTCGGCAAGCTGGTGGGAATTTCGCCAATGCGACGAATCTCTACACCCCCGAAAACGGTCAGTGACATGGCCGTCCCCACAACCAACGCAATCAATTGGGGGGGGGCATATTTTTTAATGGCGGCAGGGGTGAAGAACAGCAATCCTAGGGTAATCGCGGCCAATGCGGTCTCAGTCGGGCTGATATTCTGTAACAGCTCGGGCACACTTGATAAGGTGCCGAGGATGCCGCCTTTGGGGCTGGCCTGACCCAGGAAGGGGGCAGTCTGCAGGATGATCAGGATGATGCCAATCCCAGACATAAAGCCAGAAATGACGGTGTAGGGCATCATCGTGACATAGCGCCCGAGCCGCAGGAAGCCCAGAGCCATTTGAATCACGCCAGCCATCATCACCACAGTGAACGCCATGGCCATGCCGTTCTCGGGATCGGCGGCGGTGAGATTGGCGATGACGGCGGTCATGACCACGGTCATCGGCCCGGTCGGTTCGGAAATCAGGGTTGGTGTGCCGCCAAAGAGGGCGGCAAAGAAGCCCACCAGCACCGCGCCCCAGAGACCGGCAACGGCACCGGCACCGGAGGCGACCCCGAAGGCCAGGGCCATGGGTAGAGCAATAATGGCAGCGGTGAGCCCGCCAAAGAGGTCACCGCGTAGGTTTCTAAAATGGATTTTGTTGGTAATCTGCATAGGTTAATCAATCCCAAGGTGAGCGAGGAGAATGATGAAGGAAGCGAGCTGTCAAAGGAAAGGTAAAGAGTAGGAGTAGGGGCAGGCCGAGTTGAATCGGTGCGGGGCTCCAGAGGTAAGACCACAATAGGGCGATGATAGCGGTTAAGCCCGAGGCTAAACGATAGATGCTGTCTTGACGGGGCGATTGCGCAATTACCAAGGTGCCGAGACCGATCAGGAATAGCAAGGTATAGGTCATGAGTGTTGTTGCCAACAGTCCGCTTGAACCAGAGAATTGATTGATTTAATTCAATCAACAATCTAGTTTGGATTAGCATGAATCAATGATAAGGGCAAACGGGGCCATTAACTCATCCGTTGGCATCTGTGTTTTAGATTTTCTTTATAAATCTTACTTATCACCCTACTGACTGGCGAAATCATCCAGGTCAGAGAAGCGATCATCCTGCTCCCAGGGTCGCACCTGGACACTGCTGGAGAGGCGAATTCCCGCTGCTGAGAGATGTTCTAGGACGCTCTGATTGACGACATCGCTGATTTTGCTGTTGGAGGTATTGACGGGGCGATACCAACAGATAATGGCGTATTCGACACCATAAATACTGGTGTCGGTAATGCGCACCAGCGGGGCAGGCTCATTCAACACCACACCGCTGCCGTCCTGAGCCACGACCTGAATCGCGGTATTGAGAGCAGCTAATGCTTCTGTCTTATCGGTGCCAGGCTCTAGGGTAAAGCGAAACAAGATTTCCGTGCCATCGTTGGGAATCATGCAGTTGATGACCGTTTGACTGTTGATGTCACTGTTGGGAATGAGCAAGGTATTGTTAGCACGGGTACGAATTCGGGTGGCTCGCCAGTTAATGTCTTCCACGTAGCCACTCAAGTTCTGCGCTGGGATTTCAATAAAGTCACCCACTTTAAAGGTTCCCTCTAAATTGATCGCTAAACCCGCAAAAATATTCGAGATATTAATCTGCACGGCTAAGCCGATAATCCCCAGGGCTAAACCCGATGTGGCCAGCAGACTGGTGATGGGACTATTGAACACATAGGCGGCGATCGCCAGCCCGGTGAAGGAATAAATTACATAGGGAACCATTCGCCGCACCAGGGTGGGGATTTTATGCCGGGTGGTTGCCTCCAGGGGTTGCCAGACAAAACAGCCCACTGCTGCATTGACTAAATAAGCCGCTAGACACCACCAAACCACATCAAAGTAGGTGACAAAAAAGGCCCGATTACGGGTCAGGAGTCTGACAATGGGGGTCAACACATTGGGCAGGGGATTGTTCCCGAGGCGGATTTGTTCGATCACGACGGTGGGTAGATTCGTCAACCAGTAGAGCAATAGCGTCTCGCCCCCATAGAGAAAGGCGCAACTGGCGATCGTCGTCAGCAACCAGCCCCAGCGGCGATTGAGCCGGATAACCTGAAAGTAATGCTCAATGATCAGCAAGACCAGCATGACCATGCCGAATATATAAAGGCTGAGCATCAACCGCTCGCTCCCCATCCGCCGGATCGTTAATTCGTCGGGGGTCACCTTAATCGCCATATTGAGCTGGGAAAATTCCTCGGGGTGGCCATCGGTGGACTGATCAAAGGGAATCCCCAGGAGATCCTTGGTAACGGATTCTTGAAAAAAGGTCACTTGGTTGATCAGCCAGTTCTGGGACTCCAGCACATGGGCATCGGTAAAGCTCTTGGCCAGCGTTGCATCGCGACTCTGGCCAAAGCCCAAACCGAGTGAATCTTTGACATAGATTAAAGCGCGATGGTTGAGTTGATGATTGACAAAACTCACGCTCAAAATCTGCTCGCCCAGGCCCAGTTGCGCTTGATTGAGCGTATTGATATGGAACAGTCCGCCCACTTTGTAGAACGAATAGGTGACACCGTCGATCTCTTCAGAACTTTCGGGTTTGCCGAGTTTAATGTCTTCAGCGGCATTGAGAAAGCGAATATCGCGAATCACCGACTCGGGCAGATCGCTGGCGTAACGAAACCAGAGCTCAAAATTGAGGTGGACGGTTTGATGGTCGAGATCAATCTCGCGGATATCTTGGGGACGAATACCGGTATAGACCACAAAGGTCTGGTTAAAAAACTGATCGCCCACTTTGACAATTTGACCGTTTTGCTGTTCCCGAGCAAGCTGGGTGGGCGATCGCTCAAGGGTGATCGGCGTGAGCTGTTTAAACGCAGGCAGGAGTTGCCCCCGCTGAAACAGACCCATAGTCGGTGTTTCCGGAAAATCACCATGCTCATCAAAGTAGAGGGGCTCGCTAATGCCGGGAACTGCATGTTGGTAGTCAATCTCGGCTAGGGCTTGGCGAACCGCGTCCCGGTCTGCGGCAATCCGCTGTGGCTGACCCGAGACCGGGGCATTTTTGAGCGCCGTCACCAGGAATTTTGTCGCTTCGTGGGCCGTGCCCAACTTCCAGCTCGGCTCTGATTTAGGATAAGTATCCCGGTATTCTTCGCGCAAATGAGCGCCATCTGATCCCAACATATCGAAGAAAAAGGGAACCACGGTGTAGATCCCGTCGGTGTAAAACCCCAAGGGACGGTTGGGCTGCTGATCGGTCAGTTCTCGAAAGGCCGCCATAAACCGGCCGTTACTCAGGGCGTTGCTACCCATGATCGGGGTGGCGATGTTTTGATCTTTCAAGGCCACGACAATTTGGGGGGATTGGCTAGAGCCTGTCAGGAGCACAATCAGCCCCATCTCTTCTGGGGGTAGCGCCTGAATCACCTCGGCGATCGCTTGGGCGGATTGGGCAGATTGGGCATTATCCGGCTCGCGATCGGTGGACTGATCGGGTTGTTTGAGCCGATAGGTTTGGCGGATCTCACCGCCGAGGGCCGCGAAGGCGGGGGTAAAGGCCTGGTTCAAGGATTGGCTGTAGGGATTACTCTCGTTGTAGATCACCACCACGTTGGGTTGACCCAGTTCTTTACTGATGTACTGGGCAAGGTATTGGCCCTGAATCCGATTGTTATAGAGCGCCCGAAAGTACCAGGGATTATCGGCGGTGATCTCTTCGGCGGTGGCGGACCAGGTGATGGCGGGCAGCTTTTCCCGCTGGTAGATCGCCCCTGCGGCCAGGGAGGTATTGCTGCTGTCATGGCCAATCACGGCCAGAATTTCTTTGTCTTGGACGAGTTGCTGGGCGATCGCCGCTGCCTGTTCTGGGTCGTCATTGTCAAACTCAACCCTGAGCTCAATCTTTTGACCCTGGAACGCCGGATCATACTTTGCTTCCTCAAGGGCTGCACGAATCCCGGTTAGGACGTCTTGGGTGGACGCAAGATCCTGCTCGGACTGCAACACAACCGCGATGGTGAACGGCGGTGGCGCTGTGACACGCAGGCCAATGAAGAGGGTAAGGCCAAACGAGAGCAGGAGTAGAAGGAGGAGCAGCGCTTTGGAGAACCGACGCACGATTAATACTTATTAAATATTTATTGGGAGCTGGGAGGTTAATCTTGCTGCTATCTTAACTCGACCCCCCATACCCCACATCGCCTCGTTTTGTGAATCTGAGAAGGCGCTCAACCTTCTGGTGTTAACGGACGACGCGCCCTAAGATCATGGCACTGAATCATGACAATGAATCATGGCGCTGATTGAATTCCACAATGTCAGTAAGCAATTTGGTACCTTTACGGTCGTCGAGGCCGTCTCCTTGGAAATTCATCGGGGAGAAACCCTGGTGTTGCTGGGCTCTTCAGGCAGTGGCAAAACCACTGTATTGAAGATGATGAACCGCTTGGTGGATCTCAGCTCAGGACAAATCCTGCTGGAGGGTCGAGATATCCGCTTACAAGATCCGATCGCCTTGCGGCGCTCCATGGGCTACGTCATCCAAGGCAGTGGTCTGTTTCCCCACATGACCGTGACCGAAAACATCACATTGGTGCCGCGACTGTTGGGGTGGGGGCGATCGCGCCAACAGTCACGGGCCGAAGAACTCCTCCAGCTCGTGGGCCTGGTGCCCCAGGACATGGCCCAGCGCTACCCCGATGAACTCTCGGGGGGTCAGCAGCAGCGGATTGGCGTGGCGCGGGCCCTCGCGGCTAACCCCGAAACACTCCTGATGGACGAACCCTTTGGTGCCCTGGATGCAGTGACACGGGAGTTGCTCCAACTCGAACTACTCCGTCTCAAACAACGCTTGCAAAAGACCATTGTCTTTGTCACCCATGACATTTTCGAGGCCCTGACCCTCGCCGATCGCATTGCCATTCTGCATAACGGCAGGCTCGAACAAATCGGCACCCCGACCGAGATTATCCGTCATCCGGCCAGTCCCTTTGTTGAGGCCTTGCTCGCCGCCCCCAAAAAACAGCTCCAGACCTTTCAAAACGCCCTGTCTTAACGGATCTCCCCTAACGCTCTACTCCTGATGTTTGCATTTCTCCAGTCTCGATTTTCAGAGCTGATTCTCCGGATCGGCGAGCACCTCTTTCTCACGGGGATTGCCGTGGGGATTGCCGTAATGGTGGGCATTCCTCTGGGCATTTTGATTGTGAATCAGCCCCGGTTGCGTGCCCTCGTCTTTGGCCTCGCAGGCATTGTCCAAACGATACCCAGTCTGGCGATGCTGGCCTTTCTGCTCACCCTGATTGGCAAAATTGGCGTGGTTCCCGCCATTATTGCCCTGACCCTCTATGCGCTGCTGCCGATCATTCAAAACACCGTCACCGGGCTAGAGGGGGTTCCCGCCGCTATCCAAGAAGCGGCCCAGGGCATGGGGATGACCCGTTTCCAGAAAATCCGTTGGGTGACGATCCCTCTAGCGCTGCCCGTTATTTTGTCTGGAGTTAAAACTGCTGCGGTCATTAGTGTGGGCATTGCCACCCTCTCCGCGTTTATTGGCGCAGGCGGCCTCGGAGAATTTATTAATCGGGGGCTGTCGCTGGTGGATAATCGACTGATTCTGCTGGGGTCGATTCCAGCGGCGCTCCTGGCGTTGGCGGTTAGTTTTACGATTACTGCTTTGGCCTGGGGTTTCGATCGCCGCCAACGACGACAGTGGCCAGCACTCTCCGGCAATTTGGGCGTCTTCGTCTCGCTCATCCCTCTGGTGCTGCTGCTCACGCTCGGCAGTGGGGGGGCCCTCTACAATCAGATCCAAAAAACCGATGCGCCCATCCTGCGTGTTGGCAGCAAGTCCTTTACTGAGCAGCTCATTATTGCTGAGCTGATGGCCCAGGTGATTGAGACGGCCACCCCCATTCGGGTGGAGCGCAAATTCAACCTCGGGGGCACGATTATTTGTCATGATGCGCTCGTGGCGGGCGAGATTGATCTCTATGCTGAATATACAGGGACTGGGCTATTGGCGGTGCTCAAGAGCGATCGCCGCTTGAGCACCGCCGATGCCGTCTACGACTTTGTCAAAGCCCAATACGCCGAGCAGTTTGCGGTCGCCTGGTTTGAGCCCTTTGGCTTCAACAATACCTTCGCCTTGGCGGTACGTCAGCAAGATAGTCAACAGTTCAATTGGCAGACGATTTCAGACTTGGGGGCCTCAGCCCAGACCATCCGGGCGGGTGTAACCCCCGAATTTGCTGAACGGCTCGATGGCTATCTAGGATTACAGAAAGCCTATGGATTTAGTTTTGCCAACGTCAAAGATCTTGAGCAAGCGCTCCTCTACGATGCGATGCAGAATCAGCAGCTTGATGTGATGGTGGCCTATGGTACCGATAGCAAGATCAAGACCTACGATTTGGTGCTCTTGAAAGATAATCTAAATTTCTTCCCGCCCTACTATGCCGCCCCGATCGTCCGTCAGGATGTCCTGAACCAATACCCGGAACTCGAAGTCGCGCTCGGCTCGCTTGCGGGCCGGATTGATGATGAAACCATGCGCGATCTCAACTACCAGGTTGAGCAGGCCAAACGCCCTCTAGAAACGGTTGTGGCGGATTTTATCCACGAGCAGGTGGATTTGCCTGCGGGGAATTGAAACTTTCTTAAAACTTACGTATTTTATCCCTACACCCTAGATCCCCCCTTCCCCCCTTAGTAAGGGGGGTGACGCCGCAAGCGGCTGGGACAGCTTGCTTGAGTAACGTGAGTTTTGGATAAGCACACATTACGCAAGACGCTGAGACTCAGCAAAGTCAACAATACTGGCTCCGATATTGCCGGAGTCTGAGGGGGCAATCTCCCCCTCAGCGGGAGGTGTCGGGGGGCTG
>JBCDEB010000235.1:0-8064 GCA_039180005.1 Cyanobacteria bacterium P01_G01_bin.54 | reverse complement strand
GACAGCCATACACTGCCCTGCCATAACACGAGAGCGCCTATTCACTCGGTGGAGGGTCTGTTGCTTCAGTCTCCTCTGGAAATATTGGAACCAATTGACCGTTCCCGGTTGCGATGACATCCCCACCGAGGGCACGAATTTGGGCGATCGCTAGAGCCTGTGAGCGTTGATCTGCCACAGATTGTAGAATCAAATTCCATGCCCCCGCCCGAACCCATCTGCTGTCTAGATCCTCAAGCAGCGTCTGCGAGATACTGCTGGCAAAGTGAGCGGCGCGTTGGCTCTCCTCATCATCGTAAATCTTTGCCCAATCTGCCGCTTGGGCAAAACTTTTTTGGGCTTTAGCCTCCCCATCGGGCAAAAACAATAATTCATTTACCGCCTTGTTTTGCACCACCGTATAAGCATGGTGGGGAACGTCCGGCGTCATGGCACGGATGCCCCGGGTCATGAGCGCATCAGTCCGTTCGGGCTCAACCGCATAGATGGCACCAGCCGTCCCCATGAAGGTATAGATCTCGCGAAAACGGGGATTATGATCCACCACAATCTCGTAATAGTCCAGGGTTAAGTCATAGCCGGTGCGCTCGCGGGCGGGTTCATCGCCAAAATATTGAAAGAACTGGAGCAATACCCAATCAGCGAAGAGATTCTCAAAGCCAAAGGCGGGCAGCGATCGCCACAGGCCCAATTGCAATTCTCGCTGTTGAAGATCGGCCTTGAGTTCGGCCAAGCGGGGCTGTGTTGCGGTCTGCTGGAGTTGATCAAGGCGATCGCGTTGGATCAGCAACACCGTCAGGAAACTCACCATCAGCACTGGGAGGGCAAACCAGGAACGCCAGGACATAAGTTCAATGTACGAAGGAGAAAAGAACGGCAAAACCCAGACCCTGCGCTTTTGCTTAAGATGGGGACTGGGGAAGCGTAGCCCCTATTATAGAGAACACAATATCAACAGCACGACCCATGACCCAAACGCGTAGCTCACTGCAACGGATTATTTTAATTTTGGGGGGGGTCGCCTTCCTCAGTGTCCCGATTTTTGCCTCTCTGAGTTTTTTACGAGGTGAACAAGCAACCCAGGGTGAAGGCTATCCTGCTGAATCAGAAGGAGGGGCAGTAACTGAGGAAGAGAGTTATGCTGTGGTGGTAGAGCGCGAACCCGAAAACCTCTATGCCCTCCAGAAGTTGGTAGAGGCTCGGATCGAGCTAGGAAAGTTCGAAGAAGCCCTTGACCCGCTCGAAACCCTCAACGAACTAGCGCCTGATAATCCCCAGATTTTACGGGCGATCGCCGAGATCAACATCCAACTCCAGCAGTTCCCTGAGGCGATCGGCCCCCTAGAGCAGCTTGCCGAACTCCAGCCCGAGAATGCCGAACTCCAGCAACAAGTCGAAGCCCTCAAACAGATCATCGAAACAGGCGAAGTACCGACCCTTGCCAACCCTGATGCTCCAGCTAGTGAAGCCCCCGATCCACTGCAACCA
Source organism: Cyanobacteria bacterium P01_G01_bin.54 (assembly GCA_039180005.1). Lineage (GTDB taxonomy): Bacteria > Cyanobacteriota > Cyanobacteriia > Cyanobacteriales > Spirulinaceae > SIO3F2. The sequence goes on along the minus strand of JBCDEB010000235.1, from coordinate 6,576 downwards.
CCCAACACTCCAGATCAGACCCCTGAAGCCTCACCAGCACCGCCCCAACCTGAACCATCGGCTGAATAGGTGAGCAAGTCAGCAGAAATGGGGTCTATACTACTGCTCTCGATCCGCATCACCTATGCAGAAATTGTTAACTAAGAATTGCCAATGAGTATGGCAACTTGCAAAATCTGTGATGCTCAATCCAGCCACTTTGTCCAAGCTCAGCTACTGGGAAAATATGATGTCGATCACTTTAAATACGCACAGTGTAGACTTGTGCGCACAGAAGACCCTTACTGGTTAGTCGAAGCCGATCAAACACCGATTACCAAAAGTGACGATGGATTGGTTGCCCGTAATATTGGCTTTGCCCAACTCACAATTGAGGTAATCACCAAATTTCTTAGATGTATGTGGTCGCTTCCTTGACCATGGTGCGGGCTATGGTGTCTTTGCTCAAATCATGTGTTTTTTCCACCTCAACTTCGAGCGTTACAATCGCGACTGTAAAACCATTTTTCCCTGACTCTGTTGTCACAAAGTCGACCAATTCCTATGATTTAATTAACGTGAGTTCTAGATAGGCAGACATCGCAAAAGACTCTAAAACTCAGCAGAATTCAACCATACTGACTCTGATATTGCCGGAGTCTGAGGGGGCAATCTCCCCCTCAGCGGGAGGTGTCGGGGGGCTGGATCCCTGACAACCGGGTTTGACATCGAGATTTCAGGGCTCCTGAGGAATGCGATCGCTTCGCTTATCCAGAACTCAGGTTAATGAGCCTAGCAACCCCAAGAAACTCCTGGCATCTTTGCGATACCAGAAGCACAGCCTCGGCGGAAACTTTTAATGGATGAGAAACACGCCCTAACGTACCGCCGTGACAAAATCCTCATCTAGTTGCAAATTAAGGTTAGTTTCCGGTTCCACAACAATCACATCCACACTGTTGCGGCCCAGGAAGTTGCCCACCAAGGTTGCTAGTGCCCCAGCCCCAGCACCAATGAGCAGCTCTTCCGTAGCAATGGCGCGATCGCCCGTTACAGCCGAGATAGCAGCCGCCGCTGCGGTGCCTAAAGCCGCATTCTTGAGCACTGTCCCCGTGCTAGCACCCTTACGAATGGTTTCCGTTTCCGTGATCACCTCCGAGGTGGCATTGAAACTGCGGGACTGACCATCAGGGAAGATCAGGGTCTCAGCCACAAACTGAGTGCCTTCGCCTGCGGGCTGGAGTTGACCCTCCACCTGGCTCCCGGCGGGAATCAACACCTTGCCGTCGCGGGTAGTAATGCTGTTGGGCACCGCAAAGGTGACCGGTAAGGTTTCTTCCGGCAACAGGACAATTTTATCTTCGCTGTAGGTGACCGGGATCAAGGTTCCGGCGGGGATGCGATAGTCCACAGCGATCGGCGTGGGGCTAGCGATATAGGCCGAGGCGATCGCCGGAACACGTCCCTCACTGGCGAGAGCTTGGTACAAAAAGGCCGCAACCTCAGCCCGAGTTGCAACGCGTTGGGGCGCAAGGGTGCTGGGACTGGGATAGTTCACAACCATACCTTGCTCGGTGGCAGCGGCGATTGGCGTACGAGCATAGTTGGAGATCTCGCGACTATCGGTGTAATAGTCGAGCACCTCATCAGCGGGAGCTTGAGGCGCATAGTTGAGTCCGTTGGTCAGAGAGAGCACTACTTCTTCGCGGGCGATCGGGTTGTCGGGACGGAAAATATTGCCCGGATAGCCCGACATAAAACCAGTTTCGTAGGCTTGATAAATTGCGCCCTCGGCCCAATGGCCAACCGACACATCCACAAAGGTCGTAGAGTTCCGCACTTGTTGACGATTGTAGGCGGCCTGAATCATAGAAGCGAACTGAGCCCGGGTTACAGGAGCCTCCGGACGGAAGGTACCATCCGGGAAGCCCGCAATCAGGTTGCGATCGACCAAGCCTTCAATAAAGTCTGCCGCCCAATGGTTCGAGGGCACATCGCCAAAGCGCTGGCTTTGGGCAACCGCCGGGGTTGCCGTCACCAGCGGAATCATCACCGGGGCAACGGCAGAGAGGTTCATGCCTAGAGTCAAGAGGACAGCAGTGGTGGCTTGCCAACGCTTACGGTTTAACATCTTGCGATTCAACATGAGATTGAGCTCCTTAGAACGAGATTGAGAGAGTAAAGTGGCGTAAGACAGTGATTGATGCTTCTGCTTGACCCAATCGAGTAATTTTGCTGGGTTTTATTTGCAGATTTACCCTCTATGACCGTCGGGTTCCCGTGGAGTTTCTGGGGCTAGGCCAGTTAACGAGGTGGTTTGCGACGAAGCGCAAGTGATCCGAGTAGACGCGATCGCCTCAAGCCTGGCATCTGTAAATTTAAAGATGAGATTCACTCGGCGGGACGGGTGAATGCGGCCCGCTTTTACTGGGTTACGACTCAGGCCGGCTTCAATATGCTGCGATCTCTCGGACTTGTGCGGCTCGAAAATCTATTTAAGAAAGGATATTTTTACAGCTCATCCCGACACAGTCAATGACTGACCGCGATGAATGATAGAGCTGCAAGCTGACGCTAATAACCTCTAGAGTGCGTCATTCAATGGTTCTGAAACCCTTATGGGACAAGGCGATAACCAGCCCGACCCAACCCATGGATTAGGGGCTGTAAACCAGCGATGGCAATCCTCTGATTCCTGATTGATAACCGACGCTAGCCCTAAGCCCTGACCCGAGTTCCTGGGTAAAGAGCAGAGAGCAGAGCCTGACACACAGCGTGAATCGCTGTCGCACCCCTGAAAGTTTACAATTCTTGACTTGGATTTTATTGAGAATTATTCTAAGCTGTATTCCGGAAACTAATTGATTTTAATTCTCATTAGTAACCACACACTTAATTTTCAAACGAACCAATGCAGACATACGATAATCCAAATGTGAAGTATGACTGGTGGGCTGGGAATGCTCGTTTTGCCGAGCAGTCTGGTCTCTTCATCGCTGCTCATGTGGGTCAGGCGGCCCTGACTACATTTTGGGCAGGAGCATTCACTCTTTTTGAACTTTCTGTCTTTGATGCCTCACAGCCTATGGGAGGACAGGGACTGATCCTCTTGCCTCACCTGGCAACCCTAGGCTGGGGCATTGGAGACGGTGGCATCATCACCGATACCTATCCTTATTTCGTGGTTGGGATTCTCCACCTCGTTTCTTCTGCTGTACTTGGGGCTGGTGCCCTATTCCATGTGATCAAGGGCCCCGCAGACTTGGGTCAAGCGACGGGTCGCGCGAAAAAGTTTGACTTTGACTGGGAAAACCCTGCGAAGTTGGCTTTTATCTTGGGTCACCACCTCATCTTTTTAGGTGCTGGCGCATTGTTACTCGCTGGTAAAGCGATGTATTGGGGGGGTCTATATGATGCAACCACCCAGACAGTGAGAACGGTCAGCCCGACGCTTGACCCGTTAGTGATTTACGGCTATCAAACCCACTTCGCCACCGTTAATAGCCTAGAAGACCTCGTTGGTGGTCATGTCTTTATTGGCGCTCTGTTGGTTGCGGGTGGTATTTGGCACATTATTGTTCCGCCCCTGCCTTGGGCCAAGAAAGTACTCTCTTTCTCTGGTGAGGCAATCCTGTCTTACTCCCTAGGCGGAATTGCCTTGGCTGGCTTTGTGGCTGCCTATTTCTGCGCCGTGAATACGCTAGCGTATCCGGTCGAGTTCTATGGTGAGCCTTTGGTTGTGAAATTAGGCGTTACGCCTTATTTCGCCGATAGTGTCTCTCTACCAGGAGATGCCCATACATCTCGCTGTTGGTTAGCCAACATGCATTTCTTCTTCGCATTCTTCTTCTTGCAAGGTCATCTCTGGCATGCACTCCGCTCGCTAGGGTTTGACTTCCGCAGGGTTGAGCAGGCGCTTAGCGCAGCAGATGTATAAGGTGTAGTTTGACACCATTTCCGCTGTTTTTTGTAGCACGACCTGAGAAGATTCAGGAAATTGCAAGGTAGGCAAGACCACAACAAGTCTCTGCATCCTTTCAGACCATCCTCAGCATCTTGAGTCGTGCTATCCCCCAAAATTTTATTAAAAATTTAATATTTATTGTTTCTCCTCCCAGGGGTGTTCCCATAACTTGCAGGTTTAAGGTGGCACCCCCTTTCTTCGTCTTCATTGACCATACAATGGGTCAGACTTCATCAGCGCTAAAACAAGAGAGCTAAAGCAAGAGAACCAGTATGATTGCTGAGGAGTCTTCTCATTCAGCCCTAGTGCAGCATCACAACTACCAATAGGGGTTGCTGGCTTTGCAAAGCGCCATCATAGGAGCTCTGAAGCTCTCCTATGATGGCGCTTTCTGGTGTTGATGGAGCATAGCTGGTTGTTACAAGTCGTATGCTGCTAGCTAGCTTGCGATCCGAGGCTCAAACGACTTGTCTGTTTTCCCCGTTGTGTAACCCTAAACCCTAGGGCACGTCATCAGTTAACGCCAGAAGCCTCACGGAACAAGCGATAGAGCGTCTGACCCCAAAAACAGAAAAGGGGCTGTAAGCAAGTCATAGCAACAGTTTGAGGTTCAACTGATGGCAGCCCCTCGTTGCCGCCACGAAATCGTCCAGTGTCTTCAGTACGCTGAGAACTATGGGTTACACAGGAAACCGAATACACCTGAGTTTCGGTTAAGCCAAGAGCACGAAGAACTTATAAAACCCAATGAAATCAATAATACTGGCTCCGATATTGCCGAAGCTCTCTCCCCCTCAGCGGGAGGTTTGAGGGGGCTAGGTCCCTGACAACCGGATTTGAAAACGAGATTTCGAGGCTTTGAGGAAGGCGATCGCTTCGCTTATCCAGAACTCAGGTTAATACTGACAATACGTTGAACGATTGCGCTGGAGCGCAGTGTCAAGGGCAATCGTGTTGGGTTACTCTCACCAGAAGCAAGCAATGTTATCACTCAAATCAACCTACAAAATCGCCTGGGCTTCAAGCAAAGTCTAATGTTTTGCCCTGTACTCAACCCAGCGTCACATCATAATTGTTTTTTAAAGCAAAAGAATACATCTTAAGATCTGGGGAATATAACTCCATCTCTCCTTGCCCAGCCCTTCCTCCAAAGGGGGCGGAGGAAAAAGTCTCTCTCCCCAAGAAGAAGGTTGGGTAAAAGGTTATGCAATTGAGAGCGAACCAACAAGTGGCTCGATCCCACTTTTACAGATTTAGACGATCTGCCCGCTCTTTAAGCAGAGCAAAGCTCAACAGCACCAACACATTTCCATCAAAAAGGAAATAAGCGTTCCTAGAGCAGGGAAAAGATTGAGTTGAAGATTGCACAACTAAGATGTACCCAAAAAGGAACGAAAAACATTCTTTTCTTTAAATACAGAAGGAGTGACTCTATTGAGACAATTGAATCTCTCAAGATCAGCATACAGCCTGAAGCTTGAGATTCTCCAATACCTCAATCAACTATATCGCTGCCATCCAAACAATGCTTAGACTGTAAGGAAATCACTCTCGTTAAAGACAAGTCATGACCAAAAAGTAACTTAGTAAGTTCAAGCAATGTCAGCGAAAAGAATGCTTTCGTGCCACAAATAATATTAATCAGTCTTTTTTGAAATGTCTACTCGCAAAAAATACTTAGAGCAAAGGCCAGGCAAACAAGGCAGCTTTAAAAAGCGGGATCAGTAAATCACGAAAAGATAAAGCATGTTAATTTAGCCCAATGCAAGTCTGAGACGATTTTTGCGCGGTCAGTTACTGCACCCATTGCCGATATTCCATGAATACGTATATTCACTTAAATCAACTTAGTTAGCATACATAATTCACGAATAATCTCGTAGTAAATACGCATATCTACTGGACAGAATCTCAATCTCAATACTTTTATATACATTTGTAAATTCATTGATCAATACAGAAAATCACATTTTCTTGTACTAGGGGCTGTCGTCAGTTAGGTTTCAAACTCTTACTGTGGCTGGCTTACAGCCCCTTTTCCTGTTGTTGGGGTCGGGTGCTCTATCGCTTGTCCCGTCAGACTTCTGGTATGAACTGACGACACGCCCTAATTGATTGCGGGGGAATGTTATACCAATCAGTCAGGGCCGGGCAACGTCACCTCCAGGGATGACTACGTACGCACCTCAACAGGAGAGGAGACGTGGAGTTTTGGAATGATGACAGCAGACTGGCTGAAGCAAGCAGATTGGTGACAAGAGAACCAAGTCAGACCAAATTCGCTAGGTAAACCCCAAATAAAACCGGGATGAGGGCTGAGACTTCGACAAGCTCAGTCCAGGGCTTGTCGTTCGCGTAGCGTCCCCAGCAGGGAGAGCCCGGCCGCTCAGACTATCCCTCCGGGAGGCTTCGCCAACGACAGGCTCAGTCTTCGCTAGTATCCTGCACTTTTGTTTTGGGGTATAGAACCTGGATTTGTATCATACGAAATCTGGTTTGTATAGGCTTATACTGAATCCGGATTGTATGAACACAGAAAGCGAAAGCTGATCCGGGTGGCGGGCAAGATGGACTTCGACTCCCCTTCGACTCCGCTCAGGACAAGCGCTCAGCAACCACCCGCGCTACGGGAT
>JBCDEB010000234.1:0-8097 GCA_039180005.1 Cyanobacteria bacterium P01_G01_bin.54 | reverse complement strand
CTGTAAGCCTCATAAACGTCTCTTTTTTGACCGTGGTCTGATGGCTCTTTCCCTTGTCCGCTCTACTCTTCAGCTTCCTTGTCATCCCTAAAGGTATTAACATTGTCTATTTTCAGAGTAATCAGTCATGACGGGGCTTCTGCTTGGCCTTAATTTAACCTGAGTTTTGGTTAAGCAGACATCGCGCAAAACTCTGAAACTCAGCAGAATCAACAATACTGGCTCCGATATTGCCGGAGCCCGTCGGGAGCCCTCTCCCCCTCAGCGGGAGGTGTCGGGGGGCTAGACCTCTGACAACCGGGTTTGACAACGAGATTTTAAGGTGTTGAAGAATGCGATCGTTTAGCTTAACCGAAACTCAGGCTGGTTTAGGTCGCAGTAACGAGCCCCACTTTCCCCATGACTTCAAGAATAATACTGTGCAAAAGTTCACGGAGATCTTGGGGTAAGTCGATCACATTGATGGCCTTCTCTCGATCATCTTGGCTAGTCGTCGTCAGCCCAACCTCTGCCATCACTTCTAGAATAAGATCCTGCTCAAGGATAATATCTCGAAAGCGTTCTCGATGATTTTCCAGTAAATCGATCACACAGAGTCGATGCCATGCCTCAGAATTCCGAGGATTAATCGCCACAGCCCGTTCAAGACTCTTTTGGGCTTCTTCCAGATGACCAATAATTTGCATAATCTCCCCTCGCATCAACCAGGCTTTGTCATGATAGGGGTTGATGGCGATAATCTTGTCAAAACTATCGATCGCCGCCTTATATTGTTTTGTGGATTTCAAGAGAATCCCTTTGTGATGCCAATAGGTGACATGCTCAGGGTTAATATACAATGCCTTTTCTATACTTTTTAGAGCCAAATCTTGCTGTTCTAGCCAATAATGAGTAACGCTCTTTAAGTGCCAAAACTCATCGGCATTCGGTGCAAAGTGCAAGGCATCATCAAAGTTTTGCAGCGCTTGGGTGTAGTTTTTTGACTTGATCAATAACTCTCCACGGCGATACCAACAATCCATATTTTGCGACTCAATGCTTAAGGCTTTATCATAGCTGGCGATCGCCAGATCATCTTCACCCAATGCCTCTAAAGTGATCCCGTGACGATGCCAAGCCACCTGAAGATTCGGATTCAGCTCAAGGGCGCGATCGTAATCTGCTAAGGCTGACTGATATTGGTTTTGATTCTCTAAGAGCTGACCCCGACTGATGAGCACAGAATCACTGTCCGGATCTGACCCCAAGGCAAGGTTATAGCAATCTAAAGCTTGCTCAGTATCCCCAAGTGCGGCAAACGCACGACCCTGCTCCTGCAAGAGCTTGGATTTCTCTGCGAATTTCTGCTCATCAAGCTGCTGTAACTTTTTATCAATTTCACGAATGCGCTGATTGCATTCAGCACGGGTTAAGGTCGTCTCATTCTGGTTATAATACATCAGCATATCCAGAATCGAATCCTGCAAAGCCGCTTCACCTTGAATCAGCTCAAATAAGCCCGATCGCCAGTCAAAGAAATCCGGCGCACGTTGAATAAAGTAGTCAACCACGTAACTTTCGATGAGAAAGACCAGAGCGATCGGTAAATTCTGCTCAAAATTCTCTCGCTGCTGATTCAGATGGCTCATCAGCGGCGGCACATCTTTCCAAGAGTAGTTGTAAATTTCGAGAGAACTCCAACCCGCCGATCGCTTAATATCTTCATACTTAGAGAGTGACTGCTCTAAACCCGTGACAAAAACAATCTCGAACTGCTCTCTTTTATGTAACTCTATTAAGTCGCCATAGAGTGTTTCACTCTCCCGGTTGAGGATAAACTCCGCGACTTGCTTCTGGGGTAATTGCTCATGGATGGAGACGATGACATTTTGTTCCATTGCCCCAGAGCATTGCACAAAAAACAAACCAAAGCCCTTTTTCCGCCGCAATGCCCGGATTAAGTCCTGGAAGACCTCCACCGCCTCGGGACACCATGGCTCAAATGGGGCTTCGACTTCAAAAGTGGAGTCTAAGTTGGTGCGAGCGCCAGCAATACCATCCGATCCAGGCATTACAACTCCTTCCACAGGACGGGATGCACATCATACCAAGTCTGCTTATCACCCTGCGCATCAAAATAGCGATATTCCAACACACAGCGACTAAACAGCAAACTGCGCTGCATATCACTATTGGTGGTCTTGCGAAACTCATGAACGTCCCGCAAAACCGGCCACCAATCTTCTTCCACTGCCCGCCGATACACATCCCGCAGGGCGTCCGTTGCCCGCTGCACGGCTCGCGCATTAATTGGCAACAGATCCGTCTTATTAATCGCCTCCTGCATCAGGTGGATCAAATCCCGCACATAGCCCCCGCTGGCCAAGCATAGCTCCTGCAACACCGCCGCTGACTCAAACACCCGGGGCACCAGCGCCTCCCGCAACGGGGCTGGCACACGCAGCCGAATAATCTCCTGCATCCGTTCAATCCCCGGTTCGTAAGGGCTACCATCCTCCTGCCGCACCATAATCGAGGGCAACACATGGGGGATATCGTAGTTATCTTTGAGTTCCGGGGCCCAGCGGGAATAGACCAAGGAAATGGGCACGGTGTAGACAATGTGGCAGTCTAGCGCCTTGAGTTGCTCGTGGCGATCGAGGAAAATTTCTTCGTGGTTACTGCGGCCGTTATCCCGAAAAATCGGCACAATCCGGTCGAGGTTATCCGCAATCACCAAGAGCTTGGTTTTTTCCGGCAGATGACTGCGACCATCCGCGATAAAGGTATTGAGCGCAGCTAGCAACGTTTCCGTATGGGGTTCTACCTTCTCCCGGATCTTCTGGCGCTGGCCGGGTTCCGTCCGCACTGCTGCTGTCAATCGAGCAAATTCCGCTAGCCCCAAACCCAGATCTAGATTACCTTCCACATCAATCTTCACTTCTCGCGCCAGCACGTCTTTTAGGTCACGGAAACGGTCTTTTAACCAATTCAAAATAGGCTCTGGGTTGGCATCTTTAAGCTCCCGCAATAGATGCCGGGTACAAGCCAAGAGAATATCGGTATATTGGGCATCCTGAACGCTAAGATCCTCTTCATCCGCTGCAAAGTAAACCACCACATGGCCACGATCTTCCAGGTCTTTCTTGAGACGCAACAGTTCAGTTGTCTTGCCCGACCCCCGATAGCCCGTATAAAGTTGCTGGGTCAGGGCATTGGAGCGCCGGATTGTCCGCCCCAAATCTTTCACCACATCTTCATCGCCCCGTACCGCCCGACAGTCCACATAGCGCGGGTCACCCGGCTGCAAGGGGGTGGGTGTGAATGAGTTGTACATCTCATCCAAGATGGCTTCCATCTGTTGGGGAGTGAGCATTGTGGTTATTGTTGAGAATCCCTATACCAATAGGGTAGGCGAAACGTGCTGGAGATGAACGCAGCCATGGAAACAGTATCGATACCATTAGAGCCGCCGAAACTGCCGATAGACAGCCAATGCCTCATCCATTAATTCTGGCCAGTTCTTCGGGGCAACACCTCGGCGAGAATAGTAGTAAATCAGGCATGAGCCCTTCCCCTCTGTTGAAACCCCAGACCGAGCCTCATACGCCTCAATCACCTCAAGATGGAAGCAGTCACGAATGTCAGCTTCATCCGCACCGCGCAAGAGATAGCGTCGTGAGAAATTGGGATAGTTTGGGAAATCGATATCATGATAGCCAAACAGATTACCAAGCTTATGAAAGATGTTTTCCGGAACCAGCAGAAATGGGGGTAAATTCAGCGCCTGTGAGGATAGACAAACCACAGTTTGTCGGTGGGGTTGGGAGCGTTTACGGCTTGTCCCTGTGTGATAGCTGTAGTCAAAGAGATAAACTTCTGCCATTTCACGCTGTCCCCAGATTAAGTTGGCAACCGATCGCGATCGCCCTTTACTAAAGAGATCAAACTGCCAGACCGGGTCGGGCAGAAGTTGCCGATCCCGGCCGCCAAAATTAAAGCCCAGTTCAACAGCCAACGCTTCAATGGCCTGGGTTCGACGGCGACTGAGATAGAAACTCATCGCCAAAATGGCGATCACCCCAAAAATGATCAGGATGACAATCAAGACATCGTTCATGAATGCCGCTCCATATGCTTCACGCCCCACCGACACAACGCCTCAGAAACAGGTCGCAATGTCTCCCCATATGCCGTAATTGAATATTCTACCTTTGGTGGCACTTGGGCATACACCTCCCGATGTACGACGCCATCCGCTTCCAACTCCCGCAGTTGCTGCGTCAACATCCGTTCGCTGATGCCAGGAATTTTACGACGGAGCTCGGCAAAGCGATGCACTCCGTCATCCAGTAAATGATACAAAATCATGACTTTCCACTTGCCACCGATCACGGCTAGGGTGGCTTCCACAGGGCAGTTGAAGGTTTGACCCTTGGCGAGGGTTTGGGGGTCGAGGGTTTTCATCTTGATGGCTTTGGGTACTTACTTTTTGTTTAGTACCCCACTTTGAAATACGTACTTGTCATCAAGTTAGCAGAAATTTTACGATCGCAGCCATAGACGTTCAGCGAAAATTCTCGATCCGCTGTAGGGGCTGGGTTTCCCTGCCCTGCGCCAGCCCGATATTTCCTGCAACCCAACGTAAGGGCGTTGATCCATTCGCAGCGTTTAGAGAGTGCCAGTCTTAGCCATCCCATCCCCCCCAACATTAGCCATGAATATCCTCATCGTCCACGCCCACCACGAACCCCAAAGCTTTTCCTCTGCCCTTGCCCAGCAAGCCGAGATAAGCCTCAAAACGGCAGGCCATACCGTTGTGGTCTCCGACCTCTACGCCATGGGCTTTGACCCGGTTTCCGATCGCCGCAATTTTACCTCCACCTCTAATGCCGACTACCTCAAACAACAGCGGGAAGAAAAACACGCCACTGAAGTGCAGGGTTTTGCCCCCGACCTGGAAGCGGAAATGCAGAAGCTTGAAGCGGCGGATGCGTTGATTTTTAACTTTCCCCTCTGGTGGTTTGGCATGCCAGCGATTCTTAAGGGTTGGTGCGATCGCGTTCTGGCCATGGGCCGAGTGTATGGCGGCTCAAAGCTCTATGAAACCGGGATTGGCAACAGCCAGAAGCGGGGCTTGATTTTGCTCACCACAGGGGGTGGCCCCAGCGCCTATGACGGTTGGGGGATTAATCCATCTTTGGATGCCATTCTGACCCCGATTCAGCATGGCATCTTTTGGTTTAATGGCATTTTGCCCCTAGACCCCTTTGTGGCTTGGGCTCCTGCACATCTGACACCGGAGGAGCGATCGGCGTATCTCAGTCAATTGGATCAGCGGCTGCAAGGGATGTTCACGGAAGCGCCCATCCAGCTCCCCAAGCTGGCCGATTTCCCCAATTTCGGCTCCGATACCCAGCAACGATACGTCGTGACGGTGGAGCGCAAACGTCAACCCGATGCAGACTACGATGCTAAAGTTGCTGCAGAAAAGGCAATGCTGGCCCAATGGCAGCGGCGGGGAATCTTGCTGAATTTGCAAATGGCGGCTCCCGAGGAGCCAAACTGGCGGGGCTTTCTAACTATCCGAGCGCAGGATCAAGGGGCGGTGCGATCGCTGTTGGGGCAGTTGCCATTGGCCGATTATCTGACATTTGAGGTAACGACGTTAAGCAAGGTTTAGCGCTCAATAGTTTTGGTGCAGCAAAGAGCACGAAAGCTTATAAAGCTCAACGAAATCAACAATACTGGCTCCGGTATTGCCGGAGTCTGAGGGGGCAATCTCCCCCTCAGCGGGAGGTGTCGGGGGGCTGGCCCCCTGACAACCGGGTTTAAAAACGAGATTTCAGTATTCTGAGGAATGCGATCGCTTCGCTTAACTGAAACTCAGGTTATCTAAAAAATTTGTTGGTCATAGGGAGGTTGCCTCTCCAAGCCAATACGAAATGATTATGGCGTTGGCTGTAGAACACCTTAAGTTGTTGATGGTGGGCAATAGACAGCTCACGCTCCCAGAGCAGCCCTCACGTTTTTTTCGGTCAACTCAATCATGCAGACGCTCCATTCGACTGGTGTAGTCATCGGCGATCGCTACACCGTTCAAGGCAAGCTGGGGCAAGGTGCCGTGGGCACGACCTATGCTGCCTTGGATACTCAGTCCCAACAGGCGGTGGCCTTAAAAGCAATTTCTCTTAGCCAAGCGCAAGACTGGAAAGTTGTGGAAATGTTTGAGCGGGAAGCCGAGACCTTGGCGCAACTTTCCCATCCTTGTATTCCCCAATATTTGGATCATTTTTATATTGATACGCCCGGCGATCGCCATTTCTATCTCGTCCAAGAGCGCATTTTCGGCCAATCCCTCGAAACGTTATTGCGCAAGGGTCAATGGCGACCCGATGAAGCTCAAGTGAAGGCGATCGCCCGCAAAATTCTCGACATCCTGGATTATCTTCATACCCATACGCCCCCCGTTATTCATCGAGATATCAAGCCCAATAATTTAATCCAGCGAGAAGACGGCGAGATTGTTTTGGTGGATTTTGGTGCCGTGCAAGAGGCATTTCGCCATACCCTCAGCCGGGGGGGGACGTTTGTTGGCACAGTAGACTATATGCCACCGGAGCAGTTTCGAGGGCAGGCAACCTATGCTTCAGATCTTTACAGTTTGGGCGTCACCTTGATTGACTTGCTCACGGGGCCAAGCACGATTAATGATTTACCCACAAAACGCTTAAAATTTGAGTTTCGCAATACGGTTCAGGTCTCTCCTGCGTTTGAAGACTGGCTCGACTGCCTGATTGAGCCCAATGTGGAAGATCGGTTTCAATCTATCCCTGACGCACGTCGAGCACTTTTACAACAGGGGCCGAGCCGACCCAATCCAACGCGGTTTATCTTTTGGCAAATTCCGCAGGTGGGGCAGTTGGTGCTATTTTTGATCCTCATCACCGTGATCACCCTGACGGTTGTTTCGGTTAATGAAGCGGTTGAAGCCAATCCTGAGCGTGAAATCCAGAGTCGGATTCAGGAAGGAAATCTGAGGGCAATGGTACCGGGCGATCGCCCTGGGGATTGGGTTAAATTGGATGGGGGCAATTGAAACCTTGAACCTGACCCAACGTGAGTTTTGGTTAAGCGAAGCGATCGCATTCCTCAAAGCCTTGAAATCTCGCTGTCAAACCCGGTTGTCAGGGGTCCAGCCCCCCGACACCTCCCGCAGAGGGGGAGAGGGCTCCCGACGGGCTCCGGCAATACCGGAGCCAGTATTTTTGACTCCGTTGAGTTGCAGCGTCTTGCGCGATGTCTGCTTATCCAGAACTTACGTTAACTCCAGATCGCCAAACTGAATCATCTAACCACCATGAAACACTTGGGCTTGCGTTTAGGACTATTGCTCATCGCTGGGGGAAGCTGCCTTGTTCTGCCCGCAGCGGCAGCAGAATCGCCCACGCCAGAAATTGCTTTGCCGATCGCCCCTGCCGCAATCCCGCCTCTGGGCGAGGCCGACACCTTCTTGCCGCCGCTTGAGCAGCAGCTAATTCTCGACTTGAGCGATCGCCGTGTTTACCTCTACGTCAACGAGGAACAAGTCGCTGCCTACCCCGTGGCGATCGGCCGTGAGGGCTGGGAGACGCCCACAGGCGAATTTGAAGTCTTCCAACGCGTCGCCAACCCAGTTTGGCAACACCCCTTCACCCAAGAAATTGTTCCCCCCGGCCCTGAGAACCCCCTCGGTGCTCGCTGGCTGGGCTTTTGGACGGATGGCACGAACGCGATCGGCTTCCACGGCACGCCCAATGAAGAACTGATCGGCCAAGCCGTCTCCCATGGCTGCGTGCGGATGCGCAACGCTGATATTGAGCAGCTCTTTGAGCAGGTGGAGTTGGGTACAACCGTTATTGTGCGAGCGTAGGGGTTAGATTTCCCTGCCCTGCGTTGGTTCCATAACGCCTGCAATCTATTGTCTAGTTGTTGATGGGTTCAATGGGTTGGGCGCGGTTTCCCATCGGCGTGAACTTAAGCCCGAAACCTAAACAACGAGCGTGTTTCAACCCCAACCGCCAGGAACTCAAGTTCCTGGCTCATAGCGAAAACCCGTTAAAACGGGTTCCGGAGTTT
>JBCDEB010000233.1:0-8118 GCA_039180005.1 Cyanobacteria bacterium P01_G01_bin.54 | reverse complement strand
TTTACTTTGAAAATAGACAATGTTAATACTCTTGCACCAAGTAAATGAAGCTAGCGAGATCCCCCCGGCTACGCCGACCCCCTTGGTAAGGGGGTTTTCATCGTTGGGGGTGATAACCCGTCATGACTCGTTGGTATTACAATTTTATATTGAAGACATTGGCTCCTCTAAAATCAAGTTTGGATGTTCTTCACGAATACTTTGTGAACTTGAATCTAGTTTTTCAAAAAAGCTGTCTCGGAACTGAATCACAGAGTCAAATGCCCATTTCGCACAGCTATAAGAGCTGAATTGATATGGAAAGAACTCACTTTCTTGATCGGCAAGTGGATTAATCCTGAATCTTCACTGATTGCGCAACCTTCTTTCCAACTTGTATTTTGAGTCACTAACCTTATAGTGAGTGAAATAGTTTCTCAGTTCAATCAAAAGGATTATCGCTTTATATTCTTCATTGGTGCCAGAATCGAAATCTTGTATTCCTCTCTGTACTAAAGCAATACTGTATTTATCTTTTATATTCTTTTGCTCAACAAATTTGAACAGCTCTTTCTCCTTATTATATAAGTAGCGATTGATATTGGATTCTAGAAAAGCAATGCAAGAAGTTATCGTTGCGATTACATAACCTATCTCTTCGATCAGTCTACTATTATCGCGTTAATTCTCGATCTCCAGACTCAACTGGGCAAACTTTTGAGCTGCCCTAAGATGAGAAAGATGCATTGGGGGTAATACCAATTCTGGGAATTAGGGCTACAGATCGGAAAGTGAGGGCTGAGCGGAGTCGAAGCCCGGTTCCTAGGACTAGGCTTTATCTGTAGCCGGACTTTTGTGATTTGGTATAAAATGTCAATCGCTAAACTTACACGACATAAATCAATCGTGATGATTGAACTCAATGCGTACGAACATCCAAGTACCTCACTCTCATCTATACTGAGTTTACAAGTTGCTTCGATAATGTCGTTACTTAGCCCCTGCTGTATCAATTTATCTTGAATATATCCGTCTATTGCCTCTACAGACTCAAACCCTGAAAACGCGGGTGAACTAAAATAAAATTCATTTGCTATTTCTATGATTCTTTCATCTAATTCCAGATTGACCAAGTTTTGTATATCTTGTGTATCCCTTTTTATTTTCACAGCCCACTTGAATTCCACCATTCAATCTCCTACTCAAAAAAATCAACAATAACGATTCGAAAGTCAGGGGCGCTCAAGACTATTAAACTAAGACCCCGATGCCTCAACCGTCGCCAATAACGCCAAGGTCTGCTGATACCCGGCAAAATTCCCCTGACTGCGAAACAACTCCGCCGCTCGTTCGAGATCTTGCAGCGCCCGTAGCCGATCGCCTTGCTGATAATACGCCAGCCCCCGGCCACCATAGGCCGAAGCCAAGGTGTCATCTCGCGCTAGGGCGGTGGTGAAGTCGGCGATCGCCTCCTGATAACGTCCCTGCTCAACATAGGTAATCCCCCGCTGGTAATAGGCATCCGTCAGTTCAGCATCTAGCGCCAGGGCGCGATCGAAATCCGCTAGCGCTGCATCAAACTCCCCCTGCTCTAGATAAACCTTGCCTCGTTCTAGATAGGTCAGGGCATCATTGGAGTCGAGCACCACTGCCGTTGCTAAATTCTCCAGCGCTGCCTCCAGATTGCCCAAAGCGACCCAAGCCTGACTCTGCTGACGATAGGCGGTCAGGCGTTCAGGGGTATCCACATCCACCGAACGACGCAGCACCTCGGCAAAATCGCTGATGGCCCCGAGAAAGTCCCCGGCGATCAGCTTTTCTTGACCCCGCTCCAGCAGATCCGGCGGGGCCAAGATCGGCAGGAGTTCTAGATCATCAATGAGCGATCGCGCCTCCCGATAACTTTCCGTATCGCCCTGGGCCTGCGCTAAAGCCGCTCCCTGCTCAAAATCTGCCCGTGCCTGAGCCACATTACCTTGCACCCGATGCACATAACCCCGGTTGAAGTAGACCACCGGGACACCCGCATCCAATTCCAGGGCGCGATCAAAATCCGTCAATGCCCCGGCGTACTGCCGCAGCCAAAACCGGGATGTGCCGCGATAGACATAGGCTTCAGCATTTTCGGGGTCGAGGCGAATCACTTCAGAAAAGTCGGCGATCGCCCCGGGGTAATCTTCCATATTGATCCGAATTAAGCCCCGCGCTTGGTAGGCCAGAGCATTATCCGGGCTGCTCTCGATCGCCACATTCAGGGCTTCAAGCATAATCGGGTCGTAATGGGCCTGCACCGGATTGAAGCGGGTGGTGCTGATCCAAAGACAGGTTGCTACTAGGAGTGCCGCAAGACCTTGAGCCGCCCGTTTGAGCAGGCCAGAGCCCCTGAAACGGTATCGCTGTCCGGCAACCTGAGTTTTGAGAGCTGAACTTTGAGCACTGAATATTGAATTCATAACCATTGCCTGGACAAGTGCGTTGAAGATTCGGATCGGGTAGGCATTGTCCTATCGGTGTGAACTTAAGCGCAAAATCCCCTGTATGAAAGCGCTTCAGAGGCGACAAACACCCGACCCACCCCGGTCGGCGCTGCGCTTGACCGCCCCTCCCAAGAGGGGATGTTCTGCTTTTAACTTTTAACTTTTAACCCTGAACTTTTAACTTTGAACCTTTACCCCTTACCCATGTTGGCTCCCGTCAGGCATCGTTGCACCCGCGAGATTTGCACCGGTGAGTTTGACCATGACGCGATCGCCTTGGGTCATGATGGCATTGCGCAGGTTTGCGCCGCTGAGATCTGCACCGCTGAGATCTGCGCCAATCATATTGGCCCCGTCCAGATTGGCATTGCGCAGGTTGGCCTGGAGCAAATTGGCACGGAAGAGATTCGCCTGCTTGAGGTTAGCCCCTTCTAAATTAATGCCATGTAAAAAGCCATCTTTGAGGTTGGCCCCCATCAGGTTGGCCCCCGTCAGGTCGCGTCCAGCTAGGTCGCGCTCGCGCAGGTCTTTACCGCGCAGGTCAGCGCCGCGTAGGTCAGTGCCATAGGGGCGATGGTAGCGGTTATAGCTGGCGCTGGTGCCATTGGAGTGGGTTTGGCGGGCGTGGGTTTGTCGAGAATCGCTAGATCTGGAGTGGCTCTGGCTAGAGCCGTTACGGGAGGAATCGCTGCGCGAAGAATAATAGTGATGCTGGGGGGGGCGACTGGGCGGACGGGGGGAACGGTAGGACGAGGATGAAGAGTGACTGGCTGTACCATTGGCCGCAGTATGGGCGGTGGTGCGCTGACTCGCTTGTTGCCGGAGCATATCCCGAGCATGGTTGATCGCCTTGATCTTCTCGGCGGCCTTGGCCAGCAGGCGTGGGTTATCATCGGGCAGGCGATCAGGATGCCAGACAAACGCCAAATCCTTATAGGCTTGGTTAATCTCATCCAGCGATGCACCCGGTTTTAGACCCAGAATGCTGTAGTACTCGTTGAAAGAAGTCATCATAAGCGATTGAGGTAAGCGAGTCCCTTAGCGTACTCCGAGAGAAAAATGCTCCAGTAAGGTATTACTCAGTGGCAGGCAAAATGCCTGTGCTACGGCTTTTCTCCGCTCAATAAACCTGGTGCAGGCGTCTCGCCCGCTCTGGAAATTATTTTGTTAAGAGTACCCCTAACCAAGATAAGGCGATCGCCCTGGGGCGCACCAAAATCAGCGTAATCTCTTCCAAAAGTGATGGCATCCGTCCCCAGCATCTAATACATATAACTTGACATTTGGCTGGGGTCAGGGGCGAAGGCCAGCCAGAGGGGGAACTGTAACAGATCGAGGCTAATCACCTCCTCCGTCTCATCCATGACAATCAGGGGCAATTGCTTTTGTTCCACTAGGCGATCAGCCTTCTGGGCCAGGGCTTGGGGGGATTCAAACAAGGTGATGCCCCGGGTGGGGCCATAGTCACTGCGGGAGATGCCCAGACAGTCCTGGAGTCCCCGCCGCCATTCCCCCAAGCGTTCGGGCGTGTTGGCCAGCACCAGAATATTCAGCCGTTCCCCATAAAGACGGCGCAGAATCGAAATGGTCGCTGAGGCAATCAGGATATTTTGCAGCCGACTTCCCAGGGAGCGAACCGTGCCCCGGCCCCCCTGCTTAAAGAACCATTGCTGCACCCGATCGGCATGGATTGGCTCAAAGGTGCGGCGCAACTGCCAAGGCGGACCGTAATAGTCCGGGGCATTGCGGTATTCTTCCAAACAGGCTTTGACCTGACGGCGCTGCTCCTGAAACCGTTGCTTGGCAAATTGGGGAGCGGGCATTTCGCTCTCGGGATTAGGCTGGGCTCGTCGAGGCGGGGCTGTAGTGGCGCGGGCCGAGGGGAGATCCATCTGTTCAGCAGCGGCGGCCAGATCTTGCAAACTGCCCAAGAGGTAGTCCTTAAAGCCCTGGAGCCGGATGGCAATGTCTTCGGAGGTGCCAATAAAGGTCTGCTGCATCTGGGCAATGACGCGATCGCGCCGTTTCTCCAGTTTGGTGATGTCCGCTTCGAGTTGGCCCTTGTGCTCGCTCAAAGTTTGCAGCGAGTCCATCACCAGCTCATAGACGCCCTTACCATGCTCAGTCAGCAGGCTTTGCCGCTGCTGTTGCAGCTCGGCGATCTCGGTCTGGAGCTGCTCGCGTTGAGTAGTGAGTTCCGCAAGCTGCGCCTGTTGCTCGGCAATCGCCGGGTCTTCCAGGGGCGCGGCAGCAGGCTCCGGTGCCGTCTCCTCCGCCGCTTGAGGTTCAATGGACTGAGATGCCGTGGGTTGAGATGCTGTAGGCTGAGATGCAGACGCTACTTCAGCGCCAACAATATCCTCTGGTTCTGTCTCGTTCGCCTCAGCCCAGATGTCCGCTTCCATATCTGAACTATTAGGCGATGCACCTGATTCCCGACCCAGATCCGGCAGGGGTTTCGCCCCAGTGCTGGTGAGCTCAGGCAACGGCTGGAGCCCTTGGGCATTGGGATCAGGATTCGGCTCAGAATTAGGGTGGGGGCGATCGTCAACGTTCATAAGGTCGGGAAACACAGCGTCAGAAGTCTATCTTACCGAGACGTGGTGCCGAATAAGATGCGTAAGGCTTGGGGGGCTAACCGTAATCATGGCGAATTGCAGACTATTTCAATCTTCCTGCTCTCAATTTCCGTAGCGCGGGCGTCTCGCCCGCCCTGGATCTGAATTTTGGGGATTAGCCTAATCAACACGAGGCAAATCCTGGAGGCAAGCCGCAAGCGCCTTGGGATCAAAGAGGATCGGCAAAAAGTGAATGCTCTTGACCTCTTTGAAATAGAACAAGATCGGCAGCGCCGGGAAATAGATGCGCCAATTCTGCCAATTGCTGTAAGGAAAATCCCGAATTTGTGTTCCGGAGCGATAGACCTCTAGGCTACTGCCGGTAAAGCGCAGGCGCAGCGTGGCCGCTTGGACGAGCAGGAAAATACCAAACAGGCTCACCGTGCCGCCAACCCAGCGGTTGAGGAAGACCAGGGGCAGACCCCCGAGAAAAATAACAACGGGAAGAACGTAGCTGGGTTCGAGTTCGGTGGTGGCGGTTAAGGGGGTAGCAGGGGGGGTCATGGCGATCGTAGGGAAGGGGTGTTGACAAGAATTATAGAGTTGCGCCTAATCTTACAAGGGTCTAGGGCGTATCATCGTCCGGAAGGGGTGGGCGTGACGCATGACGAATATGCAAAATTCTGATGGTAGTGCCGTGGCACAGCTAAAAAGGAGTTTTAGAGAGTAGGTTGGGTTGAGGCACGAAGCCCAACACAGCCAATGCTTTTGAGGATTTATCCCTTGATAATCTAACCCACCAATTAAGGTGTGCCACGACAGTAGGAAGATTTTGTTGATCTAAGACCGTGAACAAAATTCGATAGGCATTCCGTCCTTTGCCATAAATAAACTGCCGAATTTCCTGGCTGAATTTAGTATTTTCTGGTGCAAATGGGCAGCGCTTTGGCATCGCTGTAAGGGATTGAATCTTGCGCAAGAGTTGAACTTACCAGTCTTTTGCTTGTTCTGGACTCATCCGCTGTGATATCCACATAAAAGCAGCATCTGCTTCTGATTCAGCAACGCTGGAAATTTGGATACGGTAGCTCATGACATTGATGACAAGCCGTGTTTCTGTTGCTGTTCGGCAACGAAGTCATCAAAGCTAAGGAAGTTACCTGATTCAAAGTCGTCTAGGCCGTGTTGAATGCCTGCAATCGCGGCTTGGGTTTCTTGTTCTTCCCAATTCAGCAGGGCGGTGAGGAGTTGAGCGGCGAGGGTGTTGATGTCTTGGCCCTGGTTTTGGGCTTTGGCGCGGAGTTGGGCTTCGGTGCTGGGGTCAAGGGTGATGGTGAGGGGCATGGGTTTGGGGTGTTGCGGTGGTTCTGATTATAGCGAGGGGCAGAGTTGTAGATATTGTGCAGTAACAATGCAAACCCGACCCACCCCGGTCGGCGCTACGCGAGAGAGCCCCTCCCAAGCGGGGATTTTTGATATTTGCACAAGACTCTGTAGGGGCAATCCCCCCGTGGTTGCCCTGGTGCTTTGCGTGACGGAGAGTTGATCGGTGAGCGGCACTATATGAATGCGTTGCAATAACCATTCAAACCCGACCCACCCCGGTCGGCGCTGCGCTTGACCGCCCCTCCCGAGAGGGGATTTTCTGTTTTTAACTCTCCGACCGGGAGGAGTACCCCGGAGGGGGGAGGTGGGTCAACCCACTGCGCTAAAAGTCCAAGGTTTCATTACTTGTTACTCTGCATTTTATATTGCGGATAATAATCATCCAAAATGCCATGCAACGGGTTCCGCGCGGCGCGATCTTTGCGTTGACCCCAGACCCAGAGGAGGCAGCAGAGGGTGAAGAGGGTGAGCCAGATGGCGATAGCAATGGGCCAGGGGTGGGGGGTGTTGAGATAAGTGAGGAGGTTTTTGAGACCGAGGAGGGAGAAGATAGTGGTGATGGGGAACCAGCAGTAGAAGGGGAAGGCGAGGAGGGCAAGTAGTTTTTTCCAGAGGGGAATTGATTCAATCCATAATTGCTTATTCTCATAAGCTTCTTTGAAAAGTCTTATTCCATATCCAAAGCAAAGTCCTATGGCTCCAGCAACCATTATTGCTAGAGTAATAGTTTTGACTTCGAACAAAATTCCAAAGCAAAATACAAGTCCAGCTCCAAAAACTCCCCACATGGCTCCAGCTCCTGCT
Source organism: Cyanobacteria bacterium P01_G01_bin.54 (assembly GCA_039180005.1). GTDB lineage: Bacteria > Cyanobacteriota > Cyanobacteriia > Cyanobacteriales > Spirulinaceae > SIO3F2. Next base: position 914 of record JBCDEB010000233.1, on the reverse strand, counting down.
CTATAATCAACTATAATAATAAGTCCAATCCAAAATCCTAGGCAAGCCCCCAAAAGACTTCCAGTATCAGTATTTTCAGCCGAAAGTCCGCCCAAGAAGCCAATCATATAACCGACTATCAAGCTGAGAAAGGTCAAAAAAGAAGCTGTCTCTAAATTTATATCATCTTTTTTGAGATTGGCTCCAGTCATTGTCATGGCTATGGCTATGGCTACAGATCCAAAAATACTAGCTATACTCCCAGCAGATTCAGTAACACTAAAAAACCAAATCAGTGACATAGAAATAGCACCAAATCCAATTGCCCAAATCATGTTCTTACTCATGGAGGTTAATCCTTCGTAGCCGAGGCATACTCCTTGCCAGAGCTTTAATTGGAGTTTTGTATTGGAAACTTGTTTTTTAAAAGATCCCTCCGAAGAAATGTTTTTTATTAAACTCAATGGCAGAACATTTCTTGACTTTCTGACATACTTTTCACCCATAAAATACATAATATTCCAGAAGGTCATCCCTGCTCCAAGACCTAGTTTTATGAAAGCCTCTGGTTCTAGATTTTTTTTTATTTCATGGTGAACAGAAAACCAGAATAAAACAATAACCAATACTGCAGTTGCCATTAATACATGAAGTCCGATTTCTGATCGCCAAAACATGTAGGCAAGAATCTGAACAATAGCAATCAAAGAAGCAATTAATGAAATCAATAAAGCACATAAATACATCCAGCTTTCACGAAAGTTAAATTGATTCGAATTAAAAAGGTTTAGCCAATCCTGCTTTTCTATGTCTCGGAAATGATCGGATAAGCGGTAGATCAAATCGATTCTAAAAAAAGGATCTATAGACTTCAAGATTATTCCCCAAGAATGATTTAAGCTCGCAAAATCAAATAGATGATTGGTAATAGTTTC
>JBCDEB010000232.1:0-8144 GCA_039180005.1 Cyanobacteria bacterium P01_G01_bin.54 | reverse complement strand
TTTCGCAAGTCTGTTCGCTCTCCCAAGAAGAAGCGCCCTCCTCTCATCATTGATCCTAGACACCGTCATCTTTCTACCGCTCGGAAGTTACAGGAATATGCATCCACCAAGTAGTCTAATTGTTCGCGTTGAAAGGGCTGGGTGAGCATTGCCCACCAGCCAACCGTTTTGGCGATCACGTATTACCGATTTATTTTCTTAAGTTCCATAAGTCCACTCATCCAGAATGTTCCAGAACCCGTTTTAACAGGTTTTCGCTATGAGCCAAGAACTTGAGTTCTTGGCGGTTGGAGTTGAAACACGCTCGTTGCATAGATTTCGAGCTTAAGTTCACACCGATGGGGGAAACCCCGCCCCTACACGAGAACCATCGGGTCTTCTTTTTTCTCTCCAGAACATAAAACAGCCCTATCTTACAAAGGGGGTCGGCGCAGCCGGAGGGATCTCGCAAGCTCTGGCTCGTTACTGAGTTCTGCTTCTCGTCATGCAATTGTTCACAATAATGCAGGTGGCAGAGCCGCGGAGGACGCATATCACGGCGGAGTCATGACAAGAGGAAACGGCTGAAGCATTTCGCGGAATGGGTTGAGCCGAGATCTGGACATTTCCGCACGGGCGAACCCCTACCCCTCAATACCGACATTTCTACGGGGTCGTTCGTGTAGCGTTCCGGAGAGATAGTTCGGTGCTTAGGACTCGGCTTTATCTGTAGCCGGACTTTTGTGACTTACTTTGAAAATAGACAATGTTAATACTCTTGCACCAAGTAAATGAAGCTAGCGAGATCCCCCCGGCTACGCTGACCCCCTTGGTAAGGGGGTTTTCATCGTTGGGGGTGATAACCCGTCATGACTCGTTGGTATGAATCCGTGCAACCATTGGCTTGGTTTAAACCTTAGCCGTCGCTGGACGCGCAACGGTCTCATACAGGGTGGTGCGTTCTTGGGCGGGGCGCTTGAGGGAGGCGATCGCCCCCCGCAACGCCGCCACCGTCATACACGTCCCGCCCTTGGCCCCCGCCATACTGGTAATATGCTCCTCCATCAATGTTCCGCCAATATCATTGCAACCATAGGTTAGGGCTGCCGTCGCCCCCGTCAACCCCAGCTTCACCCAACTCGGCTGATGATTGTTGATCCAGTTGCCCAGATAGAGCCGCGCCACCGCCGTTAGATGGAGCATCTCGCTCAAGATCGGCTGATCCCGCCCCACCCGGCGGCGGATCGGTGCAGGGGCAGACTCGCCCACAAAGGGCAAAATAATAAACTCTGTGATCTGGGCCGGCGCGTCCTGGGCAGTTTTTTGTAACTGACGCAGGTGCTCAAAATGCTGGATCTGCTCTGCTGGCGTTTCAATGTGGCCCGCCAGCATCGTGCTAGTGGTGGGCAGTCCCAAGCGATGGGCTGTGCCAATAATCTCGAGCCAGGTGGCACTGTCAATTTTTTCGGGGCAGATGATCCGGCGGACGCGATCGCTCAACACTTCTGCCGCCGTCCCTGGCATGGAGCCCAGCCCAGCCTGTTGCAGCGCCGTGATCACCTGGGCATAACTCAGCTGCTCTTGCCGAGCAATAAACTGAATCTCCTGGGGTGAGAAGGCATGGAGATGCAACTGGGGAAACTGGCTTTTCAGCGTTTCGACCAAGCGCAGATAATAGTGCAATGCGGAGCCATTGATTTGGGCAGCAGGGTTGAGCCCACCCTGCATACAGATTTCGGTTGCGCCCTGAGCAACGGCTTCCGTGGCTTTAGCCAGAATTTGCGCCTCAGAGAGCCAATAGGCTCCCTCGGTCGCAGCATCACGGCGAAAGGCACAGAAGCTGCAATGCTGCTCGCAGATATTGGTGAAGTTGATGTTGCGATTGATGACATAGGTGACCGTCTCGCCCACCTGGATCTGACGGCAGCGATCGCTCGCCTGACGAATCGGTTCGCGGCGCTTGGGGTCACGGGTTTCAAGCAGCAGCTGGCCCTCGTCTGGGGTGAGATCCTGACCCTGCTGGGTTTTCTCAAGAATCTTGAGCAGACTGTTAAACGGTAAATCGGTCATGGCAAATCGAAAAAGCAGCTTATGATGTTCCCTAGTGCAGGATGGCAGAAATGAGCCATTGATTCAAAATATCCAGGCTACCGATCATCACCAGCAGTCTGAACTTTGAACATTGAACTCTAAACATTGAACTCCGCCCTGCGGTACTAGTGTAGGGAAAGTGGGTTATGGAACGGGGATTGTTGTGGTTGCCGCTGCTCTTGGGGTTTAGCGGTTTGGCTTGGGCGGGCTGGCATGAATACCAGAAGGTACAGGTTTACCAGGCTTGGGCAGAAAATTTCGATCACGCCAAATACGATATCTATGCGGTGATGGGACTCAAAGGTGATGAGATCACTTGGGGCTATCCCACCCGTAAGGGGCCGATTAATCTGCAGCAGTTTTCGCTGGGAACCGTGGCGGAGATTCTGCTGGTAGTGAATCAAACGGTTGTGACGGACTGGACACGATCGCCCCGTAAAGGGAAAGCCATTCTAAAATTCGTTCGTCCCCAGCAAAATCCCATCGAAATTCCTTTTACAGAAGTAAAAATGGCGATCGACTGGGGAGACTTTCTCAAGCAAAAAACTCAGCCAAATCTGCAAGAAACTCCGTAGAAGAGACGCTGCGATCATACTTATGTTTAACCTAGACTTGAGGATAATAGTCTAGTATACGTAAGTGGTATTAAAATGCTACGGTGCGACAGACTCAAGTACAGCTTTTTTGAATCCGCCGCCCCAACTTTGCTCCCCTAAAGGTCATGTTCAAATTTCTGCTTTGGACGGGAAGCGCCGTCGCCTTGGTGCTGCATTGCACAATCCCCAGCTTTGCCCAGTCGATCACGGCGGCTCACGATGGTACTGGCACAATAGTCACGATCGATGGCACCACTTACCAGATCGATGGCGGCACTCAAGCCGGAGCGAATCTCTTCCATTCCTTTCAAGCCTTTGGTTTGAATCGCGGCGAAGTTGCCAACGTTTTGAGCGATCCAGCAATCAATAATATTGTGGGTCGAGTGACTGGCGGCGATCCCTCCATTATCAACGGTTTGATCAAAGTCTCGGGAGCAAACTCAAATCTCTATTTAATGAACCCCGCTGGCATTGTTTTTGGTGCCGATGCCCGTTTAAATATCAACGGTGATTTTATTGCTACAACGGCCGATCGGATTGGCTTTGCAGAGGGTTGGTTTAATGCAAATGGTGCAAATAACTATGCGGAATTAGGAAGTGCGCCCAATCAGTTTGCGTTTGCCAGTGAAAATCCAGGCGCAATTGTCAATCTTGGCGATCTGAACAACGCAAAAGATATCAGCCTGATCGGGGGAACGGTGCTCAATCCGGGCAAGGTCGTTTCCAGTGCAGGCAATGTGACGATCGCCGCCGTGCCCGGTGAGCGCCTGGTGCGGATTTCACAACCGGGGATGCTTCTGAGTTTGGACGTTCCCGTTGGGGCGATCGCCTCGACCATTACTCCCGTAGATTTACCCCTGCTGTTGACGGGTGCAATGGCCACAGATATTCCCCCCGTGGTTCAAGGGGATGTCGCCCTTCCTGGAGAGATAACCGGAGAGCAGATTGATCTCTACGCAGCAGGGCAAGTGCAGTCGAGTAATCCGGAGGGGATTCAAGGCCAGACACGGGTTATTCGCTTCTCGGCAACCGGGGAAAACCCCCATCAAGGCGTATTTATTGATGCCCAAGCTGATCAGCCGACGGACTTGCTCTTTGGAGCGGAGGCGGGAACGATCGCTCAGATGATTCAGACCGATGAAGACGGCATTGCTAAGGTCAGTCAGCAGCTAACTGAAATCCGTGATTCGATCGGTGAGTTAGAGTCGGTGGCGATCGTAGCTGAGGGTAATGAAGGCAACTTTTGGCTCGGCAACCAATGGATTCACACTGAAAATATCGGTGACTATCAAGCCCAGTTACAAACTTGGGGGGATGCCCTGACCGAGCGTGCAGATATCTTGCTCTACAGTTGCTTCACGGCTTTGGGGGCAACAGGCGAAGCATTGATCAATCGTATCGCAGAGATAACTGGCGCAGATGTGGCAGCGTCAGTAGATATAACGGGGAGTGGGAACTATGGTGGCGATTGGGATTTGGAATACGGCAGCCGCTCAGGGACGATTGAGGCGGGTAATCCGTTTACTGTTGAAACGGTGACAGATTGGGATGGCAAGTTAGCGGTTTTCACCGCCACAGATGCAGCGACTTTGATTGCGCATATCACGACAGCCAATGGCAATGGACAGGCAGATACGATTAATTTGGCAAACAATATCACCTTAACCGTGGTAGACAATCCCACGGATGGTGCTAATGGTTTGCCCTCGATCAACGCCACCGATACGCTAACGATTAATGGCATGGAAAATACCATTGCGCGGGGTGCTGCTGCACCCGATTTTCGGATTTTTCATGTGGCAGCGGGTGCTGAATTAGAGCTGAACGAAACCACGATTTCTGGAGGGAGTCTCAATGGCAATGGGGGTGGGATTTATAACCGAGGCAATGTGATATTGAATAACTCCACCGTTTCCGGGAACACGGCTGATCCTGGCTTTGGTCGTCGGGGAGGTGGAATTCACAGCGATGCAACGGGAACACTCAGCCTGTTTAATTCAACGATTTCTGGAAATGAGAGTAATCTCGGTGGCGGGATCAATTTTGAGAACAACGCGGGGACACTCACCCTCACCAATTCCACGATTTCTGGCAATCAAGTTACGGGTAATGGGGGCGGAATTCGTGCTCAGGGGACGGTTAATTTAACCAATGCCACGATCGCCTTTAACACTGCCGACTCTGATAACAATGGGGCAGGTAATGCTGGCGGCATCTATATCGGCGGCGGCACCTATAGCAATACTTTTTTTAACAGTATTATTGCCAACAATACCGATGGCAGTCCAGGTAGTGAAATTCCAGATATTGATGCTAACTTAAGCACCAGCACGGTACAGCATAATCTGATCACTCGCACCAGCGGCATCACCGGCACAACCCTCTCAGATGGCATTAATGGCAACATTATTGGCCAAGACCCCCTGCTGGGATCTCTGCAAAACAATGGCGGCACCACCCAAACTCATGCCCTACTCTCCGGCAGTCCAGCGATTAATGCCGGCAACAACAGCGTTGTAAGCTTTTCGCTCGATCAGGCCGGGAACCTACGAATCTTCGATACTATAGTGGATATAGGTGCCTATGAAGTGCAAGATGTAACCAGTATTACCGTGCCCATTTGTGATTTAACTTGCCAAACCTTTAACCGCTTTCCGGTTGAGCCCGCTGTTGAGGGTAAACGGTTGGCAGTCGATCCGGGGATTGAGGAAATTGAACTGAAGTTTATTCAAGACTACGCGGAGGCGCTGGAACTCCAGTTTACCGGCGACTTTAATGCGGTGGAGGACAGCGGTGCAATCAATCAACTGACGATCGCCGAGATCCAACGAATCCTCAAAGACATTGAACAGCAGACGGGTGAACAACCCGCGCTTATCTATTTCACCTTTGTGCCGAATGGGACAACAACGCCCCAAGCCCACCAATCCAGTCCCTTAATTGCCAGTCGTTTATCAGCGCTGTTGAATCTCGATTTGCATCAAGCGTCAGATCAGACCCAGAGCTTAGCTGGAGTCGCGCGAGCGGACGATGAGCTACAACTCATTCTCGTGACGCCCGATAATCGCCCCCTGCTGCGGCGTCCACCGGGAAATATTACCCGTGAGCAAGTGGCTCAGCAGGTACGACGGTTCCGGCGGAGCATTAATGCGATCGCTCGCCCCAACCGCTATCTTCCCCCCGCGCAGCAACTCTACGATTGGCTGATTCGCCCCCTCCAACCCAAGCTCCAAGACCTCAACATTAGCAATTTGGGCATCATTGCCGATGAAGGGTTGCGATCGCTCCCCCTCGCTGCCCTCCACAACGGCGATGATTTCTTGATCCAAGACTACAGCATCGGTCTCATCCCTAGCCTCTCCCTGATCGACTGGCGCTATCGCGCTTTAGATGACGCCACGGTTTTGGCCATGGGCGCGGCCGAATTTACTGAGCAGTCAGCCCTACCCGCTGTGCCCACGGAACTCGAAGTGATCACCGCCCAAGGTAAGGGCCAACATTATCTCAATGGGGCCTTCACCTATGACACCTTGCAAGACAAGACCGAAGCGCGTCAGTTTGAAATCTTGCATCTGGCCACCCATGCCACCTTTCAAGCGGGCTCAGCCGAAGCCGCCTATATCCAGCTCTGGGGCGATGAAAATCTGCAACTCAAACAACTGCGCGATCTCAAACTCTACGAAGCCCCCCCCATTGAACTCCTGGTGCTCAGTGCCTGCGAAACGGCTCTGGGTGATGCCAGTGCGGAGCTAGGCTTTGCCGGTGCAGCGCTGCAAGCCGGGGTCAAGTCAGTGCTGGCCAGCCTCTGGCAGGTCTCGGATTTGGGCACGTTGGTCTTGATGGATGGGTTTTATGACCAGCTCACCGACACGGAGGTGACGATCAAAGCCGAGGCCTTACGCCAAGCGCAGCTCGCGTTGCTCGGGGGCGAGGTTTCTGTACAAGGGGGCTTTCTCGGCGAAACTGCTTTGCCCCCCACATTGCGGCCCTATCTCGGTACGGATCTGACGCATCCCTTTTATTGGAGCGGTTTTACGTTGGTGGGGAGTCCGTGGTAGCGCTCACCCCTTGTTGCGCAAACTGGGTTTCACGCGGATAGGATGCAACACAAATTTAAGGTAATTTGCTTATGGAGCAACCTACGGCACAGCTCCCCAACTCCCCCGGTCTCCGGCCCTTCGCTGTCCTCAGTCAAACTACAGTTTCAATTCCTCATAGGAATGTTGGTTGTTTGGAACCCGTCCGCCCTAGGCGTAGTCAGCTTGCAGGTTCAGTTTCAATTCCTCATAGGAATGTTGGTTGTTTGGAACGTTCTCCGTGGTTGGGGCAGGGGTGCAAGCCCTGTTTCAATTCCTCATAGGAATGTTGGTTGTTTGGAACAGCCGATTGCTCGTATTCAAAGACACCCTGATCGTTTCAATTCCTCATAGGAATGTTGGTTGTTTGGAACCAAACGATCTTCCCTGTAGGTGCAGCAACCCCTGTTTCAATTCCTCATAGGAATGTTGGTTGTTTGGAACGGTCGGCTAAGATAGTTGTGTCACGTTGTTCGTGTTTCAATTCCTCATAGGAATGTTGGTTGTTTGGAACGATCGAGGCGGCCTATATGCGGATGGGCAAGCTCAAGTTTCAATTCCTCATAGGAATGTTGGTTGTTTGGAAACCAAATGTGATTATTTGCCACATCTACACGCAAGTTTCAATTCCTCATAGGAATGTTGGTTGTTTGGAACAACCCAAAAATCGACCACTTCAAAGGTAAAAAAAGTTTCAATTCCTCATAGGAATGTTGGTTGTTTGGAACGCGGCTCAATTTGGGCCCATCATCTATATATGAGTTTCAATTCCTCATAGGAATGTTGGTTGTTTGGGACTCGCCGCCTCATTGGATCAGGCTTTGCAGGCTATGTTTCAATTCCTCATAGGAATGTTGGTTATTTGGGACGAGCCAGATCCAAAACCATGTGGTTTTAAGAGAGGGTTTCAATTCCTCATAGGAATGTTGGTTGTTTGGGACTTGAGAGGTGGGAAAAGTGGCTCAAGTAGCAGGTTTCAATTCCTCATAGGAATGTTGGTTGTTTGGGACGGGCAGAACTTAGCGCTGGCTATTCTGCCAATGGGTTTCAATTCCTCATAGGAATGTTGGTTGTTGAGGACTGTATGCAGCAAGATAAGCAGTCACAGATTTAAAGTTTCAATTCCTCATAGGAATGTTGGTTGTTTGGAACCTGGCTACCGCTTCGATATTGGGCTGGGCTTCCGTTTCAATTCCTCATAGGAATGTTGGTTGTTTGGAACGTAAGGGTCTGTTGCAGGGCATTTTGGGCGGCGGTTTCAATTCCTCATAGGAATGTTGGTTGTTTGGAACCAATATAGGCACTACAAGCGGCTCTACAATCTGGTTTCAATTCCTCATAGGAATGTTGGTTGTTTGGAACTGGATTTCGCCTGGTGGCACTTCATTGAGCACTGTTTCAA
>JBCDEB010000231.1:0-8213 GCA_039180005.1 Cyanobacteria bacterium P01_G01_bin.54 | reverse complement strand
TCTGATGACCTTGCGGTACAATTGAGGCAACATTTTTCCAGGGTGGGTGGTTTTCCAATCTCCACCCTATTTCTTTGGGCGGGTTAATGTCTACATCCTTTGCCTAGTCTCGCTTCTAACCTGCTTGTCATCCCTAAAGCGGACAAACCTAAAAGCCGCAATTAAAGCGCAATCTTCCCCCCATCATCGCGAGTGATCACGATCGTGGCCGAACGGGGTCGAGCATTCCCCCCATCCGGCCAATGGCTGGTGAACTGCGCCGGGTCAGTGGGCGACTGACTCCGCTCACCGGGGTGCTGAATATTCACAAAGATTGCCTTCCCATCCGGGGTTTCAGCGATGCCCGTGATTTCGCAATCTTTTGGACCCACCAAGAAGCGACGCAGGGTGTTCGGCGATGCCGACTCGCCCACCGGTGTGGTTACCGCATGGTCTGCGCCACCGTGGGCCGGAACGGCTTGGTTGGCGATCGCTGTCATCCCGCCATCGCCCACCGTGCCCGGCAACGCCGCCAGCATCATGCAATTGGTTTGGTCAGTGTAGGCACTATCATCGGTCTGGATCCACATCAACCCCGGATTGGCATGGCTAAACCAGGCCCCATCGGGGCTAGAGAAGTCATTGTCATCACCCAGACCGGAGGCATTCACATTGGCATCCGCATCCGCCTGCGCACCAAAGAGATAAATATCCCACTCGAAGGTCGTCGCCGCGTGGTCGCCCTCCGCCTCACGCCAGCGAATGATGTGACCGTTAACGTTGCCTTCCCGGCTCCTCTGGCCCTTAACATCACTGTAGAAGCGGGGGTTGGCCGCATCCAAGGAGGTCTGGGTACCGCGACCGCTGCTACCCGAGACACTGTTGGTCAGGGCAAAGTAGACATCGCCATTGGCGGGGTTCACCGCGCCCCATTCCGGGCGATCCATCTTGGTCGCACCCGCCGCATCGGCAGCTAGACGGGAGTGAATCGCCACATCCACCGCATCGGCAAAGTCGTAACCCTCGTAGTTGGCGATCGCCGGATTGCTCATACTCAACAGTAGCCATTCACCTGTGCCATCCGCGTTGAACTTGGCGGCATAAAGCTGACCTTCGTTGAGATACTTATCGCCAACCGCCATGCCTTGGTTGGCATCGGCATCGCTCCAAGGTCGGTTAGAGACATACTTGTAGATGTACTCGTTGCGGGCATCATCCCCGGTATACATCACGATGGGACGACCCGCCACCGCAGGCGCAGGCCAGCAGCCCTCATGGCGCAGGCGACCCAAAGCCGTGCGCTTGCGCGGCGTGGAATGGGGGGCAAAGGGATCAATTTCCACCACCCAGCCAAAGGTGTTGGCGACGTTGCGGAAGTCACGGCTGGGGCGATCGGCGGTCTTGCCGGCATTCCAACGGCGGTAGAGATCCGTAGCATCGTTTTCGCCGGGGCGAGACCAGTTGTAGCGACCCGAGGTTGCGGGACTGATGCCGTAGCGATTGAAGGCAGTTTCTTCCTTGGCAGTGCGAGTCCTTGCCGCTTCCCGGCGGTAAAAATAGTTGGGCCAGTTTTCTTCGCAGGTGAGGTAGGTTCCCCAGGGAGTATAACCATTAGCACAGTTGTTGATGGTGCCCCGGGTCTTGTTGCCACGGGGTGAATAAACGGTCACCAGCAACTCACTGCTCCGCGCTGGACCAGTAATGTCCATGGGGGTGGCAGCATTGATCCGGCGGTTGTAGCGGGAGTTTCTGTTAACGGTGTAGGTATTGCCGGTTTTAACCACTTCCACCACAGAAACACCGTGAGCTTGGACTTCCTTGTCGATTTCACCCCTAGGGCGAGCGTTAGTGTTGTTGCTGCCATAATCTGTGGGGCCATTGGCATGCATAAAGCCCAGGTCTTCCGCTACCTCATGGTTGATGCAGAGCAGGCCCTTGCTGGTGTTACCCGGATCTCGGCCCTTGTTCCCCAAGCCGAAGAACTGCATCCCGTCATGGTGATCGCCCGCCCGGCGCTCAAAGCTGGTGTCGGTGCCGTCGTTCTTGTAAGCAGGGACTTGGTTAGAAAGGGGATCGCCAGTGGCCAGCAGAACCGTGGCGGTGTAGCCCGTTGGCACGGTCACTTGGTCGCTGGTGTTCTTGGTCACGGCGCTGAAGCTCAGTTGCAAACCCGGTGCAGCAGCAGCGAGTTTCTCTGCGTCGGATTGAACCGCATCGCCCAGGACGGCGAGACCTGCGCCCAGCATGGAGGCGGCAACCAGTGAGGAACTGCCTTTGAGGAAGCCCCGACGACGGACTGTGGCCCGCTCCAGAACCTGCCAAAAGGAATCATTGTTGGCAGCGTTGTAATCGATGTTATCGGGATCAATCGATTGACGGTGATGGTTATGCCCACTCATAGGTATTTATTGGAATGACGACGTAATACCAGTTCGCAATTCGCAGTTTACAGTTCACAGTCATCAAACCATTGCTATATATAGGTTTGATGACTGTGAACTGTAGCCGATTGTGTGAATTTGGTATCAATGCTCAAGCCGAGAGGCGATCGCGCTATAGTGCATTGCCCAAAGAAATGAGCGCCATCAGGATCAAAGCTTGTGCCCTTGAGCACAGCGGTTAACCGGGCCAGGCTCTATTCTAAACAGCAGAGTGGCACGGCAATACGCCCCAATGGCATGAGCATTCAGCTCTCGACTTTACGGGGTCTACGTTAACTGGAGTATAAGCAGGCGTAATCTTAAATTAATTCTTAGATTAAAGCTACGGGGATAGAGCCCAAAGAACACCGTTCTGTTGAGTAGCGATCGCCACAGTTTAACGCTAATTTAAGAATTAAGACGCCTTGCCATTCCGCTGAAGCCTGAGCCCATGAGCGACATTAACTATCTGCCCAGTCAAATCGTACGCCTGCTGGCACAGCCGCAATATTTTAAAACCGCTGACCCGATGCCAATGCTACGTCCGCCTGATGTGGTGGCAGTGAACGAACAGGGCATCTTGATGGAGCGCCGTCCGGGGAATTATTGGGCGGTGAAGTTTAGCCGGGGCATCTTTTTGGTGGATCAGAGCAATCTGGAGCTGGTGCAGCCGGAGGCCCAGTAGCCGGGTTGTGAATCCGCTCGTGTTAACGGATGACGTGACCTAAACCCTGGGCAATGAGTTGCAGGATGTATTGAACTAACGCAGGGCAGGGAACCCAGCCCCTACGGTTGATGAGAGCCCATTGCCAAAATTGACGGCAAATCACTGATTCAAGAGCAATCTCTCTTTCTCTATCTCCTATGCCTTTCCGGTTTGCTCCCTCCAGAAAACATCTCATTCTCGCTGCCTTAATTGCAGGCTGTGGTGCGGTGCTCTATTCCGTTTTAACCCGTTTGGGGTTTGTGATGCCGCTGCGGGATCTCCCCGCCGTGCTCTGTCTGCCCAGTTGTTCAGCTCAGGCCGCGTTACATCCAGCCCTCAACCCTGCTGCCTTGCCGGAGACCCAACCCTCCCTAGCGGCGAAGCTGGGCCCAGACATTGACCCTGAGAAAATCTCGCTTTTGGTGGAGAAATCCGCCCATCGCCTGACGGTGTTTTATGATCTCAAGCCCATAAAATCCTATCCGGTGGTCTTTGGCTCTGCCCCTGAGGGGGATAAATTCCGTGAGGGCGATCGCAAAACCCCTGAAGGCATCTATCGGGTTCGGGATCTTTACCCGCATCCCGCTTGGTCGAAGTTTATCTGGCTGGACTACCCCAATCCCCAGTCCTGGCGGGAGCATTTTCAGGCGAAGTGGGCTGGGCAGATTAGTCCCTGGGCCACCGTGGGTAGTGAAATTGGCATTCATGGTGTCCCTGCGGGACAGGATGGTTTGATCGCCAAGCGCAACAACTGGACGTGGGGCTGTGTTTCGCTCAAAAACGCGGATGTGGATGAGCTCTATGGGGTGATTGACCAGGGTACAGTGGTGGAGATTGTGCCTTGAGGGCGGTCAACCCATCCAGATGTTCAACTTTTTTGCGCGGCGATCGCTGCCGGCCGCTCGCCCTGTAACGACATACAAAAGCATTTCGCGTCGCCAAGCCTGGAGCCGAATGCTAACGGTTGGGCTACTGATTGTCAGCATCGGCTTCGCCACCGTTGAAGATTATGGGGTGTCTTGGGATGAGGGGACGGAAGTGACGATCGTCCAATACAACCTAGACTGGATCACCCAGTCGCGGCCGATCCCTCGCGATCTCCAGCATGATGGCCTGGTGTTTAACGGCACGGCAGAGTTGCTCTTTCAAGCTCGACAATTTCTGGCTGAGCCATTTCAAACTCAACAAGAGTTAGCGAAGCCCCAGAACGACCCCCCCAACCCCTCACTCAATGCCGCTGCCGATCCCCGTGCCCTCGCTCAGCGTATCCGCTTCAAGCATCGGCTAACCTTTCTCTGGAGCCTGGCAGCTTACAGTGGTGTCCTGCTGGTGGTGTCGCTCCTGGCGGGAATGCGCAATGCCTGGTTTGCGGCAGTGGTATTGGCCTTGATGCCCCGCTTTTGGGCCCATAGCTTTTTTAACCCCAAGGATTTGCCCTTTGCCAGCTTGTTGACCCTGACCACGGCGCTGGGCGCATTGCTCTTGGGAGCCTATCACCAAGCCACGACCCAACGGTGGGGCGGCCCGGCGATGACCTTGGGCAATGCACCCAGCAGCACTATCGCCCCCGCTCGGAAACTCTGGTGCTGGGCGGCTGGCTATGGCCTGTTGTTGGGTCTCCTGGGTGGGGTACGTCTGGGCGGTTGGCTGGTGCTGGGCGTCGTGGGGCTGGCCCACGTCTTAACGAGCGGGTGGAAGGTTTGCCGTCAACCCCGCCGCCTGCTGGGATTTTATGGGGCGATGGGCTTAGGTTGGGTCCTGATGACGATCGCCGTGTATCCAGCGGCTTGGCCCGATCCGTTGGGCTGGTTTTGGCAGGCTCACCCTCATTTATTGCACCCGCCCTGGGACAGCCCCGTGCTGTTCCAGGGCGACTATTGGCAGGCGGCCGAATTACCTTGGTCTTACTTCCTCCGCTGGGTCAGCTTGACCGTACCAACGCCTTGGCTCCTGTCGGCCGGTGTCGGTCTGGCACTGTTGGCGTTGAACTATCGGAACCTGACGCCAACCCAGCGAGCCGGGGCAGTTTTGGTCTTGGGTCAGGCGTTGGGGTTGCCGTTGGTTGCTATCCTGACCGGTGCCCCGGTCTATGGCGGGATGCGACAGTTTCTGTTTGTACTGCCCGCGATCGCGGCGATCGCCGCCTGGGGGCTGCTCTGGAGCTATCAACAGCTTATTGGCCGCTGGCGACGGTTTATCGCCCTGACCCTTTTGGTGATTGCCCTGAGCCCAATCGTGGTGGATATGATCACGCTGCATCCCTACCAGTCGGTCTATTTCAATCGCCTTTCGGGCGGATTACAAGACGCCTATGGTCAATACGACATTGACTATTGGGGCTTGAGCTTGCGAGAGGCAGTGACCTGGCTCAATGGGGTGGCAAATGCCCAAGCCCGCATCGCGATGGGTGGGCCCCAGTACATTGGCGAGCTGTTTGTCCGTCCGGATCTCACCGTGGTCAATCTCGATGAAGATTTGGACTATGGTGCGATCGCCCAACCGGACTATTACATCTCGATGGTCTATCTAGAACTCCCCACTCTGTTTGCCCATTGCCCCACCGTGCATCAGGTGCAACGTCAGGGAGTGCCACTGGCGATTGTTAAGGACTGTACTGATGTGGAGTTTCAGCAATCCAACCCACAAAATTAGATGGGATACGCCACTCCACCTTGTGGTAAGACGTAGCACCACTTACGATGATATTCGCAGCAGATTGAGTGGTCGTTTGCTGAGCTTCAATCGACAAAAAGGGTTAGAACTTAGGCAATGGACGATAATAAGTTAGATATACTCAAAGAACGATGCCCTACATTTTTCGAAATGGCGACTAATTTCGAAGAAAGGGTCAGTTTTGTATATTGGATAATCGGTGGTATATATTCATCAGCAGGTATAGCTGTCCTGATTTTTGGTGTTATTCAAAAACAACTGTATGCCATCGGCATCGGGATTGCTATTCTAATTTTAATCCCTCTATTTATTATAGATAAGCGAATGAAAGAGGTAGGGCTTAAGAACTATTTGGTTAAAATCCAAAGGTCTCCTGGTTCTGTGGTAGACTACCGTTTTCTGACATATAACGTCAAGAAGAATGGGGTTACGATAAAAAGTCATTCTGTCATTGTGACATTCAATGATCGCAAGAAAGCGGAGTTTGGTGCAAAAGACGAAGCCCAGGCTAAACAATCTGTTCAGGAGTTGGCAGAATATGTGAATTCTGTTAAATGAGCTGTTAATTATCTGGGAAACTGCCGCGATCGCACCTCAGCCATAAAGTCCTGGGTTGCCTGCTCAATCAGGGGCTGGAGATCCATATATTGTTTGGCAAAGGGCGGGACTTTGGGTGAGAGCCCTAGTACGTCTGCTGTGACTAGAACCTGGCCATCACAGTCTGGGCCCGCACCAATACCAATGGTGGGGATCGGTAGCTTCTGGGTAATCTGGGCCGCGACCGGGGCAGGAATATGCTCCAGGACGATCGCAAACGCTCCCGCCTCGGCAACGGCGATCGCCTCCTGGACAATTCGCTCAGCCTCCGCTTCCGTCTTCCCCTGCTGCTTATAGCCCGTTTGATGCACTGCCTGGGGTGTGAGGCCCACATGGCCCATCACCGGAATGCCCAGGGTGGTGAGGCGAGAAATGGTCTCGATTATCTCCGGGTAGCCCCCTTCGAGCTTGACCGCTTGCGCCCCGGTTTCTTTAAGCACTCGACCGGCGGAATGGATCGCCTGGCTGGGGCTCTCCTGATAGGTCAAAAAGGGCAGATCGCAAACCACCAGGGCATGCTCTACTCCACGGCAAACGGCGGCGGTATGGTGGAGCATTTCGTCGAGCGTGACGGGTAGGGTATGGGTATAGCCAAGGGCCACCATGCCCAAGGAATCACCCACCAAGATCATTTCGATGCCAGCGCGATCTAGCAGACGGGCGATCGCATAGTCCCAGGCGGTTAGCATCGGAATCGCCCGCTGCTCTTGCTTCCATTTGCGAACCTGAGAAGGAGTCACTGCCATGACGAGGAAAAAGCTGATATAGTTGGGAGCCGCTCACCCATTGCCTGTGAATGGGACTCTTCTATGGAGTATAGCTTGATGCCTGAACGGCTTTTGGAGCAAATCGAATCGGTTCGTGCTGGGCTTTGGGGCGCAATGCTGTTGACGCTCGTTGAGGGGGGGCTTTTGGCGCTCCAAACAGGGTTGGCGCATTATGATATTCGGCTGTTCCCCCAGTCCTCGACAGCTGTGGCGATCGCCGTGGCGTTGAGCAGTGGTTTTTTATTTGGCATTGCCTACCGCTACATTGTCCGGCAAGACGACAATCCCCATCTGCGCCAGGGAGCGGTCTTGGCGTTTACGGGGGTGCGCTGGGGGGCGCTGTTGGAGGCACACCCTCAGTGGTGGAGTGAACCAGAGCAATGGCCAGGGGCGATCGCGATAGGACTAGCAACCGTTGTAGCGTTTGGTGTAACCCGTTGGGGGCTCGATCGCGCTTTGCGGCAGGGCTGGCTGAAACCCTTGTCGAGTGCGCCTCAATCCACCAGTTGAATAAAGCCACGTTGCAAGCGATGGTAAATGTTTTGCAATTTACGTGTATCGGCAAGCGCGATGGGGCGATCGCTCATCATGGTGGCGGTCAACACACGATGATCAGCGAGGCTGATCAGACCCGTGGCATCGATTTTATCGATAATTTCCAACAACAGGGGATCGGTGGTCATGATTCTCCGGAGCAGCAGACAGAAAAAAAGAAGTGCGCACCCTTAGCTGACTGTCTAACTGTTTTCACTGTAGCGGGAGAATAATCCGGGCGAAATGGGGAAAAAGTGGCCAGATTTGGTGCTGAGGTCGGCGGATGTAGAGAAAAAGTGATTTTCTCAGGGCTGATTCTGGATCGGCAGATATCGAGAAAGCCCCTGAAACTCAGCACAATCAACCATACTGGCTCCGGTATGGCCGGAGCCCATTGGGAGCCCTCTCCCCCTCAGCGGGCTAATCCTGTAGGGGTTTTAAATCACTCCCTTGATTTGGCTAACGTGAGTTCTGGATAAGCAGACATTGCGCAAGACGGTCGAAACTCAGCAGAGTCAATATACTGGCTCCGATATT
>JBCDEB010000230.1:0-8455 GCA_039180005.1 Cyanobacteria bacterium P01_G01_bin.54 | reverse complement strand
GACATTCCGCACCTCAACTTGTAGTATGTGAAAAATACATAATTGTCCACCTTTAAAGATTCAACGACACCAAAATCAAGACAACCGTCTCCATTTAGTTGACAATAAAAAAGTGCAATCTACCCTCGGAAAAGCAATCATTTTATACTTCAGAATGAAATAAGTAATTTCGATCTCTATTTTTGATGATTTTACTTGCTTTTTTGGTCAACCTGCGGAATGTCCATATTAACATTGTCTATTTTCAAAGTAACGAGTCATGACGGACTGTCATGACTCGTTGGTATGACTAGATTTTAGCCTGTGGCGGGCAAGGTGCCCGTGCTACGGACTATCTGTAAAAAAACCGTAGAGTAGCCGTCCCATCTGCCAGAATCATCAGGTTTTTGATCGACCCAAGGCTCTCAGCGCCTAGGATTCGAGCTTCAGTTCACACCAGTAGCCTAAAACCCTCCCCTACTGAAGTGCGTCGGTTAACGATTGCTTCGCTTGTGCTAAGGCGTCAGGAAGCTGAGCGGCATCGCGTCCCCCAGCTTGAGCCAAGTTGGGTCGCCCGCCGCCGCCACCGCCGCAGCGTTTGGCGATCGCGCCAATAAACTGGCCCGCCTTGAGTTTTTTGTCTTTAACCACACCCGGGCTAAAAGCCGCCACCAGCGAAACTTTGCCTACAGCAGGGGTTGAGGCCAAGACCACGGCACTCTCCCCCAGTTTTTGACCCAGACGCTCGGCAGCGGTCATCAGGGCTTTGGCATCCAGATCGCCCAGGTTAGCTACCAGGAGCTTAAAGTCGCCCACGGTTTCTGCTTGGCCGAGGAGCTGCTCGGATTTAACTAGGGCCAGTTCGGTTTTGGCGGCAGCGAGGTCTTTTTGGCTGGTTTTGAGTTCGGTTTGCAGCTTGGTGACGCGCTCTAGTACCTCTTCCGGTTGGGCTTTAAAGCGATCGCCGAGCTCCCGCACAATTGCATCTCGCACTTGAAGATAGTCTAAAATCGCCGGTCCCGCGACCGCTTCGATGCGACGTACCCCAGAGGAAATACCAGACTCGGCAATGATTTTCACCGCACCAATTTCGGCAGTATTACTCACATGGGTGCCACCACAGAGTTCCATAGAAACACCGGGAAAATCGATTACTCGCACCTCATCGCCATATTTCTCACCAAACATGGCAGTTGCGCCTTTGGCTTTGGCATCGGCGATCGGCATCACGTCCACCTCAGCCACATGGGCTTGGGCGATCCAGGTGTTCATTTGCGCTTCCACCTGGGCAAGCTCATCCGGGGTGACGGCCCGATTGAGGTTGAAGTCAAAGCGGAAGCGATCGAAGGCCACCAAAGACCCCGCTTGGGAGACGCTCTCATCCACAATCTGCTTCAATGCCGCTTGCAAAAGATGGGTGGCACTGTGGTTGGCTTGAACCCGACGGCGGCAGGCGCGATCGATCGTCGCATTGACCATCATTTCCGGCTGTAAGCTGCCCCGCTCGACTTGGCCGTAATGGACAAAGACATCGGACTCTTTTTGAACATCCTCAATGCGCACCAAAAGATCCTTGCCGGAGAGATAGCCTTTATCACCGACTTGCCCCCCCGACTCGGCATAGAAGGGGGTTTGGGCCAAAATAATCTGCACCGCTGCGCCCGCTTCAGCCCGTTCTACAGATTGCCCTTCCACGAATACCGCCTTCACTAGAGCCCGTGACTGTAGGTCGGTATAACCCAAAAATTCAGTTGTTTGGAGGGTTTGAGCAAGCTGGTCGATGCTCTCTTGAGCAAGGAGATCAATGCTTCTGTGAGCCTTACGAGCGCGATCACGCTGCTTTTCCATCTCCACTTCGAAGCCCTCGACATCGACACTTATGCCTTGTTCAGCGGCAATTTCCTGGGTAAGCTCTAACGGAAAACCATAGGTATCGTAAAGTGTAAAGGCATAGGCTCCAAAGAGTGATGGTAATGTTTCCAGATCAACTTCCATACCTTCAGTAATCTTGGCGAAAACTTCTTTGTTTTTTGTCAAGGCATCTCCTAAAAAGTGGGATAACAAGCCAGAATACTGCTTGATTTCCTGAAAAGCAGGCTTGAGAGATTCAGATATTTTACCCAATAGATTAATGTCAATTGAGTTCTGGATGAACAGTTTTGAAATCGGTGGAAGGTCTTGATGATTGTCCCAAAAATGCTTTAATTGTGCCGATAAAAGCGTTTTTTCTGCCCAACCCAATGAAAGCGAAGAAACAGTTTCATAGATCAGCTTAGGCTCAGCTTCAGACAAGAGTTTTTTCACAGAAGATAAGAGTTGCGGGTTATCTCTTAATCCCTTTTGCATCACAGCCATACCGTCCTTGATGCCTTTTAATGCTATTTCTATACGCTCTTCACCTTTAACTAATGTTTTTAAAAACTGAATTTCTTCACGCTGTATTTCATCCTTGATAGTTGCTTCTCGCTCTCGCACGTTAGGGAACGCTTTTTCTGAGAGCTGAATTGCCGTCTCTGCAACTTGATTGATAAACGTGCCCTCAATACCCAACAAACGACCATGGCGAACCACACGGCGGATGAGTCGTCGCAGCACATAGCCGCGATCGGTATTGGAGGCGGTTACGCCATCGGCAATCAAATGCACAACGGCGCGGACATGATCGCCAATCACCTTGAGCGAGACTTTGGCAGAATCGTCCGCTTTGAAATAGTCCAGTTTTGCAATCTTCGCCACCGTGTCAATGATGGGCAGAATCAAATCGGTTTCATAGTTGTTAGGAACCTGCTGCAAAATCTGGGCCATGCGCTCTAGCCCCATGCCCGTATCAATGTTTTGCTTGTCTAGCGGGGTGAGATTGCCTTCGGCATCCCGGTTGTATTGCATAAAGACGAGATTGTAATACTCGATAAAGCGGCTGTCGTCTTCGAGGTCAATCGAGTCATCCCCCAGTTCGGGTTTGAAGTCATAGTAAATTTCGGAGCAGGGACCACAGGGACCCGTGGGGCCAGACTTCCAGAAGTTGTCGGCTTCCCCCATGCGCTGAATACGATGCTCAGGAATGCCGATCACATCTCGCCAGATGGCGAAGGCGTCATCATCTTCCCGAAAGACGCTGGGGACGAGTCGTTCGGGGGGCAGTTCAAACACTTCGGTGGAGAGTTGCCAGGCCCATTGAATGGCTTGCTCCTTGAAATAATCGCCAAAGCTAAAGTTGCCCAGCATCTCAAAGAAGGTATGGTGCCGCGCCGTGCGGCCCACGTTCTCAATGTCGTTGGTGCGGATACATTTCTGGGAGGTGGTGGCGCGATCGCAGGGGGCAGGCTTTTGACCGAGAAAAATGGGCTTAAAGGGTAACATCCCGGCGATCGTCAGCAGCACGGTCGGATCATCGGGAACCAAGGAGGCGCTGGGCAAAATTTGATGCTGCTTACTGGCATAGAACTGGAGGAATTTCTCGCGAATTTCACTCCCAGTCAGCGATTGGGGGGTCTTAGCCATCGATAGGTTGAGGTCTGCCGTTACGTTGGAGGCATTTTTGCCACACCTAACTATTGTGACATTAAACCTGTGCGATTCAATTGGCAGGCGAGGCATCGGGTTGGGGGGCGATTGCGCTCTGCGCACTGCCAAAGGCAATCGCCCGGCAATGCTCAAACACATCATTGGCCGCCCCGAGCAATTCCGTTAATGCCGAAATGGTGTAAGCGCGTTGTTCTTGGGTGAATGGGTCGTGAACCCTGAAACGCTTGTAGAACTGCAGCAATGTTGGCATAGTCATCGAAGGCTATGTTAAGGGGTGCAAACGTCTCAGTCCCAATCTATTCTAGCGATACACCAACACCTCTTATCGCTATGCCCACAACCGCTCAACTGAGAGCTTTATACCGTATTAGCTACACCTTGACATATCTGATGCTTCAGCCCATTCACCTCGTTTGCATTGATGGGCGAACCCAAAACTTGTATGTACTGGCCGGACAATCAGAAGAGCTAGAATTTGAAGTAGCGCCGATCGGAGAACTCTCGTAATGAGCGTAATCAACTACAACGCGATGTCTGATGCAGAATTACGCCGTTACTTTCTGGCCCATCGACAAGATCCCCAAGCCCTCGCTGCTTACCTAGCCCGACGACAGCGGCAACCCCGGCCCGTGATCACCCACGCAGATGATCCAGAGTTTGAGCAGAAGTTGCAAGCGGCGGTGAAACAACAACTGGCGCAGGATGCTGAGCTTTCTTAAGGCGTTACTGAAGTATTAAGTTCCCTGCTTGGGTTCCGAATTCTGAGCTCCGAATTCCCTAACGCATAAAAATCATCTCCTGTCACACCTGACTTGACATTAGCCTGTCCTCGGCTTCTGCCCTTGTACGGCGATCGCCCCGGTTAAACTCTCCTCATGCTCCACCTCAGCAAATCGCGCATCGGGCCAATCGCGATAAGGACAAACCCTCACCGCCGTAAACCCTTGAGCCGTAAAGGCTTCGGTTAAGCTGGCTCGATCCCACATCCATTGGTGACGATGGTTAGCCAAGGCATCGCGGAGTCGTTGACGGAGCGTTGCTCGGGAACCGGGATGCCCCAGGCACGAGAGCTGCATAAAAGTATCCGCCGCTTGAGAGGCGATCGCCGGGTCTTGCAGCGCCTGGCAATAGTCCCGGGCTAACCCTTCGAGGTCGGGAACCACGGCACGAAACGTTCCCCCCGGCTGAAGATAGCCCCAAATCCGCTGCATTGCCCGCTCAAAATCTTGACGGCTGAGATGCTCCAGCACATGGGAGGCATAGATCAGCTCACAGGACCGGGGGGCGATCGCCAGACCCTGAACAATATTGCCGTAGCGTACTTGAGGCGACCAGGGGGGCAGGTTCAGGCGCTGTTGCAACCAGCCGCCCATTAAAGGCAACTTCACCAAACGCAAGGATGGAGAAGCATCGACATTGAGCCAGCTCTGGCCCACAACCAGGCCACAGCCCACATGCAGACAGATTGGAGTTGAGGGAGTAGCGGCCATAGCGCGTTCGGATTTATCGCTTGATTCTGTTGTGATCTTAACGGCGGGATACCCCCTGCTGCTCAATTACATCCTGATACAGGGCGGCCAATTGACGGGCGATCGCTTGCCAATCAAACGTCACGCGGGCAAATTCCTGACCGTTGCGGCCCAAGCGCTCTCGCTGGGTTGGCTTGGTTAAAAGCTGCGTGAGCGTCGCCTGCCAGTCCTCCTGATTTGCGGCAACCACTAAACCTGCGTCGGCCGCCGCTACAGTAGGGGCGAGTTGTACCTCTGGTGTGACGATAACCGGTAAACCCGCCGCCATCGCCTCGGCTACGGCAATGGCAAAGTTCTCGGCATAGGAGGGCAAGACAAACAGGTCTGACCCCTGCAAAACCTCTGCTTTCGCTGCCCCCGCCAGATGTCCCGTAAACGTGACGCGATCGCCCAGACCTCGCTGCTGCACTAGTTCCTGTAGGACTTTCTGATAGCCCGGCTCATGGCTGTTGCCCACCAACAACAAATGAAACGGTGCTGTGACACCAGCCAAAACCTCTAGCAGAAAATCGGGCCGCTTTTTGTAATGTAGCCGCCCCAGGTAGAGAATAATCGGGGTCTGGGACGCAATGCCATACCGTTGGCGGAGTTGCGCCGGGGCATTGGCCATTGCGGCACCCGGTTGGACGCCCAGAGGCAGAACCCAGGTCGGCGCTGTTGCGCCAAAGTTCCGCACATCGACCGCCTCTCCCTCCGTGGTACAGTGGATCGCCTGGGCACGATTGAGGTTCTTCCGCTCCCGCAGCCAACTGTAGAGGCGCTTTTTGGTTCGGCTCTGGGCCAGGGCCCAGGGCGAGAGTTGCCCCATAGTGCGCATGGTGTAGGGAACTCGCTGGCGACGGGCGATCATCGCTGCTGCGCTGGAGCCAAAGGCAAACAGATAATGGGTATCGAGCAGGTCATAGCTCGGGATCTGTTGCCAGAGCCAGCGTGTCCAGGTCAGGGACAACAAGAAGGCACGATCGCGTCCCAGCGGCAGGGTCAACCGGGGAAAGAACCAGACCGGTACACCCTGATATTCGATGCGATCGCCAAGCGGCACATCCAGCACCCCATCCAGATCGTCGTTCGTCGTACAAATCTCAGCCGTGACGCCCAAGGCATTGAGCTCTTGCACCAAATTCAGGGCCACTGCGGTGGGGCCACCCCGTTTGGGAGAGAGCGAGGGGATAACATGAAGAATGCGCATATTGCCAGTTCGCAGTGACCAGTTCGCAGTGACCAGTTCGAGGAGATTTGAGAGTAGAATATCCCCTCTCGGGAGGGGCGGTCTCGCGTAGCGACGACCGGGGTGGATTCGGGGTGTCGGCCCCCATGTAGTTCTGACTGAAGTTTACCGCTTCCCCAACGCCGCATCCTGAACAGCGTCTTGCGCCACAAACTTCAAGATCTCCGCCGCTACCCGCGCCGACTGCTCAAGATGCGGCACATGACCCGCTTGGGGAATCCAGACGAGTTCGGCGTTGGGTAAAGTTTGGCTAAATTGTGCCACATCCTTCGTCCCCAGGATTTGATCCTGCTCACCCCAGAGCAGCAACGTGGATTGATGGAGCTCGGGCAGTTGGGCCGCAAACGAGCCATAACCACCGCTCTTGGTAAATTGCATCAGCGACCAGCTCCAGAGCGGATCTTCTAGGTGCAATGACGCACAACAGGTGGCATCAGCTGTCGCCCATTTGGCATCGGCGTAGGCTTTGCGGCTAATTTCCTCCCGGACACGGGGGCTGCGTAAAAATTCTGTGGCGAGGCGATCGAGGGGCGGAAACATCAATCGCCAAGTCCAGGGACGCTGAGGGATTCCAGCACTGTCGATCAAGATCAGTTGGCTGACCGCCGCTGGATAGGTCAGGGTAAAGTCGATCGCCGCTGCCCCGCCCATCGAGGCCCCCAACAGCACCATGGGCTGCTGGATCTGAGTTTGCCAAAAGGTGTAGAGATGGGTCTTGATCGCCTCCGGATTGTAAGGCAGCGCCCGACGACGCTCAGTAAAACCAAAGCCGAGCAAATCAACGGCCCAGACCTCATGCTGGGGCGCGAGCTGCGGAATGAGACGACGGTATTCGAGCAGGGAGCTGTCAAACCCATGCACGAGTAGGAATGGGGGTTGGGCCCCAGGCTGATGGACGTAGGTTGTGTGAATCGGCTCCGGAGCCAGAGGCGTCGAGAGGGGAAGGGTTTGGATTTGGCCGGCGATCGTGATCGATTCGGGTTCGGTCAACTGCCCGGCGGCAGCGGGTAAGGTAAACGCAGTCGTCATCGCTCCTCTCCAAGCATCCTGTCCTTAAAAACTATAGCGGCAGCGGCCACTCAAAATCAGCACCCTCTCAACTCTGAACCCTGAACTCTGAACCCATCAAAGATTCGTCCAAATTCGATTTAGGATATCCATCCCCGTCATCGTCTCCCAACCAAACAGACCCAGTAAAACCACATTTAAAACAATATGGGTGTATCGGGCCAGTTCATTACCCTTTTGCATAAAAGGCACCAACGAAGCCCCGATGGCAATGATTCCCGTCATCGCCAAACCCACAATCAGATGGTCATCCATAAAGAGTTTGCCATTGTTAATGTAGGTAGCCGCCATGCCGCCTAGGGTTCCCGAGACCATCAAAGACAGGAGAATCGCGCCCACAACATGATGGCGAAAGCGGAAATTTTTCTTAGGAAGTTTTTTACGGGTTTCTCTGTCAGCGATGCGGAGCTGACGAATTCTGCCACCGAGGTAGAGCGCATAGACCGAAAGCCCCAGTAGAACCCACATGAGAGCAGGGTGAAGAAATTGGGAATAGACTTTGACCGACTCAGGTAGGGCAAGTTCCATGGTTTGAGGGATGTTGGGAGTGAAGACGACGAAATTCTTTACTAAACTTAACATAACTGTGGGCTTGTCTATCCGGTGGTAATGAATAGCGGGAATCCGGCTGCCGCCGCTTCCTTTTCCTACTTAACGTGAGTTTCGGTTAAGCGAAGCGATCGCCTTCCTCAAAACATTGAACTCTCGTTGTCAAACCCGGTTGTCAGGGGTCCAGCCCCCCGACACCTCCCGCTGAGCTAATCCTGTAGGGGTTTTAAATCACTCCGGCTCAGCCCTCATGTGTTCGCAAGCTCCTGGCTGTAAGGTAGGGCTGTTATCTGCTTACCAGAGAAAATTCTCGTCTGTAGGGGCGCGGTTTCCGCGCCCAGACCCATTGTTGAACCAACCACTCCCTAGACAATGGGTTGCAGGGTGGCTCGGGCTAATGCAGGGTCGGGTTTCCCGACCCCTACCATAGAACCATCGGAGTTCTTTTTTTCTCTCCAGAACAGAAAACAGCCCTACTCGCTGTAAGGGGTTTCTGCGAAACCCCTACAGGATTAGCCCGCTGAGGGGGAGAGGGCTCCCGATCAACTCCGGCAATATCGGAGCCAGTATTGTTGAT
>JBCDEB010000229.1:0-8498 GCA_039180005.1 Cyanobacteria bacterium P01_G01_bin.54 | reverse complement strand
TCTTACTCAGTTTCATTGGTGGCCGGCATGACTTTATTGATCTCCCTATACTTTCCGGATTTACTTTAAAAATAGACAATGTTAATACTCTTGCACCAAGTACATGAAGCTAGCGAGATCCCCCCGGCTACGCCGACCCCCGTGGTAAGGGGGTTTTCATCGTTGGGGGTGATAACCCGTCATGACTCGTTGGTATGATATATTTATCATGCGCCGCGATCGCTGAAATCCTTTTATATCGTGACATGAGATTGACTTATCACCTTAAACTCAGAAGATCTACTATCTTTCTGATCTGATAGCGCTAACCAGAAGCCTGTATCAGCGATGATCATATTTTGCTTGCCATTTTTTTGAGAGCACTTGCTTGTAGGTCGTTGAGAGTTGTTCCTCTACAGAAACGCAGCCAATAAAGCCACTGTCCTTGAACTTTTGATATGGACTCTGCAGTCATATTCGCGATCGCCTCTTCAAAAGAATCCTCTTGAGAATGACAACCTTTTAACACTGGACAGAAGGCATGATACCCTCCATCCTCTTCTTTTTCTAAAAGAACAGTTTGGTTATAGATTGCTTTATTGCCGCTTTCCATACCCATGTCAATGGTTTGAACCCAAGAAGACGAATTCCTTACAACAGTTATTTCGATCTCTGAACCCGTAGACTGACAACCGACAAACTACAACGCTTCACTTGATTCAAGCATTGCGATCGCCGCCAAACTTGTTACTTAAAAATCCTCTTCATATTCCGGCGTCTTCGCATTCTGGGGAATATTCACCCGCTGAGGACGATAATCCTCCTCTGCCCACATATCGCGATCGCCATCATACTGCTCATACTTAGGTAGACGAGACTCCTGGCGCGGGGGCTCATTCCAGTTCGATTCTTCCTCGGGGTAAGGCATCGACTGGGCCTTACGGCGGGGGCGGGACTCTTCCCAATTGTCCTCATCCCAAGCGGGTTCATAGGGACGCTCCATCGGCTTGGCAACCGGGCGAGCGTTGATTGGAATCCCAGTTCCCAGTTGGTTCTCCGGACGAGCGGTGGGCGTGTAATAGGGGTCTTCTTCGTCCCGTTCCCAGGGCGCACGACCAATGCCAATGCGCTCTAGCCAACCCACATTCACCTGCTTCAGGCGGTCTTCGGAACCTTCAAAGACAATGATTCGATTGGGCCCGGTGCTAACAATTTCTTCAATCGGTAGCTCATAAGTACTGAGTACCTGCTCGGGAATCTGGGGCAGGCCGATTGCCGCCAAAATCAACGAAACCACCTCACCATTGCGCACATCAAACTGAAAGTCTCGCACTCGACCCAAGAGATCACCGCCCTCGGTAATTACCTCACAGTTCATCAGGTTGCTGTAGGCCTCGACATCTACGTCTTCAATCACATCTTCATCGGGCACAAGCAACACATCACCAGCTTTCTCGATGCTGTCGAGGTACATATATTTTGGGATGCCCGTCACGGCCAAAACGTTATCCCGCAACCCCAGCGCCACCACCTCACGGCGGTTGATATCCACCAAGGCATCTTTGATCACGCCCAGCGACTGTGCAGTGTCACGGGTGATCACCTTGGTGTTGATAAATTCAGAGCGAAGTCGGAGATTTTCGATGGACATGAGGTTTGGTTTTGGGGTCAGCGCGTTAGCGTTCAATTAAGTTGAGGTAACTCGGTGAGGGATGAAAATTTGTGAAAGGTGATGGTTTTTTGGCTTATGGGACAGTTGATATGGTTGGGCAATACAGGGGCGATCGCTGATTCGTCTTTAGATTTCATCTAGCCCAACATCAATCCTGAGTACACCGTATTCTCGATCCAAGCATAAAGGATGATTTTACCGAAAAATGCTACAACTGGATGCCCAAGACTTGGGTGTAAGCCCCACGGGCCTGAGTTACGCCGATTGTGCGCTGAGAGGATTCAATCATCGGGCGGCGCAGACTCACAACTAAAAACTGAGCTTGCTCAGCCTGCTGCTTAATCATTTTAGCTAATCGCTCTACGTTTGCCCCATCCAAGAACATATCTACCTCATCAAAGGCATAAAACGGCGAGGGGCGGTAGCGTTGCAGGGCAAAGATAAAACTCAAGGCCGTGAGAGACTTCTCTCCCCCGGACATGGAGCTGAGGCGCTGGACGGGTTTGCCCTTGGGATGGGCGATCAGATTCAGACCGCCACTAAAGGGATCCTCTGCATTTTCCAGATCGAGGTAGCCATCGCCCTGGGAGAGGGTGGCAAAGATAGTTTGGAAGTTCTCATTGACCGCATCAAAGGCGGTGCGGAAAGCCCGCAGCCGTAGCGTGGTGAACTTTTCAATGCGCAGCAGTAACTCGGTGCGTTCTTCAGCCAGGGTTTTCAGTTTTTCGGTCAGCTCCTGGTGACGTTTTTCGGTCTGCTCGTATTCTTCCAATGCCAACATATTGACGGGCTCCATCGCTTCTAAGCGCCGTTGCATATTATGGAGTTGTCGCTGGAGATGCTCCAGTTGCGCCGCGTGGGTTTCAAAGCTGACGGGGTTTTGTAGTCGTTCGAGCTGTTGGGCGTAATTTTGGCCATCATTGCCGTCCGGGGCTGATTCCGTTGTCAGATTTGCGGCTGGATTGACCAGATTGGGTACGTCGGGCATGGGGTCGGGCAGCTCGGCGGTCTTTTCGGTGAGTTTGAGCTGGAGGGTTTGGCGCTGTTGTTGGAGCTCCTGCTGTTGTTCCTGGCGTTTTTGACGCTGCCAGGTGGCGCTTTGCTGCTGGTCTTGGAGCTTGCGCAGGCGTTTTTCAGCGCGATCGCGCGCCTGCTTGGCCGTGCCCAGAGTTTCATTGAGCTGGGCGATCGCCACCTCGGTTGCCTGAATCTGTTCATTGAGGGCGGCTGACTGCTGCGCCAATTGTTGAATTTGCCCTTGAGCCGTTTGTTGGCGCTCCTGCTCTGCCATGATTTTTTGCTCGGCAGTTTCGATTCGCTCCCGGTTGCGGAGCTGTTGGGTTTCGATTTCCCGCCGTTGGTTCTGGGCCTCACGCAGGGCGCGATCGCGCTCCTCTAGAGTGGCTTCCTGGGCTTTAATCTGCTGTTGCACCGTCTGCCATTCACGGGTGGCTTGCTCGGTTTCCAGGGCATTGAGTTCGGCTTGCTTGGCCTGTAATTCGGCTTGGACGGCGGGTAGGGTTGCCGCTAGTTCCGCTAAGCGTTTCGTGACTTGGGTATGTTCCGTTTGCCATTGGCTCAGTTGCTGCTGGAGCTGGTCGCGCTGGCTGGTGGCGCGATCGCGCTCTTTCGTTGCTTGGTCATAGCGCAATTGCTCTGTGGCGCAAGTTTGGCGCAGGCTGGCCAGTTCCTCACTGCTAACTTTGGCCTGCTGTTGGGACTTCGCAATGTTGCTCTCGCATTGGGCCAAGACAATGGCAATTTCATTGAGGCGTTGGCGCAACTTTTGCAGTTCGGGGGATTCACTGGCCGCAATATTGCCAAAGTGGAGGTGCGATCGCTGGTTCTGGCTGCCCCCCGTCATGGCCCCACTGCTTTCGAGCAATTCCCCCTCCAGAGTGACAATCCGAGCTTTGCCCAGATGGGCGCGGGCGGCTTGCAGGGTTTCAAAAACAACCGTTGTGCCCAAGACATAAGCAAACACCGCATCGTAGCGGGCGTCACATTCCACCAGGTTCACGGCAAAATCCACAAACCCCCGCGCATAAGCCAGATTGGGACGGTTGCCTCGGGAGGGACGGATCTTGTTTAAAGGCAAGAACGTGGCCCGTCCCGCCCGACGCTGTTTGAGAAGGTTGATTCCGTCGGCAGCGACACGATCGTCCTCCACCACAATGCAGCCCAGACGTCCCCCAGCGGCGATCTCCAGCGCAAGCTGGTAGCGTTTTTCCACCTGACCCAGTTCGGCCACCAGCCCACAGACACCGGGAAGATTGGCCTGCATAATGACCTTACTGGCTTGAGTTCCTTGGATTTCCTGTTGGGCCTGGGCTTGGGCTTCTAAGCGGTCAATCTGTCGTTGGCGATCGCGCTGCTCGTGCAACAGGCGCTGCTGGGTCTCCAGGGCCAGACCCTGCTCCTCCTCAGCCATAGCGTAAGCGGCGGTGAGCTGCTGGATGCGCTGCTCAAGCTGAGCCACGTCAATCGGTTGCAAGATCGCCACTTGCTCGGCAATCTCCGCCTCTAACTGTTTAAATTGAGCTTGAGCTTCAGTCATTTGGCGGATGAGGCGATCGCGCTGATCTTCAAGGCGGACTTGCTCGGTCTGTTGTGGGTTCACCTCAGCCTGGAGGGCAGTGACGGCCTGACTCAATTGTCGTTGCTGCTGCACCCAAGCCTCAGACTCGGCAGCCACCGCATCGGCTTGTGTACGCAACTCGCTCAATTGGGCTTGGGCCGCAGCGTAAGCGGGCTGTAATTGTTCCTGTTCAGTTTGCGTCAACTCGGCTTTCTGTTGACTAAACTGCTCAGATTGGCTTCGATCACGGCTCACCGCAGCGGTTAATTCCTCAACCGTTTGAGCAGATTGGGCGATTGTCTGCTGCAACGCGGTCGTTTGCTTCTGGAACTGCTCCTGTTCGACACGCTGTTCGGTCAGCGTCCGGGTCAGTTTAAGTTGTTGTTCTTCTCCTAGAGATTTCACTTGGGCATCCAGGCGATCGCGCTCGGCTTGGGTCGTGGCAATCTCCGTGCCCAGCTTGGCCAGTTTTTCCATAAGGGCCTCAAGGGCCTCATCGCTCTCCAGAATCTGGCGTTCACAGGTTTGCAATTGCTGCTTGAGCGATCGCCATTCAATCACAATCGCCCATTGTTTTTGCGTCTGGATTTGCGCCCGCAGCTTCTGGTATTTCTCGGCTTTGATGCGATCGGCGGCCAGTTTATCCAGGCTTCGCTGGAGTTCTTGCTGGATAATTTCGCAGCGCTCCTCCCGTTCTCGCACATCATCTAGGGTGCGGCGGACTTGGTTGATTTTGCGATCGAACTCAGCCACACCCGCCAGCTCATCAATAATTTCCCGCCGCTCCCGCGAGTTCATCGAGATAATCCGGGTCACATCCCCCTGGAGCACCACGTTGTAGCCTTCAGGGTAGATTCGCAGTCGTCGCAGTTGTTCATGCAATTCGCTGGCGGTGCAGGGTTCGCCATTAATCGCGTAGTAAGAGGAATATCCCCCGCTTTTAGTGACACGCAAACGCCGGCTGATCGTCCAGTCCTGACCCGGTCGGGGCGCAAGGATCGCCTCATGACTAGGTTCAATACCGTCTGCCACACCGTTGCGACTCGGGGGGGCAGAACCATTTTGGCTCAATGCTGGGGCTTGTTCGTCAGCATAGATGGCTTCGTCCTGCCAGTTGGCCAAGTCAAAGGTGACAATGACATTGACCTCGGCAGTGCCCTTTTTTTTCAGTTGATTATGATTGACCAAGTCTGGCAGGCGATCGGCCCGCATCCCCTTAGAGCTCGCTAACCCCAGACAAAAGAGCAGCCCATCCAAGATATTGGATTTACCCGAACCGTTGGGCCCAGAAACCACGGTAAATCCCTCAAGCAACGGAATATCAACCGTTCCGCCGAAGGATTTAAAGTGAGACAAGGCGACACGTTTGATGTGAACCATAAAGGCACGGAACCCACGGAGCTATCCTTATAGCATACCCTTGCTATAGTACGTCCGTCTGTTAAGGATGTCTGTGACATCAAAGTCTGTGATCCATCCCATGCCAAACACTGCCATCGCGTTGGACAGAGCCTTGTCGATAGGTTGAGTCAGGCATGCTATTGTTTGTCTCAATTAAGGGTTCAGAACTATCTCAATGACACGCCCTAATTGCAACTCACACCATGAACCCCTTCTGCGATCCCGATCATCCCGCGCCCCAATGGCAATGGCTGACCCTGGCGGGGCAACCCTATCTCACGTGTGACTTACTGGCGGATTGGTCCCATGGCTTTTTTACCCAGCAGTTTTACCCCACCCCGCCAGAAGCAATTAGTCAACGCCTGGTTCCTGAAGCCGCAGCCTATCGCGTCAAGCAAGTGCATGGCAATGTTGCTTTAACGCCGACGACGATCGCCGCTCATTCCGGCGAGGAACCTCCCCCCGCCGATGGGGTAGTGACAGAAGCACTCCAGCAATCTGCTTGGGTCGCGAGTGCCGACTGTACCCCCGTTTTAATCGGTGATGTTGTTACCGGACGCGTGGCTGCCATTCATTCGGGCTGGCGTGGCACAGCCCAACGGATTGTCCCTAAGACCATTACCCAACTCCTCGCGATGGGCAGTCAGCTCCAAAACCTCCGTCTGGCGATGGGCCCGGCCATTCAAGGGCAGGTTTATCAAGTCGGGGAACAGGTCGGGCAGGAGGTCGCTCGCAGTGTGGTGGCTGACCCCGACCCAGATACCGACTATTTGCAGCAGGCCATGGCACTGGTCGAACCCGCTCTATTCTCAGACGAACATCCGGGGCGAGTTCGACTCGATGTGCGCCGGATTATCTCGCTCCAGCTTCAGGACATGGGGGTGGCGTTCCAGAATGTGGCGATCGCCCCCTGCTGCACCTATCAACAACCCGACCTCTTCTTCTCCTACCGGCGCACCAAGGAGAAAAAAGTGCAATGGTCAGGCATTGTGGGTCAGTGAAGTGAACCAGCCCATTTACTGACCCCCGTCAGAGCTCAGGGCTTAATGGGGTATATCCGCCAGCACCGTCCGAGCAGCGGCGATCGTCTGCTCAATATCTGCATCAGTATGGGCAAGAGAGGTAAAACCCGCCTCAAACTGCGACGGCGCAAGATAAACCTTCTGCTCCAGCATGCCACGGTGGTAGCGCGAGAACGTTTCAAGATCCGAGGCCTTTGCTTGATCATAGTTATGCACCGGATTCGCTTGAAAAAAGACACCAAACATCCCACTGATATTTCCCCCGTAGGCAGCATGGCCCGTCTCCTTAGCTACTGCTAACAAGCCATCTACCAATTTCTTGGTGATTCGCTCTAGCTGATCATAGGTTCCCGCTTTCTGAAGCAGCTCTAAGGTCTTAATACCCGCTGTCATCGCCAAGGGATTCCCCGACAGCGTACCTGCCTGATACATTGGACCCGCTGGTGCCACCATGTCCATAATCTCTTTCCGTCCACCATAAGCCCCCACCGGCAGTCCGCCGCCAATCACCTTACCCAACGTTGTCAGATCCGGTTTAACACCAAACTTCTCTTGTGCTCCACCATAGGCAATCCGGAATCCCGTCATCACCTCATCAAAAACCAGCAACGCGTCTTGTTCCTGAGTCAGCACACGTAATCCTTCCAAAAAGCCCACATCCGGCGGGATAAAGCCCGAATTCCCCACGACCGGTTCGAGTATGACACCCGCAATTTCACCAGGATGTTCGGCAAACAACGCCTTAACCGCCTCCAGATCATTGTAAGGAGCAGTCAGCGTATTACTTGCCGTACTCTTCGGTACCCCCGGTGAATCCGGCAACCCCAGAGTGGCAACCCCAGAACCCGCCTGAACCAGAAACATATCCGCATGACCGTGGTAGCAGCCCTCGAACTTGATGAGTTTGTCTCGCTCGGTGAACGCTCGCATCAGCCGTAGCACCGACATACAGGCTTCGGTTCCCGAGTTAACAAACCGCACCCTCTCAATGCTGGGAACCGCATCAATCACCATCTCTGCCAGCACATTTTCTAGTACACAGGGGGCACCAAAGCTGGTTCCTTTCTCAATTGCCTCACGGAGGGCCGCTGTCACTTCTGGATGAGCATGACCACAGATCGCCGGTCCCCAAGTGCCCACATAGTCGATGTACTCGTTCCCATCAACGTCCCAGACTCGTGAGCCTTGAACGCGATCGAATACGATCGGCTGACCGCCAACAGACTTGAATGCTCGTACCGGAGAGCTAACGCCACCCGGCATAAGCTGTCGTGCTGCGGCGAAGATTTCTTCGGATTTACTCGTCTTTAGATTCGTGATTGCAACCAAAATTTTCTCCTCAAGGTTTAGCTTGATTACTAAGGTAGATTCAGTCTAAGTATCAGAAGTGATTTTCCAGAGGGGTCATGGAGTCCTAAAACGATCGTTCTTGAGCGCCAACAATAACACTTATCGATTCTTCCCCCATCTCAACAAACACACAGCTCTCTATAGGTCTTAATAATCGATCGTATTTGCGCTCCAGATGAAAAATGCAAAGAAAAATTAAGGTGAAGTGAGTGATTACAGTGACCGAAATATACATTTGTGTTGATTCCCAGATCAACGCCAGATCCTCCCTCCCGCTTAGAGACGGGTTACTTTTTTGATCCCTCGTAACCCTTTTCTATAAAGGATTTGAGCTGAATTTGCGCTAGCCCCTCAAATTTTCCCAAAAAAGCAGCTTGACAATTCCAGTCATTCAGGGCATATTGGTAAATGCGCGATTCGGAAGGAGAGCGCAATTAAGGACCTAGAAAAGAGAATAGCTTGAGAGCCAAAAGGGCAAAAAACCTGTTAATTCAAT
>JBCDEB010000228.1:0-8559 GCA_039180005.1 Cyanobacteria bacterium P01_G01_bin.54 | reverse complement strand
GTATTAATGATCGCCTAGATCTCATCAATGATTTTTTTTGTGAAGTGATATATTCGCAGGCTTTTCTGGGCATACTTAATGGGAGCATCCCACTTTGGCACATCCAGACTGCATCGCCCTCATCCCCCAGCCCCTTCTCCCCAAATAAGGAGAAGGGGAGCCAGATTCAAAGTCCCTCTCCCAGCTTGGGAGAGGGATTTAGGGTGAGGGCTGGCGTCACTGGGATGCACCCAAGCTTAATCCTTACTCGCTGTGACTAAAAACACTCGCATCGAATCAAGAGCATCCGGTGGCGGTGGCGTCTCAAGGTAGCGCCCAAAGCTGGCATCCGCCTCACCCGGCTGAGTAACTTTGGCTTGCCAGCCATAACAAGCAAGTAACTGCTCTGGAACATCAGTGCCGAATTGGAAATAGCCTTTATAGGCTTCATATTCCAGGCTGTTGACATTAATTAGGTCAAGACCTAGCTGACTGCTATGGGTTGATAATTGAGAGACCGATTCGAGTAGACGATGCACTTGAGTCTCGGAAAAATACATCAGCAAACCTTCAATTAACCAAAGGGATGGGGCGGTGGAATCATAGCCCGCTGCGAGTAATTTTTCTACCCAAGGCTGGGTAAGATCGGCTGCAATAAGATGGTGCTTGCAGGATGGCACGACATCTTTGAGCGAGTCAGCTTTATACGCCAACACTTCAGCCTGATCCAGTTCATAGACTTCAACCTCAGGAGCCCAAGGGATGCGATAGGCCCGAGTATCTAAACCAGCACCTAAGAGGACAAACTGACCTAGTTGAGAATGGGTGAGAACGTCATCAAAAAACCGTGTCCGAACCGCAACATAGGCTTGATCTCGTAGACTGAGCTGTGTATCAACTGCTTGAAACGCATCTTCTCCGGCTAATTTTTTGGCATAGGGATCATTAAAGAGGCGATCGCCCCGGCTCGTCTCACGGGCTCTCATGGCTGCCATCATCCGTGCTGTAAAAGGGACGAACTTTTCATAGTCTTGGGCAACAGAGGGGGGATTAATCTCGCTCATGGTGATTAGAACCTCTATTTTGAGGGCATTATTAAATGTGACACAAAATCCTGATTGTATAGAGCCAGAAAGAAAGTGAAGACTGAGCTTGCGGTGCGGTGAGCTTGCCGAACTGTCGAACGTCTGAGCGACCGGGCTCTCCCCTCTGGGGACGCTTCGCGAACGACAAGTCCTGGACTGAGCTTGCCGAAGTCTCAGCCCTCATCTACGCGTATCTTGTCTTTACTTTCCAGATTTTGTATGGTTCGGGGCTTTCGAGTTGGACGCATTGGCAACATCACTGAATTGATTAATCAAGGTTCCTATTCGTTTATAGCACCCAGGAAATCGGCTCAATCCCCTGCTCCTGCAAATAAGCGTTGGCTCGGGAAAAATGGCGATTGCCAAAGAAGCCCCGACTAGCCGAGAGGGGCGATGGGTGGGGCGAAGTCAAGACCAGATGTCGTTTCCGGTCAATATACTTGCCCTTCTTTTGCGCATAACTGCCCCAGAGCATAAACACCAGGTGCTCCCGTCGCTGATTCAGCGCATCGATAATCGCATCGGTAAATTCCTCCCAACCCCTACCCTTATGCGAGGCCGCCTTCCGCTGCTCCACCGTCAGCACACTGTTAAGCAGCAACACTCCCTGATCCGCCCAGCTTTGCAAACAGCCATGACGAGGGGGTTTGATCCCTAAATCTTGCTCAATTTCCTTAAAAATATTCACCAGCGACGGTGGCGGCGCAACGCCTGGGGGAACCGAAAAACTCAAGCCATGGGCTTGCCCCGGCCCGTGATAAGGATCTTGCCCTAGAATCACCACCTTGACCTGCTCAAACGGTGTGCTATCCATGGCATTGAAAATCAAAGACCCCCGTGGATAAATCACCTTGCCCGCCGCCTTTTCTGCCAGTAGAAATTGCTTTAGCACCTGCATATAAGGCATCGCAAATGTACTTTCCAGAACCGCTTTCCAAGACGGTTCTAGTTTGATCGTGCTGCTAGAGGGGGGCGTGGCTTCTGGGGTCATCGGCGTTTAAGAATCTGAATTTAAGAATCTGAAAACATGGCAACATCAACCCGCTCGGCGGTTTCGCGGCCGTCAACCAAGCGCTGGAAATAATCCTTGAGGGTTTCGGTTCCGGTCTCCGGTGTGGCTTCTGCATCGTATTGTCCAGTTTCCGGATTGAGCAACAACATCGACTCCGTCGCATAATAATGCCCGATACGTGCCAGCTCAGCCTTGTCGGCGACAGGCGGAATCACCTTGCCGATCGCCGCCATCGCATTCGCTACACAGCTTAGCAAGGAATCCGGAACGCTGATAAAACGGGGTTCGCGCTCCAACAGTTCAAAAAGACATTCGCCCTGCTCACGCTGAGTCAATGCTGGTCCCGGCCCGCCGATCGGCAAAATTTGGTTGTGCCGTGCAGGGTCATCTAAACAGTCGGCGATATAGGCCGCCAAATCCGCATCGCTAATCGGTTTACAGGCGGTCAAGGTGCCATCGCCAAAGAGGAAAAACGGACTGCCCTTCTTCACTTGCTCCACCTGGGCAGCAAGCGATTTAAAAAAGGCGGTGGGTCGGACGATCGAATAGGTGAGCCCGGATTCGATCAGGTCTTTCTCAAAGGCCAGCTTGGCATGCTGAAACACCAGCAGCGGTTTTTGCACACAGATCGCCGAGAGCAGCACCATCTGCGTCACGCCGGATTGCTTCGCCAAAGCCAGCACATTCGCATGGGCTTGATAGTCAATGGCCCATGCGTCCTTGGGCTCACCTGTGCGCGATGCCAGACAGGAGACCACCGCATCAAAGGGGCGATCGCCGAAAACCTGCTCCCTTAAGAATTCGGCATCAGTAATATCGCCGAAGCAAACCTGGGACCCATGCAACAGTTCAGTGGTTTTCTCTTCAGTTAACTTGCGACCCACCCCTGCCTTGGGTCGGGCAATACACACTACCTGATGACCCCGTGCGACCAATGCGGCAACGGTGGCCCGCCCAATCGTTCCTGTGCCGCCCAAAACCAAAATACGGCGTGCAGTTGAATCGCCTGAATATGCCGTATCTGCCAACGGCTGCTCGGTCGAAACAGCTCCGTTCTCTGCCATCGATCGCTCCTTAACGTCATGCGTACCAAATGCTTTCCACTCTAAAGCAAAATTGCGACTTCTAGGGTGGGTTCTGGAAGCTACTCGGCGTTGGGACTAACGATTGGTCGTGTCAAAATCAATCGCCTCGTAGAGTTCAGCGATCGCAATTTCGACCTTGAGCGATTGCAGCATCATGGTCTGGTCTAAACGGTTATATTCCATAAACAGCCACTGGTTTTGAGCTTGCTTAACATATTGCTCCACATGGGGCCGGCTCGGGTCGATCAGCAAATATTCTTCAAAGGTGGCGATCGTCCGGTAGGCTTCAAATTTGCCAGCACGATCATAGTCCTGGGTGGAATCAGAAAGTACCTCGGCGATCAATGTTGGATTGATGACTGTGTCTTTGCGACCCGGCATCAGTTCGGCCGGGCGGGGCATCACCATAACGTCTGGGTAGGTGTAGATGTTGCGATCGGGAATCCAGAGACGCTGATCGGTCACGAAGATGTCGTAAGGCTGCTTTCGTAAGGCAAACCAGAGCAAGGCATTGAGCGCACTCGCCAATTTATTATGGGCAGGTGTGCCGCCAGTCATGGGGATGATTTCTCCATCACGATATTCGTTGCGGGTATCCGCTGCAACTTCCAAGGTGAGGTAATCCTGGGCACTGTGGTTTTTTGGGGGTGCAGTGGCGATCGTCATCGTTTTTTATCTGGTTTTATTGATCCTCAGCTTGGGATTTGAGAAGTTCAATAACTTGAGGAGAAAGGTAAAGACCTGCCTGTTGAATACGGTCTAAACGAGCACCAACCGATGAAATCAAACCTCTTTGCCTTGCCAAAACAATGACTCTGCCGGTGCCCAATGTTGGAATTGTAAAGCTTTTAGCGCAGCGACGTGCTGCTCGGTCGTCAATTACAACGCAGTAACCTGGATAGGCGATCGCACAACTAATTACGCTGGTTTCGCCTTTACCCAAATCCCACGCTGCTACAGTTGAGTTGATCTCGACAGGCTGCTGCTTGAGCCAATCAGTTTGCAGAACGCTTTGAGCAGCACGATCGCTTTTGCCTTGAGTAACTTCTGCAATCACTGCTTCGGGCACAATGATTTCTGAGAATAGCTGGGGGAGCAAATCCTCTTGCTGACTATTAAACAGAACGATCAAGGGGGACGTATTCATGATGACCCGATCAACAAACATTCTGCATTTCCTCAGCTAACTCCTCAGCAGAATATTGCAGCACCGAGACTTGATATCGAGCTAAGCTCTGAACAAACTCACTGCGGCTTAGTCCTGCAATCTCAGCAGCTTTACCTTGAGAGATTTCACCCAGCTCATACCACTTTGCTGCAGCCGCAATCCGCATTTCTTGGATGAATTCAGGAGGGGCTTTTCGGAATGCAGAGAAGACACTTTCCGGTAGATCAATGGT
Source organism: Cyanobacteria bacterium P01_G01_bin.54 (assembly GCA_039180005.1). GTDB lineage: Bacteria > Cyanobacteriota > Cyanobacteriia > Cyanobacteriales > Spirulinaceae > SIO3F2. Next base: position 3,998 of record JBCDEB010000228.1, on the reverse strand, counting down.
AATGTTCATGATTTCAAATGGTGAAATGTAGCAATCCTAAATCGGATTGGAATGGGCAAGGGGATTGTTGAAAAACGGTTTTGGCTTTTTGTTTCGCTTGTTCACGATCGCCCGTTTCCAGATTATGCCGATCTAGAGTTTATCCCCACCAACCGATGACCCGATCAACGATAATTCCGTGTCGGCGGATATTCCCCATCATAAAAGCCCCGTTCGAGTTGTCCTAGCTTCCACCAACCTGCGAACACAACAGGGAGTAAGGCTGCTAGCGTTCCTAGGCTCCAAACCGGCCAAGACAGCCCCACACCCAGCGGTAACAGAATCCAGAGTAGGAGAAGGGCGATCGCCCCGCCTTTGCGCAATTGCCTAATCCGTTTCAGTGCTCCCAGACAACTCTGACAATGGGCCGTGTGGGAATGGTAGCGATCCAGCAAGATCTCCCGCCGCGTCTCAGCCGGCGCAAAGCCTTGATCCGCAAAAGGCGCTCCAAACCGCTCCACCCAACGGCGATAGGCCAAGACAAACCGATCCGAGCCCGTCGGCAGGTAGCAAGCCTTGGCATAGTTGGTGTGGGACTCCGCCAAGGTCCGCTCCTGGAGGTGCAGGAAAATTTGGTCATCCTCCAAGATGCCATTCTGGTTGAGATGGCTATACCAGCGGGGTGTGTACTTAAAAACCAAACGGGGGATCGCCGCCTTGAAGCGAAAGGGCAGTCGAACAATGGCCCGACAGCGCCCCTTCTCCATGGGGGTGGCATAGACCACCGTCATTACCTGACCAAAGGGACTCTCCTCAATGTCATGCCACATCAGTCCTGGGGCGATAAATGTAGTTTTTTGCGCACCCAGCTTGCCCTTGCGGGGTCCCTCTGCCCAGAATCCGGTAAAACCAGATGGTTCCACTTCGGAAACTTCCAGCGCAAAGTCTTTAGCATTGGCCCGGTTGCCCACACGGGGATGGTGAGTAAACGAGACATGGCTGGTGTCGAGGACATTCTCCAAGAGCGTCGTGGCATCGTAGGGAATATCTCGGAAGGTGTCAGCCATCACCCATTCGTCCTCGTGTTCTTTGAGGGGCGTGGGCACGGGGATCGGGGTCATCTCGGCGTTTTCCGGTCGGCCCGCATAGACGAAGAGGAGCCCCTGCACCACTTGGCTGGGATACTGTCGCACACGGGCGCGATCGCTCTGGTGGGCGGTGCTATTTTCGGGGGCGAAGGGGATGCGATCGCAAGCGCCCGATTCGGTAAAGGCCCAACCATGGTAGGGGCATTCCAGACAGCCGTCCTCGGTGAGACGACCTTCCGAGAGCGGTGCAAGACGGTGGGGGCAGCGATCAGCCAGCACCACCCATTGTTGCTGCGTCACCTGCCACCAGATCACCAACGGCTGACCCAGCAGAACAAAACGCGTCGGGCGGGTTTTGTCTAAATCTTGGACAAAATACACCGGATACCAGATCGCTGTCCAGTCAAAGGTTCGCTCCAATGTCGCATCTAGCGCTTGCGCTGTCTGGGTGGGGGAAGAAACTGCACTGGTAACCATCGCTTGCGTAAAACCCATAAGATTACGCTTCTAGCTTAACAAATCGTAATATTTTCTTGGCTCGTCTGAAAAAAATCATATCTTGTCAATCTGAATGTTTTACATCAGCAAACATCGCGCAAGACGGTCGAAGCTCAGCAGACTCAACAATACTGGCTCCGATATTGCCGGAGTCTGAGGGGGCAATCTCCCCCTCAGCGGGAGGTGTCGGGGGGCTGGCCCCCTGACAACCGGGTTTGGCGTTGAGACGTCAAGACTGTAAGGAAGGCGATCGCTTCGCTTAACCGAAACTCGGGTTAAGCCACAAAGATCATCATTTTTTGTGACTTTTTCCCTATTGGCGTTGCGCCCTCACCTGACGATACTAGAGGAGTGACTGCAATTGATCTGCCGATGTCCGCCTATGCTTGTGGCCACCTCACCGCCAACGTCTGTTTTGCATCCCCTTGACCCGCACCTCCACCAGATCCAAGCTCAGACTGGGGCGATCGCCGTTTGGGTCGTCTATTGGCATCACCACCAGAGTGAGCGCTCTCAGCAGTTGGTGGTCAATCATCAGCATCCTGCCTATCACCCAGGGCACCTCAATCGACTCCTGCAAGATGTGCAGAGCCGCTATGCCCATCGTGATCCTGCATTAACTCGGCCATCCTTGCAATTGCTCAACCCGACCAGCTTGCCTCAGGGTCATGGTCTTTATACCTATCCCTTCAATAGCCCACTACCGGGCGAGACCTATAGCACCATCTGGTGCGCTGAACCCCTTGAACAAGCAGCCCAGGACGCTCTGTCTACGGCATGCGCTTTACTCGGTCAGATTCTCAGCACCGAGCAGATGCTCCAGCAGCGGACTGCACGTTTGGAGATGTTGCAAGGGGCGCTCAAACGCAGTCGCCACCAGTTACGGAACCCCCTTGCTCTGATCCAGCTCTACGCAGGGAATCTGGCTCTGGGCCTGGGCGAAAATCCAGCCCATGCGCCCCTCCAGCAACAGGTGCGTGTGATTCAAGAGACCGCTCAGGCGCTCGGTGAGAACCTGCAAAAGCTCCTTAGCCTCCATGACCAAGGGGAATGGCAGCCTGAAACGTTTGAGCTTCTAGAAGTGATGCAGGATGTGGTTCAGAATTTAACCGATCGTTGTCAAGCCAACAATCTCACGATTGAACTTCCCGAGACACCGCTGCAGGTGTGGGGCGATCGCTGGCGACTCAAACAGGTTTTTGAGATCTTGCTCTGTAATGGGATCGCCTTTAGCCCCCCCGACAGCCCCCTGACCTGGCAATGGCAGGCCGAGGGGCAACGGGTCTTGATCACGCTGCGCGATCGCGGTCCAGGGATTCCCCCCGAACAGCTCGGCGAAATTTTCCAGCCCTTTTATTCCCAGCGTCCGGGCGGCACCGGGTTGGGGCTGGCGATCGCTCAGGATCTGGTGCAACAGCATTATGGCCACCTTTGGGCGCAAAACCATGCCCAAGGTGGTGCCCAATTTTGTCTCACTCTGCCCCACCACAACCCTGAGCGTCAGCTCGGTGTTTTAGGAGAATTTTGCCTATGAACTCAGTGATCAATTCGGTTATGCCCAGCCCACAAGTTTCCATCCTGCTCGTGGATGACGAGCCTCGGTTTCGGGAGGGGTTACGCACATTGCTGACGTTCTACGCCGCTCCGCACGATCTGAATCTCCACATTATTGGTGAAGCGGCAACGGTGGATCAGACCTTGGCGATCGCAAGCCAACGACAACCCCAACTGGTGCTGCTAGATTTAGAACTGCCGACGGACAGTGGCATTGAAACCCTATTGCAGCTACGTCAGCAACAATACACTGGGAAAGTTCTGGTGCTCTCGGCCCACGAAGAAGAAGAATGGATCTTTGCGGCAATGCAGGCAGGCGCTCAGGGCTACGTGTTTAAAGAGAAGGCAACCCGCGAGCTGCCCCCCGCAATTCAAACGGTGATGGCGGGGCAGATTTATCTCTCTCCGGATGTGGCCACCTGTTTTTTCCGCCGCTTCCAGTCCCTGAGCGAAGGAACCCTGCAAAGCGTGCGGGCCTTGGCGCTCACGGAGCGGGAGCAGGAGGTGCTCCATTGGTTAGTGCAGGGGGAGTCGAATGCGGCGATCGCCCGGCGGCTCTACGTCACGGTAGCCACGGTGAAGGCGCATCTAACCTCGATTTTTGAAAAACTGGCGGTGCGCAATCGCAGCCAAGCCATTGTCAAGGCAATGCGGTTGGGGTTGGTACAGACGTGATGCGGATACAATATGGTCTGGGGGCGGGGCTTAAAACCTCTCCCCCATAAGGCTTTTACAGATTCTCAGGCATTAAGTCAACCTAAGTTTCGTTTCGGCAAAGAATGCGAAAACCGATAAAACTCAACACAATCAACCATACTGGCTCCGATATTGCCGGAGTCTGATACTGAATCCGGATTGTATGAACACAGAAAGCGAAGG
>JBCDEB010000227.1:0-8808 GCA_039180005.1 Cyanobacteria bacterium P01_G01_bin.54 | reverse complement strand
GTGTCGGGGGGCTGGACCCCTGACAACCGGGTTTGACATCGAGATTTTAAAGTGTTGAAGAAGGCGATCGCTTTGCTTAACCGAAACTCACGTGGTCTACATTCTCATGCAGAACCGCAGCAATCAGCCACTGGCTCAAAATCCACAGGATGTCTGTTGTACAAGCGCTCTGAACCCTGAATTTTGCACTCTGAACCCGACTAAGGCGTCCGCACCTCACCTGGCAAGGGCGGATTCGGCGTCGGCAGCGTCATCGGTGTGGAGGCTGGGGGCGTAGCAGCAGACGGTTGACGGGGTTGTGGCGGGCTGAGCAAGGGGTGCAGCACGATGATGTAAACCCCAGCAGCAGCCAAAGTCCCCATCAGCCAGAGCACTGAGCGACGACTGGACTGAGCCCGTTGGGTCGCCAGAACCAGATTGAGCTTTTGGCTGAGCTTGCGATCGAGCACCCGAAACTGTTGACCCATGTTTGCGTCCAGAGTGCCGAACCATTGTCCGACCGCATTGTGGTGGGTGGTACTCTGCTGATGGAGGTGCTGGTGCAGCCCAGTGAACTGCTCCTCGAGACGACCTTCGAGTTGGGCTAATTCTTTGTGGAAGGTATAGCCCACACCATTTTTACGACGCTGCCAAGCAGGCTGACCCATGGTTGGGTTGGTGGGCTGGCTCGGGGCGGAGGGAATGGCACTCGTGCTTTCTACAAATTCAGCTTGTAGAACCGTTTCTGGCGTTTGGAGTTGAGTTTGTGGCATGGATCTCCGGGGATAAGAAAGCAGGAAGAATGAGTCGTTATACCAAATGACAAAATTCCGACTACATTGGTATGACCGGTTGGGTATTACTTTGAAAATAGACAATGTTAATACTCTTGCACCAAGTAAATGAAGCTAGCGAGATCCCCCCGGCTACGCCGACCCCCTTGGTAAGGGGGTTTTCATCGTTGGGGGTGATAACCCGTCATGACTCGTTGGTATGAACCTGAGTTTCAGTTAAGCCAAGATCACGAAAGCTTATAAAACGCAATGGAATCAACAATACTGGCTCCGATATTGCCGGAGTCTGAGGGGGCAATTTCCCCCTCAGCGGGAGGTGTCGGGGGGCTGGACCCCTGACAACCGGGTTTGACATTGAGATTTCAAGGCTGTGAGGAAGGCGATCGCTTCGCTTATCCAGAAATCAGGTGGTATTACTGTGAACGCTGAACCTTGAACTTCGCCAGACCTCACTGAGGCAACCATTCCACCCGGACACCCGTGGCAAAATCACCCACGAGGATCTGGGTTTGATTGCTTACGGCGTAGATCAGTACTGTGCCCTGGGGAGTTTGGGTCTGGCAGGTCGGTGTGCCGAGGACTGGGGTGACTTGGCTTAAATCTTGAAAGCGTGCGCCCTGGGCCAGTTGGGTTTGTAGGGACTGTGCTTGCTGGGGAGACAAAACAGTTGTCTCTGGGTTGGCTGGACAGGTGGGATGGTTGATGAGTTGGGCCAGCGAAGCATCGGGAGGCTGATGTCGCTGCGACCAACCGCGTAACCAAAAGGAGAGGTCAAAAGCGCGATCGGACTGATTGAGGGTTGCACCGATGAGGCCGGCTAAAACAACACCATTGGCAATGCAGAGGGTTCCTTTAAGGAAGTTATCCATAACATCCTGGGAGAGGTTCGTGTCTTAAGATAGTATAAGCGAACCAACCCAAGAAAGCAAGTACATTTTTATTGGATAATCCTGGGCGCGTGTTCTCCAAAAAATTATTATCCCAAGCAGGCAAGACGCAGTATCCTCCGGAAGGCTTTGCCAACGGAATCTTTATTTTCCGAGCAGATCTACGATACTTCAGCCCAGACTGCTGTGCGGGTGAGGCGGATCTGGGCCAGCATAAAGACCACCGGGATAATACGACTGTAGTTGGTGGCGATCGCCCGCCAGCCCAAGTCCACCACCAGACTGGCCCAGAGCAGCGGCCCCAACACAGCAAACACAGTTCGGACTGCCCCCTGGCGAGCGGCGACAACGGCCAGGCCCCGTCGAGCCGTGTAGAGGGAAATTTGCTTTTTGAGATGATTCGCCGCAATTGCTCCGCCCCCTGTGATTGCTGCCTTGGCCGCCTGATACCCCGCCAAATGCAGGGTAAACTGCTGGGCAATGTGTCGCAGCACTAGCGATCGCACCACCGTCGTGAGGGCCAAAACACCAGTGCCCTTAAGCATGAAGGGCACTGGGTTATGGAGCAATGCACTGGGGAGGGGCTGGGTAACGTTAGAGCGCTGCAAAGCCCGTTGAATGCGCTGGGTTAGAGAGCGCTGTTCGGCTTGGGGGAGTTGGTGCCAGGCCCGACCCATCAGGTTTAAGAAAATCTCCGCTTCCAGTTCTGCTACATTCATCTCGGTCTGGTGGGGAATCTTTAAAAAGCGACAAATCCGCAGCAACACCTCCAGGTAGCTCAGGTCGTGAGAGCGACCCCGCAACACGGTGAAGCCATCAGCCGCCAAAAAGCGGAAGCGCTGCTCAAGGAGATCCAACTGCGTGGCGCGATCGCATCCTTGCACCAAGGATTCATCTTCACCATGGAGATAGTCGAGGGGGTTCCAGCGCCGACAGAAGAGAATATGGGTCAACTGTTGGCGTTCTTCGTCAGTGGCAAGTTCAAGGGCATCCCGGAGTTCATTGACCATGGGTGTCAGGATAAGCGACAGCCCTATTCTACCCAATGGTCTGGGCGAGACGGTAGAGGAGGTTGCAACCCTAGACTGAAGGGGCTTCTGGTGTATAGTGGGGCGTTGACGCGATTGTCCCCGGAGAAAACCCCTTTGAAAGCCAAACACAATCTGATTTTATTGCTAATCTTTTGTGTGATTGCCACAGCGGGCGGCGTCTACCTCTTGGGCGGCGTGGAGCAGGCACAAATTGAGGCATGGCTGGAACGGGCAGGCATCTGGGCTCCGTTGATTTACATTCTCCTCTATACGATCGGCACCCTCTTGATTTTGCCTTCGACCCCCTTAAACTTGAGTGGCGGCGCAATCTTTGGCGTGGTCTGGGGAACCCTCTGGACGACGGTGGCAGCCTTGATCGCGGCGATCGTTGCCTTTGCCTTCACCCGGACGATCGGTCGCCAATGGATCGCCCAGCGACTCAAGGGCCGTTGGGAAACCTTTGATGCCGAGATGCGCCAGGGGGGTCTCTTTTATATGTCTGCAATTCGCCTATTGCCCATTATTCCCTATGGCATTGTCAATTTTGCGGCGGGCTTGACCTCGATCCGGACGCGAGACTATTTGATTGGCACGGCGATCGGCACGGTGCCGGGGATCTTACCCTTTGTGATGATGGGAGCCGGGTTGCAGGCGCTGCGTCAGGGCAATGTGATCCCAATTCTGGTGGCGCTGACGCTGATTGGGCTGTTGGTGGGGGCGGGGACTTGGTATCAACGGCAGCGGAGACGGGCGAAAGGCTAAGCAACGTGAGTTTCGGTTAAGCGAAGCGATCGCGTTCTTCCAAGCGCTGAAATCTCGATTTCAAACCCGGTTGTCAGGGGACCAGCCCCCCGACACCTCCCGCTGAGGGGGAGATTGCCCCCTCAGACTCCGGCAATACCGGAGCCAGTATTTCTGATTGTGCTGAGTTTTAGCGTCTTGCGCGATGTCTGCTGATCCAGAACTCACGTTAAGCAGCCCAGTTTTGGCCAGATGAAATGCCTTGGCTCGGGGCTAAGGGCGGACGCACCAGTATACACAACCGTCTGACGCTCGAATGGCCCCACAGATTGGTAGAGTGAAGGGTGCTCTAAACCGCCCGAACGTTACCACCGAACCGACCCGTGCTGCAATTTCTGGCTCGTCCGACCCTCTCGCGCAACCTCATGCTCATTGGCCTGGTGATCACCCTGGGCTTTATCTTCATTGCCCTCTTTGCCCCTGTGCTGCAAGGGTTGGGTCTTCTGGCTGATCCCCAAACGTTCTTGGCCAACCCCATCCATGAGCCGCCGGGTCCTGACCATTGGCTGGGCACGAGCCGCCAGGGCTACGATGTGTTGTCGCGGACGCTGTTTGGCTCCCGGGCCGCATTGCAGGTGGTGGTAATGGCCACAACCCTGTCGCTCTTCATCGGGGTGCCCTTGGGCCTAGTGAGTGGCTATTTTGGCGGACGGATCGATCGCGTTTTGCTCTTTTTGATGGATACCATCTATACTTTGCCGGGTCTGCTGCTCTCGGTGACCTTGGCTTTTGTGGTGGGGCGGGGGGTTTTTAATGCGGCGATCGCCCTGAGCATCTCCTACGTCCCCCAATATTTCCGCGTCGTCCGCAACCATACCACCAGCATTAAAACCGAACTCTTCATCGAAGCCGCCCAAGCCATGGGGGCCAGTCCGGCGCGGATTCTTTGGAAATACCTGTTGTTGAACGTGATCCAGAGCGTCCCCGTGTTGTTTACGCTCAACGCCGCCGATGCCATTTTGATTCTTGGTGCTTTGGGCTTCTTAGGGCTAGGCTTGCCCCCAGAAGTACCGGAATGGGGCAATGATCTCCGGGCCGCCCTGGATGCCCTGCCCACCGGGGTCTGGTGGACAGCCTTGTTTCCAGGGTTGGCGATGAGCTGCATGGTGACTGGGCTCTCGTTGCTGGGTGAGGGCTTGAGTGAATGGCTCAATCCCCAGTGGCAACGGTAGCGGGTTCAGGGTTCAAAGTTCAAAATTTCCCTTATGTCATGGCTCTGCCGCGACATTCAGTAACTTTATCTTCTGTCTGCACCAACATCGTGTTGGGTGCGATCGCTAATCGATCATGTGAGTGCGCTTCAACTCTGTCATCAGCGCTTGGATGAATTCGACAAACACGCTCACTTTCGCTGAGAGATATCGTTTCTGCGCATAGATCACCGCAATCGGCACACCAGGGGGCGCGTAGTTTTCTAAAAGTGGCACTAACTGGCCGGCTGCGATCGCCTCCCCCACCACAAAGTTATACAGCTGAATAATGCCAGCGCCAGCAATCGCAGCAGCTGTGGCGGTTTCAGCATGGTCAATGGTCAAGGGTCCAGTAACCTCCACAGTCGTGACCTGGCCATCCAGCTGAAACCGCCAGTCTCGCACCCGACCCGTCTGCGGAACCACATGGTTGATACAGTGATGCTGCTGTAATTCTGCAGGTGTTTGCGGTGTGCCATATTTCGCCACATACGCGGGCGAGGCACAAACCACTTCTGTAGCCGTACCGAGTATTTGCATGATGAGGTTGCTATCAGGGCTGCGGCCAACCCGAACCACGGCATCAATCCCATCCTCAATCAGATCAACGCGGCGATCGCTCAAGGAAATTTCCAATTTGAGCTCGGGATACTGCTCCATAAATTTGGGGAGGGCCGGCATGATATGCAGACGGGCCATAGACGGGATGAGATTAATCCGCAACACACCATTGGGGGTGGACTGCGATCGCCGCAGCGACAATTCCGCCTCTTCCAAATCACTTAAAATCTGCCGCCCAGACTCGTAAAAGCGAACCCCGTCATCCGTGAGGGACAAACTGCGAGTGGTGCGATTGAGGAGACGGCTGCCCAGGCGATCTTCCAGTCGCTGCACGGCTCGGCTGACGGCTGATGGTGACATCCCGAGCTGCCGAGCAGCGGCGGAAAAACTGCGGTGTTTAGCCGCCTGAACAAAAATCATCAGGCTATCCAGCCGCTCTCGTTCTGCCATATCTAGCTCCCTACTTATGCGTTTAATGCACAAGTGTTTTGAAGTTTAGCCTATTTTTCAAATCGAGCGCAAAGACTATTCTGAATTCATCGAGTTTGAAAGCAATACATGAGTAATCAACCCAGAATTCTTGTTCTTGGTGCGACTGGCAAAGTCGGCGGCGAAACCTTACGACAACTCCAGCTTGCAGGGGATAGTCAACCCATTGCCGCCGTTCGTTCTGCAGCAAAAGCCCAGGCATTACAAGCCCAAGGGTTTGAAACCGTAATCCTCGATCTGGATCAGCCGGATACCCTGGAGCCTGCATTACAAGGTATCGATCGCGCCCTCCTGTTGACTGGCTACAGTGTGGATCTGCTGCGTCAGAGCAAGCGTTTTCTGGATGCCGCCAAAGCAACAGGCGTAAATCACATTGTCCACATTGGTGCCTCCACAGCACCCACCAATGAAGTCGCCCACTGGGGCTGGCATCAAATGGTGGAAGCCTATATTGAACAGCAAGGCTTTAGTTTCGTACACCTACGCCCAGAAGCCTTCATGCAAAACATCACGGGGCCGGGCTATCGCTGGCTCGATGACAATGTCATTCGGCATTATGTGGGCAATGCACGCTGGAGTTGGATTGACTGCAATGACCTGGCGTTGGTCGCAGCCCATGCGCTACGTGAACCTGAAAAATATGCCGGGCAAGTCATCCCACTGGGCTACGATGCCAAAACCTTTGCTGAAGTCGCCGCAATTTTAAGCCAGGTGACCGGCCAAACCATCCAAGCCGAAGCGCGCCCACCCGAAGAGTTTCTCGAAAATTCCTTGGCGGCCGGCGCTGATCCGGCTTATATAACCTGCCTCTACACACAATTTAAGCTCAACGGCGAAGGCGCAATTCCTAATGCTGATGCAACCTTCGATAATTTTGCAGCGATCACAGGGCGGCCGCCGACAACCTGGCAGACGTTCGCAGAACAGCAGCGAGAACAACTCTTGGCAAATGCGTAAAGCGGGACGTGGCGATCACAGTTTCAGCAGGGGCTTCTAGAAAGTGAGCCCACAATCATCTTTATTACAGGAATACACAGGAATACTGACCATGAAACGAGTACTGGTTATCGGCGCAACTGGCGCAATGGGATCATCGGTGGTTCGAGAGCTTTGCAGCAACCGCCAGGTCCAGCCCGAAAAGATTCGCTGCTTTACCCGCAATCCCAATAGCGATGCTGCCCGCCAACTTGCAGCACTGGACGAGCGCATCGAATGGGCATCGGGTGACTCAGCGGATGAGGCTGCGATTCAAGCCGCGATGGAAGATGTCGATGCCGTGTTTTGCAATACGACTTTTTTCCCAGATGGAACAGTGGCGGCGGAACGCAGGAAAGGCAACATTGCGCTCGAAGCTGCTCGTAAAGCTGGAGTTGAACACTTCATCTATGCGTCGCTCGATCCAGCGACAAGGCTATCAGCCGGCCAGTTGAGCGTCCCCCACTACGACGGTAAAGCTGCGGTTGAAGCGGATATTGATGCGCAGCGCTCCGATGAGTGTATGCTGCAACAGGAAGACGGCTGGTACAGCCACCACGTCAGCGTTTTGGTGACCTGTCCCTACATGGAAAACTTCTTTGACTTCTTTGTGCCGCAAGATGGCGAGCTTGCCGACGGGCGAACTGGCAAAGTTTTTCGTGGACCGCTAGGTGCAGAGCAGTTTTGGCAGATGATTGCGCTGCAAGATATTGGCTGGTTCGCGGCTCACCTATTGTCCGATCGCCAGACCTGGGGCGGACGGACGTTGCGCATTGCGGGCGAAGAGATTGCCATACCGGAGATTGTGCGTCAGTTCGAGGCTATGACCGGCATCGCGGCGGAATATGCGCCGATGAGTGAGGAGGCGTTTTTGAACTCAGGTCTGCCAAACGCGCATGATCCCCTGAACAACATGCTGATTTACCGGGAAGGATTCTTCGAGCGCAGGGATCTAGTGGAATTACGTCGGATTCATCCCGAGCTGCTGAGCTTCCGCAAATGGTTGGCAAAAACGGAATGGCGAGGTGAACCTCGCACGATGAGAAAGGATGCCGCGACAGGGTAGTGGCTACGAAATAATTTGGGTTGTGTTGCAGCAAGGCCGAGCGAACGTCGGCCGGGTCAGAGCGAACTGAGCAGGGATACCAAGCTCGACGGGCGACAATTCCTCGGTTGTTGGCGATGGGGTTGACGGCGGAGCAGGTGGCGGCGGCGTTGGATTTGTCGGTGGCAGAGGTTGAGGAGGGGAGCAGTTAAAGCGAGCCGTAGGGTAGGCAAATATCAAGAAATCTGGTCTTTATTTTAAGTTCACTAATTTTGCCCACCTTACGCTTAGGTATCTTCATTTTTTTCAATCAATTGAGCGATCGCCTCTAACGCACCAAACAATCTTGGCAGGTTATCAATGGTATAGTTACCTGTGTTTCTCGTGAAGGTACTTAAAATTAAGCGCCCAAATTGCCATAGATTACCATCTGTTACAATGCCATAAACTGGATACTTCGGATTATTATTAATTTTTTGTGAGGCGACAAGCTCTGCTAAACATTGCCCCCATCCCTGCTCGAAATCATTTTTCTTGGCTTCCACTACGATAACAATTGGCGTTTCTAGTACAGTTTTTCCTAGACTTGATTTCTTTGAGAAAATGTAATCGGGCGTCCCTGAGAGCGTTGAATCATAGGTGATACTCTTCTGAATCCAGAATGAGTATTCCTGACTATGTTTTTTGTACAACTCACGTAGAAGCGGTGATATAATTAGCTCACTTCGTGAAGCTTCAGATGTAAAGATATCAATATTTTCTTTGCTGAACTGAAAGTCACTCAAAAAGGCATCAGACGGAGAAATCTCCTTGACAGTCAAGAAGTTTCCTTCATCATATTTGATCCCATATTTTGTCTGTACCTCTGATACAGTTTTGAAATTACTGAATGACATTTTAATCTACACCTCTTTGGTTTAAAATCACCTCTGCTTACTTAAGAGCTAAGGGTGCATCCTAGTTTGGCAGCCCTCACCCTAAATCCCACTCCCACGCTTGGGAGAGGGACTTTGAATCTGGCTCCCCTTCTCCCAATTTTGGGAGAAGGGGCTGGGG
>JBCDEB010000226.1:0-8859 GCA_039180005.1 Cyanobacteria bacterium P01_G01_bin.54 | reverse complement strand
TCAGCGCCTCACGCCCCTTCCCCCCCCGCAACCAAGCCACCAACGCCCCATCCGTCACCCCAAAACGAGGTAAGCCCTGCAACGCCACAAAACCCAAATTCCCAAATAGCACCTGCGCCACCACCGATCGCAACGCTCCCACAAAATCTGGTGCTTGCTTCCGCTTACCCAAAAACTTGTCAAACCGGCCCACAATCCCTCAACCCCCAAACCAATTAACTCCCCACAGTCTAGCTACCCCAAATCTTCCTCTAGAATCGCCTCCAAATCCCTAGAACCATGAAGAACCCGCACAATCTCAACACAATCTTCCACCACCCGATAAAACACCAAATATTTCCGAAACCCCTTGACCGCAAGCTGTCGCATCCCCTGCAACCTGCCACTCTCGAAATAGCAGACTCTCCCTAAACCCGACATCTGACCCAACTGCTTAAACGTCTCATCCGCCGCTCGCAAAAACCGATCTGAGCTATCAAGATTCCCCTGAGCAATGTAGGTCGCGAGATCAATCAAATCTCGAATGACCTGCGGCCGCTTGATCAGCTTAGCCATCCTGTTTGCCCTTAACCCGCTCCTGCACCGCCTGACGAATCACAGCCCAGTCCTCATCTGTCATCGGTGTTGCCTCTCCAGAATCCAGTCCTTCTAGTAGCAGGGCTTCCACCCGAGCCTTCGCTTTGCGCCGCTGGTCTTGCCGGATCAAATCCCGGACATATTCACTAACCGTGCCATACCCCCCCGCTTCAATCTGCTCATCCACATAGTCCCGGAGGGTTTCAGGAAGAGAAATATTCATTGTTTTCATACTGTCCACCACTGCCATCAAGCGAGAAAATATTCTCTATTTTGGCAAATATTGCCAACTCTTGCCATGGTTTTTCCTCAGCTTCTGCACCGACTTGACAATGACAATTCTGTAGCTCATCCCGCCTGCCCAGAACACGCTTTCATATAGTCATCAAACGTTACAAAATCCCCCGCTGCATATTCCGCCTGCACCGCCGCCATCTCCCGCCGCGTCGCCTTATCCTCCTCCTCCGCCTCAAAAATCTGCTGCTCCAGATGCGCTTGAAGCTCACGCTTTTGCGCCAAACTCAGGATCTGAATGCTTTGAAGCAGCGCATCAAAGGAAACAGTTCGGATGTATGAAACCTAAACCACTAAAAACTCCCAACATTCTAGCCAGCCCTGTCAAAGCAAGCCCAGCTCCCGCTTCACCTCCTCCAACGACAAACTCGGCTCCCCCGTATCTTCAGCCTTCGCCGCTTGAAAATCTTCCCAATCCTCTAAATCTTCGAGTAACTCCTGCAACGCCAAAAACTCCTCATAGGGCAGCACAACAAACTCCGTTTTACCATTCTGGGGTAAAAACTGGGGGTGTAACTGAATTATCATAAAAAGGTCTTACTCAACATCAACGATCGCCCGCACCGCACCAATCGATAACCCCAAAGCCGCCGCAATTTTTTCCGGGCTTAGCCCCATCTTTGCCAACCGAGAAACGGCATCTTGTTGCGATCGCTCCGCCTTTTCTGCCCGTTCCGTGGCGCGATCGCGCTCTTCCTCTACAACAGTAACCCGTTCTTCTGCAACCGCTGCCCGCTCCTCCCCCGTCAACAGTAAATTGCCCTCCCTATCCCACCAGCGTAACCATTGTCGCTGTTGATTTTGGTACTTACCTTGCCACAATCCCAACTCAACGCCGAGTGGTGCAATCGTGTAATGACCGCGATTGTTGGTAGCTAATTTCTGATAGGTTCCATCCTGCAACCGATAGACCTCCAGTGTGCCTAAACTCATGGAAAAAATCCCATAGTAAGGAATCCGCATCACCTGTTCATACACCCAAAACTTCCCCGGTTTGCTGCCTTCTGTGCCATTAGCTACTGCTAAGGGTGTGCTATCCCGCTCTTCAGAACCATCGCCACTGGCAAACTCCAGAGCAACCAAGGGCGTAATATGCTCCTGCCAGAGCACATACGAACGGCGATATTGCCCCTTCAGCAAGGGTGGAACACCGGGAACATAAAACCAATCGGGTGCTTCACAACCCCGCTCTGGTGGATCGGTCAGTCGCCAGTAGATGCCGCTATCTTGGCCGATCGCATATTGTCCGTCTGGATGGAGTTGTTGCAGGACGGCACCGAGGGAGTCTGTGAGGATGATGCTTTGGGGATGTTCTTGGAAATTTTTCACAATCGAACCATCTTCCTCTGGTAGCTCGGTATGGTCGGGAAGCTGAGTTGGCAGGTTGATGACTTGGGTCATGGATTCTCCGGATGCCGTTGCTATGATTGTACTGCGATCGCCCAGAACCAGCGCAGGGATGCAGTTCTAAGCTCAACCGATACAACGAATCGTCAACCCCGAGACCTGATGAACCCAACCGATTCTGACCCCGTAGAAAATCCCCTTTATCTGGCCAAGCTGAAGGTAACACGGAGTCCGTATGAGCGGCTCTTTTTCGATAACTATCTGATCGTCATTCCCGTAATTTACTTTTTTCGAGGTATTTTCTTCTATCTAACCGTGAAGCGATTTCCGGATGATTTTACGGATGGCATTAAGATTATTGTTGAGATTTCTGTTTTGCTCTTTTTTGTCTTCTCCGATCGCTTTCTCCGTTCGATCGCCCATGAATTGGTGGTTTTATTTGGCGATCGCCTCCTCACCCCTAAAGATGGTGATGAAGCCAGCGATTCCCGATTTCTGCGTGAAATTGATCTCCAGTGTAATGCGGTGCATCGCTTTTGGATCGGGGGCATTATGTCGGCGATTCTGATGGTCTATTACGCCGTCAGTCTAGACGGATTGATCAATATTTTTAACCCTGAGCCCTATGGCATCTTGATCTTTATCTACAACCAGCTCAATATCATCCCCAATACGATCTATGCCTATTTTCTCGGCGTCAGCTTCTGGAAAATCTTTGCTGTTTCGATGATGCTCCGGCGTTTGCCCCAACGGTTTGATATTCAAGTCCGGTTTGATCATCCCGATGATGCGGGGGGCTTGCTACCAATTGGTACCTTAGCGCTGCGGATGATCTATGTTTTTTTGATTCCTACGATGATTTCGGTGTTTATTCTCGTGGGTCCAAGATTACAGGTTTTTAGTGAGGTGAGCTTGCCCGCGACCGATCGCCCGGTGGTGCTGAATATGGCCGCTGTCGCTTTATTTGTGAGTATTTTGGGCAGTGTCATGGGTCTTGAGCTGATCTTCCGGTTTCACAAGGTGATGAAGACTCAATATAGCGAGTTAATTAAGGGACTCCATTCCCTCTCGGGCGAAATTCTTGAACTGAGAAAAAATATTATTTTCAGTTCCACCGTCCAAGACAGTGAAACCCTCAAACAAGCTGCTGAAAAGATTGACGTGCTCAATCAAATCTACCAAAAACAAAAGCTCGCTAACTGTTGGCCCGTTAATCGCCAAATCCTTACGGGTTTATTGGCCTCCCAAACTTTTTTGTTTAGTCAGCTCATTGCTCTGTGGAATATTGTTTCAGGAATTTTGAGTTAGGATGACTGACCCTTCATCCGCCAGCCCTTGTAGGTTGCCTGCTTACTTCGGGCGATCGCCAGGGTGTCGTCTGCCACATCTTTGGTAATGACTGAGCCCGCTGCCACCGTGACATCTTCCCCGAGGGTGATGGGTGCAACGAGGACACTGTTGGAGCCGGTTTTACTGCGATCGCCGATCACCGTCGGATGTTTGTTCACCCCGTCGTAATTGGCAGTAATTGTGCCGGCCCCCACATTGACGCGATCGCCCAGGGTCGCATTACCGAGATAACTGAGGTGGGCTGCATTTGTTTTCGCGCCCAATTGGCTCTGCTTGATTTCCACAAAATTACCCACCCGGCATTGCTCGCCAATCTCCGCTTGGTTGCGCAGGTGCGCGTAGGGGCCAACACGGCAGTTGTCTTGCACCACGCTATCGGTAATCACCGAATACAGTGCCGTGACCTGCTCGCCAATCTGGCTATTCTCGATCAGGCTGCCGGGGCCAATGCGGCTCCCCGCGCCGATACGGGTGTTGCCCCGCAAATGGGTCTGGGGCTCAATCACCACATCAGGAGCGAGTTCTACCGTATCCTCGATCGTGATGCTCTCAGGGTTGATCAGGGTGACACCGGCCAGCAGCCACTGGGTTTTGATCCGCTCTTGCCAAATCTGATGGGCATTGGCCAGCTGCAGGCGGTTGTTAATCCCGGAAATTTCTTGAATATCCCCCACATCCAGCGCCATTACGGGCTGCATCATCCTGAAGACATCGGTGAGATAATATTCCTGCTGGTCGTTGTCATTACTCAATTGAGGGAGCACCTCAGCCAGACGGGGCCAATTGAAGCAGTAGACCCCAGCATTGATGCGACGATTCTCCCGTTGGGCTGGGGTGCAATCTCGATGCTCAATAATTTCTTGGACATAGTTCTGATCATCACAAAACACCCGACCGTAGCCCGTGGCATCAGGAAGTTGAGCGGTGAGCAAGGTGGCGGCGTTCTGGTGTTTTTGATGGATGGCCAAGAGATCGGCGATCGTCTCGGGGCGCAGCAGAGGCACATCCCCGTTGAGCACCAGGATATCCTCGTTAAACCCTGCTAGGGGGGTCAGGAGTTGCTGGATGGCGTGGCCGGTGCCCAGTTGCTCGGTTTGGGGGACAAATTCAATCGTCGGGCGATGGGCTAAGGCCGCTTGGACTTGATCAGCACCATAACCGACGATCACCAGCTCACGGCTGGGGTTGACCTCAGCACAACTGTCGAGGGCGCGTTCGACCAGGGCTTTTGCGCCGAGGGGATGCAGGACTTTGGGAAGTTGCGATCGCATCCGTGTGCCGCGTCCGGCGGCCAAAATTGCTACTGCTACCATTTTGTAAAGGGTTGTCAACGCTACCGTGCCGTTTAAACCCTACCGACAAGTGGGCCGAGAGGCAATCGATAATTCTTAATTCCAACTACCGATATTGGTAAATCCTGACCAATAGTAGGGATGGGAGAACCGGAGATTCGCTTGTTGGCTGACGGTGTCGGCAACAGGGACGCTTTGTCCGTCGGAGAGCTGGAGCTGATTATTTTGAATCTGGGCTGCGCCCCGGAGCAGGGCAAGCTGGGCGCGTTGCAAGGCCTCGGCCTTGAAGGGAACGGTGGACAATTGACGATAAAACTCGCTCATCAGCGCTAAAGTACCCGCATCGCTCACTTGCCAGAAGCTGGCCAATGCAGACTTGGCACTAAGCTGCACGGCTAGGCCGGCAAAACCCAACTCGGCGGCGGTACTGCCCACGGCGGTTTCACAGGCGCTTAAAACCCAGAGCTCTAATTGTGCTTGGCTGGCCGACTGCCAATTCAATTGGCTGACGAGATCGCGCCAGGCCAAGAGGGTGAGGCGGCGATCGCTAAATTGAATATAGGAGTTGGCCAAATCCCCGCCCCGGAAGATGCCATGGGTGGCCAGATGCACCACGCCAAATTGGCCCGAAGCGAGGCGATCGCGCAAATTGGCCACCGTAAAGGCCTGCTCAAAGAGCACTTCACCCTGCCAGGGTGCCCGCACCACCTGGGCCAGTTCTGTCGGCACAGCGGGCAGTGAGGGCTGATCGGCAAACTGGGCAGCGCCCATGGCTAAAATCGGCGTATTGCGCACATCTGCCACCTGCAAATCGCTTAAGCCAAAACTGGGCATCAGCGATACCGCATATTGCTCAATCAAAAACCGGTTTCCGTCATGCAACGCCGAAAAGGGCAGCAGTCGCATGCCCTGATCCGGCACAATGACTAAAACATCGACTTTGGCCTGGGCCAGCTCAGTGGCGAGTGGGGCCATTAACTCGTTGTAGAGTTGCTCGGCGGGGGTGCGATACCGTTGGGAACCGGGGAGATTAAGCTGACGTCGAAACTGCCGTCCCTGGCTCAAGATCAGCTCCCGGGGCAAGTCCGGGTTGCTGTGGCGCAGGACGATGGGGGATAAGGGGGGCGTCGTTTGTTTTGGGGCTTGTGCTGAGATCGTCGGGCGGCTGGGCATCAATACCAGACTCTGGAGTTGGTCTTCAAGCGCGACAAAGTAGACCAGAGCTGGCCGGCGTCCGGTTTGGGCCCAGGTATCGGCAAGGGTCTGAGTCATTTCGGCTAGGGAGGGCACCCGGCCACAGCGCTCGAGTTGAAGCTGATTGCAAAATTCCCAGGCGTGGAATTCTTCGACCAGGGCGATCGCTGTTGCCGCATCAGTACTGGTAAAGAAAGTTTCGTAGGCCGCGCGATCGATGCGCTCGACAGGGTCATTCCCTGAGCCAGGAACCGTTTCGACGGGGTTGGGCCCGGTCACATCTGACTGGTTGCCGGTCTGGGCAATCAAGGGCCCTGAGCTCACGAGCAGGAGCACCATTAAAAACATGAGGGTCAGCAGCAACCCCTGTCGCCAGCGGTGGCGTGATCTAGAACTCGGCACTGTAACTGGCTCCTAAGATAAAACGTGTCCCATCACCGGCATTGCCCGTCAGATCCGTCAGGGCTGGTGTAATCACCAGGGGGATTTCCGCGAAGGGAACCCAGGAGAACCCCAAGGTCAGGTCTTGCCCCGTCCATTCGGCGATCGCCGAGAGCGGTTCGGTCACCCGTACCGCTGCTGCACCAAAGATCCCCACTGCTTCCTCGTCTCGCTGCACCTGGTCTTCACTGCGAAACTGGCCATTCCCCAAGCCCAGCGACAGATCCAACTGGCTCCAGGCTTGCTGAGGATCGGCCGCCAAAGTAATCCGCTGGGTCAGCACCCCATAGACCGACGTGCCCGCATCGGTTTCACCAAACGAGCCAGCACCGGTTACTCCCACCGCTAGGTTCAATTGGCCCGGTAACTGCTTGTGGAGCTTGAGCGTCAAAAAGCCCTCGCCGGGATCATCGAGATCCACGAAGACCAGACCCACCTCAGCACCAATGTGCTTCTGGGGCTCGCCCAGTCCCAGTTTGATCCCCAGAACACCGTCCGCCTGCTCTGTAAACCGGGTGCGCGCCTGAAAGCCCAAGCCGAGCGAAACGGTTCCCTGGCTCGCGCCATAGGCAGAGGGCGTGATCACGGTAACGCCGGGTGCTGCAGCATAACGTGGCCCGTCAGCTTGAAGGGGCAACAGCTCTGGCTGAAAGGGTTGATGCTCCGAACCCTGGCGATGTAGTGGTGGATAAGAGGGTGTTTGGGTCGGTGTCTGGGCCGGCGTTTGAACAATAGTCGCTTGCGCCTTTGTTTTGGTCAGCGCTAGGGGCATTGGAGAAACGTCTTGGGCAACAGTTGGCTGGCCCATTACGAGGAGGATTACCCCTGGCACAACCCAGAGGGCAATCGCACTGCTCGCTCGGCGGCCTAGCAGTAGCAAACGAATATCAACGGCGCGATCGGCAAAAGAAGACATAACCGATTCAGGGAAAAACAGCGATTATATTAAGTTGGCATTGCCATTAGCTCTAGCATACCGACTGACATCAGTGATGCTGCCTTGAGCGCAACATGTTGTATAACAAGCACGAAAACGCTACTTAACTAACGTGAGTTTCGGTTAAGCGAAACTAATAACATTCCTTAAAGCCTTGAAATCTCGTTTTCAAACCTAGTTGTCAGGGGACCCGCCCCCCGACACCTTCCGCTGAGGGGGAAATTGCCCCCTCAGACTCCGGCAATACTCGGAGCCAGTATTATTGATTCTGCTGAGTTTCAGCGTCTTTCGTGAGGTCTACTTATCCAGAATTCAGGTTGATTAAGCTTACAAACACAAATCCTCCCTTGGCGTCTTGCTAAAGGAGGATTGAGACTGTTTTCAAGGGAAATTCATTTCGGTCTAGAGCGAAATAATGCCCCAAGCCGTCAAGGCAACTGCAACAATGAGCGCAACCAAAGCGGTAATGCCCACCGTGGCGGTTGCCGCCGCAAACTGCATCTGCCAAGGCTTGAGATTGTAGGGGGAACTAGGACGATATTTGAAATACCCCAAGGTCTTGAGCTGAGCCAGATAGTCTGCACCATAGCGTGGCATATGGGCGAAGGTCACGTCACCTCGCTCACGCTGGGGTAGAATGCGCCGCCGCTGATAGGGCACAGTATCACTGCCAAAGTTGGTTTGATATTCCTCGCTGTTTAGGAGTGCATCGATAAAGCCTGTCAACCCTTGGGTGGCTAGAACCACTGACCAGGCATATTTTTCTTGCGCGTTGTAGATCTCACGTCCGAGGAGTCGCTGCACACACATCTGGGCAAAGCGGTAGTTGTTGCTGCATTCATAGTTCCGCGTAAAAAAAGGTTCAGACAAGACCAACCCTCGAACAAACTGCTGCACTGTAACCTGCCCGTTGCGCAATTGAGACTCTAAATTTGTCTGGCGGTTACTCTGGAGGAGTTGTTGCTCATTAAACACCTGGCGATAGGCGGCACGAATGATTTCGTTGTAGTCCAGAGTCGTGGTGTGTCCATCTGTCATGTGGCGCTGGGGGTGCTCATCCCCAGCAATTTCGTATCCTGCAACCCGATGGTTGCGGCTGATCGGGGAATAATTGAGTAAAGGTAAAGCCATCGGTCTAAAGTTATCTCCTCCCTCAAGCAGATGAGGGTCTGCAGGTTGTGGTGTTTCAATGGGTCTGAGAGCGGACTAACGCTTCTCTTGGTAATACAAATTTCCGCCTTGTATAGAATTGAGGCAGATTTGTGAGGGCTCACCCCGTTGCTGGGCAATGCTCTAATGAGGGCTCACGCGAGCAAGCTTGACAAGCGGCAGTGGGGGGGGGGGGGTTTTTTACAAAAAGACCAGTGTAAAAAACGGTTTGTGGATTAGGAAGATGTTTGATATTATTTAAAATTTTTTTTTTTTTTT
>JBCDEB010000225.1:0-9017 GCA_039180005.1 Cyanobacteria bacterium P01_G01_bin.54 | reverse complement strand
GTGAACTTAACGCTGAGAAGCCCGCCCCGCCCGGGGCTCAAGCCCCCGGCGCAAAGCAAAAATAGGCAAAAGCCCCCGCATCCAGCAAACACCCGCACCCCCGTGAGCGGGGGTTAGCGATTAGTGCTCGGCTGAGCTTGTCGAAGTCCAAGAACTTGAGTTCTTGGCGGTTGGGGTTGAAACGCGCTGGGTGAATAGGTTTCGAGCTTAAGTTCACACCAGTGGGGGAAACTCCGCCCCTACACAAGAACTATCGGGTCTTCTTTTTTCTCTCCAGAACATAAAACAGCCCTACCTTACCAAGGGGGTCGGCACAGCCGGGGGGATCTCGCACGCTATACAAAGCAGTTGGCACTCCAAATCCAAAGAGAGACGCGCAGCCGGGGGGATTTCGCACGCTATGCTATTAGAGATAAGTTCGTAAGTTCTAGTTTGGTGATGCGGGCCCGAATTGACCAAGATATTCTCATCCTCCACGCTGAAGATCTTCCCCGCTACAAAAAAACGGGGTCTGTGGTGCGCAATAGCTACTTTTGGGCGCTGAAGTCGATTAGCTGCTACGCCGGTCGTGAGACGGACTGGGAGTTCGATCGCCCGGTCTGGATCGCGCTCAATCGGCTGCTCTTGGCGTTTATGGCTTCGGGCTATTTAGGCGATCGCGAAACCCAACTAGAGTTCCCGGTGGATATCCCGATTCCCCCCGAGTTGCGAGATGTCTCCACTTGGGAGTAGCGGATCACTCACACTCTCTCCTTCGATAGAGATTAACCCAGAGCAAAGACTCTCTGGGGAGGGATTGGGCAGCGGGTTAATGGGCTTAGACTATATATCTATTCCCGGGTTTGATTTGGGTTGTTCGCATCCGTCCGAAACAAACGGTTTGGACTTACACCGTTCAATACTCAACCTCGAGATCCCCCCTTCCCCCCTTCGTAAGGGGGGTAACGCCGCAGGCGGCTGGGATAGTTTTCTAAAGTAAGGTTTAACAGTAAAACCCCCTTAACAAGGGGGTCAGCGTAGCTGGGGGGATCTCGACAGCCTTGCGAATGGGTACAAGTTGCGTACATCCTGGCTGTTTTGAGCAGTCGTTTGAGCACGGTGTGCCAGGGATAATTATTGTTGCCAAGACCCCCATGCTGCCCCCTGCCCTGGAACTTCTCAATACCTTGCCCCATGGCGTTTGGTTTGCCGATGCCCAAGGTCATCTGACCTGGGTCAACCGCTACTGGCAAGACTACACAGGGGTAACGGCGACCACGGCCCAAGCTAAGTTTTGGTGGCATTGGCTCGAAGAGAAGTTGCAAGACCGCCTGTTGATGGCTTGGCAAACGGCGCTGGCCGATCGCACCCCCTTGAGTACCGTTTTACCCTGGCGCGATCGCCACGGCCAGGTGCAAGCCACCTTGCTGCGCATTGAACCCTACAGCACTGCGGCAGGGCAATTTGTGGGCTGGCTGGGGAGCCTGACGCCCGCCCCCGAGTTGAGCCAAGCCGAAACGCGCCTGAGTGAGAGTGAAGAGCGCCACCAACTCTTGACCGATCGCTCCAATGACCTGATCTATAGCTACACGCCCGATGGCATCTGCCGCTCGGCGTCTTCGGCCTGTCAGACCTTGCTCGGCTATCCCCCCAAGCAGTTGGTGGGGCGATCGGTCTTTGAACTCTGGCATCCGGAAGATATCGCCAGTTTGGAGCTGGCCTATGGCAGTTTGGCGAGCTTACCGGACAATTACACCCACAACTACCGCATTCGTCGCCAAGACGGCGATTACATCTGGTTTGAGATCACCAATCGTACTTATTTTGCCCCCGATGGCCAAACGGTGCGGGAAGTGATTGCGATCGCCCGGGACATTACCCAGCGCAAACAAGCCGAGCGCGAGCTGTTCCAGCTCAACCAGAAACTGGAGCAGCAGGTCAGTGAGCGCGATAGCCAACTGCAAACCCTCAACCGCCTCTACCGTTCAGTCCTCACCAGCATCGAAGAAGTGATCTTCCAAACCGACACCACTGGACGCTGGATCTTCCTGAGCCGACCCTGGCAGACGATCACGGGCTATAAAACGGAAGAATCCTTAAATCAATCCTGCCTGGATGCGGTCTTTAGCCAGGAAGACCGCGATCGCCTCGCGGTGCTCTTGCAACAGCTACTGACTAGCGAACAGGAATCCTTTGAATATGCCTTCCGCTCGCCCACCAAGAACGGGACCTTCCGCTGGCTGGAGATGTATGCCCAGCGCAACCTGGATAGTGAGGGACATCTGCTCGGCACCAGTGGGGCAATCAATGATATTACCGAGCGCAAACAAACCGAAGCAGTCCTCCAAGCCCGCGCCGATGAGCTGAACCTTCAACGGCAGCAGATCGAGCGCCAAAACCAAGAACTGCTCAAAGCCTCCCGGCTCAAGTCTCAGTTTTTAGCCACGATTTCCCATGAACTGCGCACCCCGATGAATGCGATCATGGGTTTCTCGCAAATGCTGATGGTCAAGCAGTCTGGGCCCCTGACTCCCCGTCAAGGGGACATGGTGGAGCGGATCTTTCTCAATAGCCAAAATCTCTTGACTCTGCTCAACGAGGTGCTCGATTTCTCCAAAATTGAGGCGGGCTATTGGGAGGTGACGTTTGAAAGTTTAGACCTCGCCCGGCTGGTGCGTTTGACGGTGGAGGAGTTACGCTCCCTGGCCGAGAAAAAGCAGCTCGCGCTCAACGTCAAGCTACAGTTGAGCAACCCCCAAGTGGTTAGCGATCGCAACAGTCTGCGCCGCCTACTAGTCAACTTGCTCTCAAATGCAATTAAATTCACCGAAAGCGGAAGCGTTACCGTTACAGTAAAAGAAGCGGGTCAACAGGGTGTCCTGATTGCAGTGGCGGATACCGGCGTTGGTATTGCTCCGGAGCATCACGAATCAATTTTTGAGGCCTTTCGACAGGCCGATCAGACCCTCAAACGGAAACATTCGGGAACCGGTCTCGGTTTGGCGATCGTCAAGTCGCTGGCCCAAATGCTCAACGGCACCATTGGCGTTCAAAGCACGGTGGGGGAGGGGACAAACTTTACCCTCTCAATCCCGCGTTATGGTCGGCATCTTGAACCGGCCGAGGAGGCAGAACTGTGGCCGGCTCCTCCCTGATCCCTGCGCTGACAATGCCAGCAAACGCGAACTGCGAACTGAAAACTGCGAACTGAAAACTGCTCCCTCAAATGCCTGACCCCAACTATATCCTGGCTGTTGACGATGTCCCGGACAACCTCTTCTTGGTGCAACTGGCCCTTGAAGAGGAGGGCCATCAGGTGCGTTTGGTGGATAACGGCTATTCGGCCCTGGAGCAAATCGAGCAGGAGCCCCCAGCGCTGATTCTGCTGGATGTGATGATGCCCGAGATGGATGGCTATGAAGTGACCCGACGGATTCGCAAGCATCCCCGACTGCCCTATATTCCCATTTTGCTGATCACCGCTTACGAGCAACCCAGCCTTGTCGAGGGATTGGATGTAGGGGCCGATGAGTTTATTCGCAAACCCGTCAAGGTGGATGAGTTGCAGGCACGGGTGCGATCGCTGCTGCGCCTCAAGCAGAGCATTGAGCAACGGGAAAACTTTGTCCATTGTATTACCCATGATCTGCGCACCCCCCTCGTCGCCGCCGATCGCATGCTCACCTTGCTGCGGCAGGGGGCGTTTGGCCCCGTGACGCCAGCCATGCAGCAAGCCTTGGGCACCCTCACCGACAGCAACCAGAACCAGCTCAAGCTGCTCAATAATCTGCTTGAAGCCTATCGCTATGATGTGGGGCGCAAAATCCTCAGCTTCATTGACTTTAATCTGCGAGCGCTGCTCCAAGAGGTGATTCAAGAGCTCGCGCCCATCGCCAAAGACAAAGAGCTCAGCCTGAGCTTAGACTGGCAGGCTCAGCCGGAGATGATTCTGGGCGATCGCCTCGAACTGCGTCGCGTCTTTGCCAACTTGATTGCCAACGGCATTAAATTTACTGATCAAGGCAGCGTCACGGTCAAAGTCCGCGTCCAGTCCCATCGGCTCAATATTGAAGTAACGGACACGGGGGTCGGCATGTCTCCCACCGATCAAGTCCAGATCTTTGAACCGTTTCGCCAGGGTAAGAACAAGCGATCTGGTCACGGCTTGGGTCTCTATCTCTGTCGGCAAATTGTCAATATCCATCAGGGCAAGATTCGGGTGCGATCGGCCTTGGGTGAGGGAACAACCTTTCGGGTGGAGTTGCCCCTCAGCTAACACCCCCTAAACCCACACGTTCCCCCCATTTGAACCATGCCATCCTCCCCTCCCGCCCCCCAATTCCCAGCAAAATACATCAACCCCTTCACCGACTACGGCTTTAAAAAACTCTTTGGTGAAGAACCCAACAAGGATCTGCTGCTGGACTTTTTGAACGAACTGCTCAAAGACGAACAGGGAGAAATCACCACGCTCAACTACATCAAAAACGAGCAATTAGGGTCAAGCGATCTAGACCGTCGCGCCGTCTTTGACTTGTATTGCGAAAATGCCGCAGGAGAGAAATTTATCGTTGAATTGCAAAAAAGTAAACAAAACTTCTTTAAAGACCGCACCGTTTACTATTCCACCTTCCCCATCCGGGAGCAAGCCAAGAAAAATAATTGGAATTACCAGCTTGGTGCCGTCTACCTAATCGCCATTCTGGACTTTGTCTTTGATGAAGATAAAGACGACCCTGAAAAATATCGCTATGACGTCAAACTCACAGATATTGATACCTGTAAGGTTTTCTATGACAAGCTGAGCTTTATTTACTTGGAAATGCCCAAGTTCACCAAAACCATTGAGGAGCTGGAAACTCGGTTTGACAAATGGCTCTATGTGCTGCGGAACTTGCCACGCATCCAAGAGATTCCCGAAGCACTACAAGAAAAAATCTTCACGAAACTGTTTGAGACGGCTGAAATTGCCCAGTTTAACCGTGAGGAACTGCGTTCCTACGAAAACAGCCTCAAATATTACCGTGACCTCAAAAACTCGATGGATACAGCACGGGATGAAGGAAAAGCTGAGGGGATTGTCGAAGGCATTGGCATTGGTCGAGAAGAAGGCATTGGTATAGGTCGAGAAGAAGGCATTGGCATTGGCATCAGGACAACGGCGCGTGCGCTTCTTGATGAAGGGGTCAGTGAAGCGATTATTCTCAAGACGACGGGCTTGACGGCTGAACAACTAGAACAATTGAAACGAGAGATGTAATGAAGAAGGATAAATCTGTAGAGTCTCAGAGTATTCCAAGGAAAAAAGTGTTCCAGAAATGAGCGAACGTTGTTAGTGGCGGGCAAGATGCCCGCGCTACGGATATCAAGAAGAATCAACCGTAGCGCAGGCGTCCCGCCTGCCTCGGGATAATTATTTCCAAGGAGTACTCTCAGCCGCACACCGATTCTGGGTCTGTCCCTTGTGTCATGGCTCTATCGCAAGCAAGACACAAACAATAGAACGGCTAAGTCCACATTACAACTCCTTTACAAACCCTGCCGATTTTTAAAATTCCCTTAAAGTAAAATCATCTTATCTGCTGGCTCTCACCCCTCACCCTGAAAACAGAACTCTCTTAAACTTCCTATGCGCTCAGCCAGCACTGCCCTGTTTACGGCTTGTCTTGTGGGTATTACACCCATCAACCCTACCCTCGCCCAGAGCATCACCCCCGCCCCCGACGGCACGGGCACCATCATCAACTACAACGGCAACACCTACCACATCACAGGTGGAACCCAAGCCGGAGCCAACCTCTTCCACAGCTTCCAGCAATTTGGTTTGCAGCCCAGTGAGATTGCTGACTTCCTCAGCAACCCGGAAATTAGCAACGTGGTGGGTCGCGTCATTGGGGGTGACCCCAGCGTGATTGAAGGCTTGATTCGCCTTTCGGGTGGGAATTCCAACCTGTTCCTGGTCAACCCCGCAGGCTGGGTCTTTACCGAAGGCGCAAGTGTAGACGTACCGGGTAGCTTTGGTGTCACCACCGCGAACCGGATTGGCTTTGGCGCAGGGTTCTTTAACGCGGCAGGTGACAATGACTATGCAGCGTTAACGGGCGATCCGACCAGCCTGATGTTTGATAGCAGCCAACCCGGCGCGATTATCAATACGGCGGATTTGAATGTGAGCAATGGCAGCCTCTGGATGGTCGGCGGTTCCGTGATCAGCACCGGGAGCATCACCGCCCCGAATGGAACCGTCACCCTCGCCGCAGTCCCCGGCGAAAGCAAAGTCAAACTCTCCCACGACGGCATGACCCTGAGCTTCTTTTTGGATGCTTTGGCAGTGGATGAGGTTCAAGCGGGAACACCCTTGGGCATTCGCGCAGTGGATCTACCGGGTTTTCTTAATGGCAGCAGCGAAGTGGGCAATGCCAATGAAGTGGTCAAAACCGAAAACGGTGAACTGTGGCTGATCGGCTCACAACTGCGCGTCGAGGAGGGCGATGTGGTCGTTGGCAACCGAGTTATTGCCGAGAATGTGGATCTGGTTGCGGCGGGTCGGGTGCAGGTGAGTGACCCGAGTGAAATTGCTGGAACCACCACGGTTGTGCGGCTGCCGGAAGCGGATGGCCCGGTGAGCCTGAACATCATTGACCGCCATGCGGACAACGCCGATGCACTGCTCTACGGCAGTGCCGCCGGGACGATTGTCGCATTGTCGAGAACGATGAAGATGGGATTGCCGTGATTACGGAGCAGTTGGCTGAGATTAGTGATCAGGGTGAACAGCTTGATGGCATGAGCATCACCGCTGAAGGCAATGCGGGGAACTTCTGGCTGGGCAATACCTGGATTAATCCTGAAAACATTGCGAGCTATCAAGACCAGCTCAACCAATGGGCAGATGCGTTTACTGAAAGTGCCGATTTGTTGCTTTACAGTTGCTTTACGGCGCTGGGTGAAGTGGGCGAGGGGTTTGTCCAAACCCTGGCAACAGCAACCGGGCTGGATGTGGCGGCTTCGACGAATGCGACGGGCAGCGCCAACCACAGTGGGGATTGGGAATTGGAGTATCGCACAGGAGAGATTGAGCTAGAGAATCCGTTTATGGATGCAACCTTATCCGTGTGGGAGGGCAAGCTGGCGACGTTTACGGTGACGGCGGCGACGCAGGCGGCTCTGGAGGCGGCGATTGTGGCAGCGAATGGTTCGGCGGGGGCGGATGAGATTCGTTTTAGTGGGGTGACGCGGATTGACTTGACTTCGGCGCTCTCGGACATTACCGATGAGCTGACGATTACAGGCGGGGATACCAATGTAACCATTGCTGGGAATAACACTACTTTCCGGATTTTTAACGTGACAGGCACGGTGGCAGCGACGTTTGATAATTTGACGATTACGGGGGGGAGGACAACGGGGACTGGTGGTGGGATTAATAGCAATAACGGCAGCGTCACCGTCACCAATTCCACCATCTCGGGTAATTCGTCAAGTGGTGGTGGCGGGATTAATAGCAATAACGGCAGCGTAACCGTCACCAATTCCACCGTCTCGGGTAATTCGTCAAGTGGTGGTGGCGGGATTAATAGCTTTGGCGGTGGAGTCACCGTCACCAATTCCACCGTCTCGGGTAATTCGTCAAGTAGTGTTGAGGGCGGGGGGATTTTTAGCTTTGGCGGTGGAGTCACCGTCACCAATTCCACCATCTCGGGTAATTCGTCAAATCTTAGTGGCGGGGGGATTTTGAGCTACGGGGACGTAACCGTCACCAATTCCACCATCTCGGGTAATTCGTCAAATGGTGTAGGCGGGGGGATTGTGAGCATGGACAGCATAACCGTAACTCAATCCACCATTTCGGGTAATTCGTCAAATGGTAATGGCGGGGGGATTTTTAGCGGCAGCGGCGTAACGGCAACCCAATCCACCATTTCGAGTAATTCGTCAAATGGTAATGGCGGGGGGATTAATAGCGGTGGCAGCGTAACCGTAACCCAATCCACCATTTCGGGTAACTCGTCAAATGGTAATGGCGGGGGGATTAATAGCGGTGGCAGCGTAACGGCAACCCAGTCCACCATCGCCTTTAACAGTGCGAGTGGCAATGGTGGGGGAATTTCTGCTGCTGCTGGCGGCAGTCTAGGCAACACCATTGTCTCGAACAACAGCGCAGGCGGCACGGGGCAAGACCTCTTTGGCACATTCACCGCCAACTACAACCTGATCCTCGACCCCAGCGGTGCAACCATCAGCGGCAGCAACAACATCTTTGGGCAAGATCCGCTGCTCCAACCGCTGGCGGACAATGGCGGGCCAACTCAAACCCATGCGATTGCCGCAACCAGCCCCGCTGTCAACGCTGGCAGCAACGAAATTGCCCGGTTAGCTGGTTTAACCATCGAGATCTTCGGGGGTCGGGTGGATCTCGGCGCTTACGAACTCAACCCCAACAACGATGTTGCCCCCTTCACCTTCGCGGAACTCTTTATCAACCCCCTCGAAGATACCGAGAACCTCACTGATGAGTTCCTGCGCACCAACAGTTGCCAGACGATCCCCGAGATTGAACTGGAAAAAGACGATGACGCCGAGGGTGGGCAGATTGCCGAAGACCTCGATGCCACCAGCGGCATTGACCTGGATGAAGACTGCCTGCCCATTAATGACAGTGGGGGCGGCGGTGACGTTTCGGCGGTGGAGCGGTTGATGAACCCGGTGGCGCGAAGGCGGTAGTGAAAAAAATCTCCTCCTGGGAGGAGTACCCCGGAGGGGGGAGGTGGGTTGGGTCTCGGCCCACACCCCGCGAACCCACCCCGGTCGTCGCTACGCGAGACCGCCCCTCCCGAGAGGGGACTTCTGGAAAAAATCTCCGACCGGGAGGAGTACCCCGGAGGGGGGAGGTGGGTCGGGTCTCGGCCACCACCCCGAACCCACCCCGGTCGTCGCTACGCGAGACCGCCCCACCCGAGAGGGGACTTCTGGAAAAAAAATCCGACCGGGAGGAGTACCCCGGAGGGGGGAGGTGGGTCGGGTCTCGGCCACCACCC
>JBCDEB010000224.1:0-9052 GCA_039180005.1 Cyanobacteria bacterium P01_G01_bin.54 | reverse complement strand
CGCGCCCTGAAACGCGGGGTTACGCAAGGTGGAATAGCCACTGAAGGTATCGCCCAGGGCTGTCAGTTGCACCTGGGCATCGGGGTCACTGCATTGCGCACTATTCAATGTGCCCGTGAGTGACCCGCCGGGCAATAGACGCGGTGCGAGCCAACGGCCGCCCGCCACCAAAATCCCGCCGGAAATCGCTAGCGCTAACCCCAAAGCGAGGGGCTTGGTTTGTTTTGATTTTGCAGACATTCACTCCTTCTCCAAGAACTCAATCCGTTAGGACTTACGCAGTTCAAGCCCTGCACCGTATATCTAGACCCACAATCCCCCCTGCCCCCCTTGAGTTCGGGAGGTGGCGAAGCCAGGGGATCTCGATAACCATGTTAATGGGTGCAATTGCGTCAGTCCTATCCGTTAGAACATTATCTGGGGATTGTCCTCAGTTATACGAAATCCGGATTAAAAAGACCAAGCAGGGCTTAGGCAGTGAATACGAGCAAAAGCTAGGGGCTGTCATCATTTAGATTTCAAGCTCTGAGAGTGACTGGTTTACAGCCAGCCTTTTCAATGCGAACAAGTGAATTAGTTTATCACTGCTAGAGCGGGTAGGTAGGAAAAAGCAGGGAGAAAGAAGATGCTGTCTACCATATTGGAAAGATTCGTAGAAGCAAGCCCAGCCAGCGTAATGGCGCAAAGTCTAATGGTCAATACGTTTTGTGCCGAGAGCTTAGATAAATTATTTGAACAGCACTCCCAACATCAACAACAGAAGGAACTCCTCTTCTCAGCCCAAGTAGACTTACGGATGTCTTTCCCTGTGAAGACGGCTACCGTCAAGAGAGAGCCTTGTTCTCCCAAGTCCTAGAGTCTGACGTAACCCAAGTCAGACGCGATCGCTGAAACCCCGCCACCCGGTAAGCCCCGGTAGGACCCGCATAAACCCGCATAGATCACACCATCTGCCGATTCAGATAAAACAACCTGAGTTCTGGATAAGCAGACATCGTGACAGACCCTGAAACTCAGCAGAATCAACCATACTGGCTCCGATATTGCCGGAGTCTGAGGGGGCAATCTCCCCCTCAGTGGAAGGTGCCGGGGGGCGGGTTCCCTGACAACCAGGTTTGGCATTGAGATTTCAGTACTTTGAGGAATGCGATAATTTCGCTTAACCGAAACTTAGGTGAGTTACATCGACAGCGCCGTCAACGCCGGCGGCTTGGCCGCCACTGCCGACTGTCCCGTCACCGCCTTCTCCTCCGGTAGCAGCACCGCTGGATCCAGACCCAACATTTCCTTGTACATGCGGATATAGTCCCAAGCCGAGTTGTCCCAACTAAAGTTCTGGTTCATCGCCCGTTTTTGGAGGCGTCGCCAGTGATCCTTGTAGCGATAGCTCTCCCAGGCGCGGGCAACGCAGGTGAAGAAGTCGAGGGGCTCATAGCGGTCGAAGCAGAAGCCCGTTCCTGCTTCACCCATGGGGTCATGGTGGGAAACTGTATCGACGAGGCCACCCGTGCGCCGCACAATCGGCAAGCAACCGTAGCGCATCGCCAGCATTTGGGCAATGCCACAGGGCTCAAAGCGGGAAGGCATCAAGAACACATCACTGCCCGCATAGATCCGGCGCGATAAGCCATCGTTGTAGAGGATTTGCGCCGAAGCCCGACCCGGATAGCGAGCCGCAATATGCCACATTTGGGTTTCGTAGTAGCGATCGCCCGTACCCAGCAGCACAAACTGCGCATCGGAATAGGCCAAAAAGCGATCCATTACCTGCAAGAGTAGATCAATCCCCTTCTGCTCCACCAGGCGCGTCACCATCCCTACCAGGAAGGTATCGGGATTGATCTGTAGACCTAGTTCTTCCTGGAGCGCCAGTTTATTCTCCACCCGTTGGTCAAGCGTCTCGGCTGTAAAGTTCTCGACAATATAGCGATCGGTCTCCGGATTATAACTCTCCATATCGATGCCATTGAGAATCCCCCGCAGCTTACCGCCGACAAACGACATCAGCCCATCAATCTGCTCCCCGTAGGCCGGAGTTTGGATTTGCTGGGCATAGGTGGGCGAGACCGTGGTGACGCGATCGGCAAACTGCACCGCCGCAGCCATCGTATTGTGACCCTGCATAAACCACGGGCACCAGGTCATCTGCTCGAGTCGCCAGCGCCCGGGCCCTTGGTAAGCAATATTGTGGATAGTAAAGACCGTTTGAATATCCGGTGTGTCCCGCATCCAGACCGGGATCATCCCGGTGTGCCAGTCATTGCAATGGATAATATCCGGTTTCCAATGATTCCAGGCAAACTCAGCTGCGCCATTGGCAAAGAAGGTGAACCGCCAGTCTTCATCCTCGCCGTAGTAGATGCGATGGGGATCAAAGGTCGGATGCCCAAAGAGATAGAGCGGCACGTCTGATTTGGGTAGGGTTGTGCGATAGACAGCAAAGTCTTGAAACATGGCATTGCCCCACCATTCTGGCTCCTTAGGAATGTTGAGCATTTGGCTCAAAAAGCCATAGTAGGGCATAAAGATGCGTACATCATGGCCAAACTTTTGCAGGAGCTTTGGCAACGTTCCCACCACATCGCCCATACCACCCACCTTGGCCAGGGGTGCAACCTCAGCAGCAACAAACAAAATTTTCATAAAAAATACCTCAAAGTGGGCTTGTCTTAAGCGTGAACAAAATGCGAATCAACGCCGAGTCTGCAAGTCAGCCAAGGCGATGGCTCGCCCCAGAGAACATTGCTACTGGGCCCAACATCTGCTCTGTGCAGCCGCAGAGACGCATTCAATGTTCATGAATTGTCTTGATATGTGACTATTTGTTAACAGTCTTGGCTAGGGACTGTCATCATTTAGACTTCAAGCTCTGACTGTGACTGGCTTGCAGCCCCTTTCCCTGTTATTTGGGGCGGGCGTTCCAACCTTTGTCCCATCAGGCTTCTGCGTTTAAATAATGACACGCCCTAAATGTTAACGTCTTGGGGTCAATTTTTTAATGCTGTTTTTGGTTTTGCTACATTAGCGCTTGTTATCCTTCGCGCTTGATTCGTGCCAACCTAAGCTCTGGATAAGCAGACATTACGCAAGACAGTCGAAACTCAGCAGAATCAACCATACTGGCTCCGGTATTGCCGGAGTTGATCGGGAGCCCTCTCCCCCTCAGCGGCTAACCTTAGTAGGGGTTTTAAACCACTCCCTTGATTTTGCTAGGATTCGGCGGCTGAGTCCTCAAAAATGCGTTCGCAAGATCCTGGCTGTACGGGGGTTCTGCGAAACCCCTACAAGGTTAGCTCAGCGGAAGGTGTCGGGGGGCGGGTTCCCTGACAACCGGGTTTGACATTGAGATTTCAATGTTTTGAGGAATACGATAGCTTCGTTTAACCGAAACTCAAGTTAGCCCCTGCAAGGGAGCGATGATTTTCGGGCTCTGCTGAACCACTCTGCTCAGTATAGAGTTGTGCTGTTTTTTTAGCACGGCTTGCTCAGCATTGTGAGGG
The DNA here is from genome assembly GCA_039180005.1 of Cyanobacteria bacterium P01_G01_bin.54. Lineage (GTDB taxonomy): Bacteria > Cyanobacteriota > Cyanobacteriia > Cyanobacteriales > Spirulinaceae > SIO3F2. The sequence goes on along the minus strand of JBCDEB010000224.1, from coordinate 5,552 downwards.
GGGTAGCTGGCAACCGATTCTATGATGCTCTCAAATCGGGGCGGATGGCGGGTTAGACTCTACCTTAGTCTTAAAATACGGGAAAGATCAGTGATTAAAAACGCGACATGACACGGGCAATTCGTTCTGTGTCCAGATACGGCGATGCGCTATGTGCAATTAGGTGGCGCTGTCAGTGACCGTGGGCAGACTCGTTTCCAGCTTCAAGCAATTGCGGCCATTCACCTGAAGTTGGTATTCCACCTTGTCCATCAACCGATTCATGATCAGCCAACCATAGCCGCCTTCCTGACGGGATTCGGGATTAGGCGGCAGATAAGTCTCTAGATCGTAGCCTTCGCCGTGATCCCAGATCTCCAAGGCAATATCGCGCTCCTGGAGTTCTAGCTTGAGCAAGACGGGAATTTGGGGTTGCTCGCGGTGGGCATGACGCACCACATTAGAGTAAGCTTCGACCAAGGCTAGACGCAAGCGATTTGACTGGCGTGGCCAATCCACCGAATCACCGAGTTCAGCCTCCAAGCAGTCCAATAGCCATCGTTCGACAACGGTTAAGAATTTAAGATCGCTGGGGATGTTCAGCTCTGTTTTCATAATTTACAGAACCTCCAGGGATAAGAGAGTTTGATCATCTTCTTGTTCTTGATTGGTGCAAGCACGGAATCGTTGCAAGAGCTCTTCAATGCTAAACGACGCTGAACCCTGAAGAATCAGTTGCCAGACCCCCTCCTGATTGAGCATCTGTCCAGGCTGCAAGGGAGGAGACTGGGTGTCTTGAGGTAGAGGCTTGAGCACTGTAGCTTCGGTGATGCCATCGCTCGCGAGTAAAAAAACATCGCCAGCGTTGAGGGTTTTTGAGCCAATCGTTCCCCGCCATTCCGGTAAGATACCGACCGGGATGCCCCGATCCTTAAGGTAGTCGGGGGGCTGCGGTGTTGCTTGATTCAAAACTTGCGCGTGAGACCAAACCATCGGATAGAGGTGTCCCGCATTAGCATAGACTAAATGGTGTTCACTTGGGCGATAACGGGCGATCACCATCGTGATGAAGCAGTTGGTGCTAAAGAGATCCTCGTTCATGGTGATGTTGAGGTTGCGCAGCACGGTTTCGGGTTCGGGTGAAACCTCTTGGGAGAGTTCCCGCCGGAGGATCGAAATGGCACTGGCCATAAACAGGGCGGCAGGGACGCCTTTGCCGGAGACATCGCCGACAGCTAACCAAACATCGCCTTGGGGGTGGACATAGACTTCAAAAAAATCGCCACCCACTTCTCGAGCAGGGTCGCAGCGGGCTTGAATGTTGACTGTTGCAATATCCTCCCAACTCTGCCGTAGGAGGTTGCGTTGAATCTGCCGCGCCACCTCAAGCTCGCCCCGCATTTGCTCAGCTTGCTGTTGGGTTTGTTGGTACAGACGAGCTTGGGAGAGCGCCAAGGCGGCTTGATCGGCGACGGATTCGAGAAGTTGAATATCCGCCTCATTTTGCAGGGTTTGCTGAGCCTCATCCTGCTGCATGTAGAGGACGCCAATCACTGTTTGCTGTACTGTCAAGGGCACGGCAACTTCAATGCAGTCTTTGGCAATTTTGTGTTGAGTTTGGGCCGCTTCAGCCGCTTGCACCATCATCTCAAGCATTTCTGACGTTGCTTCAGCTATCTCTGGAGCAATTGCTTCGTCTGTGTCGAGCAGTTGTTGTCCTTCGACGAGGCGCAAGCGACTGATATTGGCAGCAAAGGTATTACTGATGGTGGTGACGACGGCCCGTAGAACATTTTTATAGTCCAGGGATTCGCGAATGGTGCTAGTGACGGCGTTGAGGATCTCTTCCCGTTGTAGGGCGCGGCGCAACTCGTTGGTTCGTTTCTTGAGGACAAGATAGGTCTCCGAGGCTTGCTGAACAAGACTTTTGAGGTTTTCTGGGTTCCAGGGCTTGGTGATGTATTTGAAGACTTTGCCGGAGTTAATCGCATCGACCAAATCTTCCACATCGGTATAACCGGTCAGGAGAATCCGGATTGTGTCGGGGAAGCGATCGACCGTTTTACTTAAAAATTCAGTGCCGTTCATGACGGGCATGCGCTGATCAGAAATGATCACTGACATTTCGCCTTCTTTCTCGAGGGTATCGAGAGCACTGAGTGCTCCGTCTGCCTTAAAAACTTTGAAGTCACGACGGAAGGTGCGATAGAGCAAGTCGAGATTGTCTGGCTCATCATCCACAACCATTAACTTCAACTTTTTGGCGCGGGCCTGGTTCATTCGCTCTCCACGAGGATTAGTTTGACGAGACGCTCAGTCTGCAGACAGTAGTCCAGATCTCAAGCTGGAGTTTAGGGGAATGGCTCGAATCTACTGGGATCTACTGATGACCGGCAGGGCACTCAGGATGAACTTTAATGAAACTATACCACTTTCATCAATGCTCCTCTAGTATTTCAGAGGAGGCCGTGCGAGAACCGCAGGGCGGCGTTCAGCGTTTAGCGTTCAAAGTTTAGAGTGCTTGTAAGACAGGCATCCTGTAAGTTTTGAATCCATAATTTCTTGTTTCTGCTGTCCTACGCCAGAGCCCAAGGGCGGCCCAGTGATGGTCAACCGACACGCACATGAATTTATCCATGGATCTGCAGACGGGGTTTTCAGGAGAGCTAGAGCTGCCTCCAACCCAGGAGCCGGGCAGTGAGACCCTCTCAAATATCAAGACCCACCTTGATGTGGTGCTACTGGCGCTGGAGTCTTTGGTGGGTTTGGGATCTGAGGATGTTTTAGCAGCGGCCAGTGCCTTGGATCTGCAACATCTGATTAGCGATCGCGTTGGTCTCTGGCGGCTGCGCCAGGCGAATCCTCAACGCCAGAGTGCCAGTGGACGTAAGACCTTGGATGTCGCGGAGGCGCGGGCTCTGGTGTTGATTATTGGCTATTTGGCCCAAAACCATCAGGGGCTAATTCGTCAGGCGGTCGGCTTGCTCGAACAAATGACCCGACAGGCAAAAGATCCGCATCGGGCTGCTTTGCTGGGGGATTATCTGGATCGCTTTGGCAATACCTATACGGAACGGATGAAGACACCGGAGGGGGCGGCACGACCCCCGTTGGATCAGTTGGCGCTCAAGCTTTTGATTGATTTGCTCTTTTACAGTTCGCCCCAAGGAACTCGGCGGCTTTGGCTGGCGCTTTTTGATCTGGCAACGGTTGCTTGAAGCGTCATTGTTTTTCGTATTTTGTGTTGGGTTATCCCCTTTTTTCTGGCTGATGCTTACCCTGGAACGTCGTTTTCACTTTTCCTCCTGTTCGCTGATTGTGCGAGCCAGGCGATCGCTCTTCTCCCTGTGGCAACCGGCTGCTTGGCGGCGATCGCTACGCTGGGAACTGCGCTTCTCTCCCCTGACAGCGGAGGCTCAGACATCGGTACTCAAGGGCGATGAGCACCAACTGCAACAGCTTCATCAGGTGGTGAACCAGTATCTCACCACCACCCTGTTAGCGCGTCCTGATACGGTGCAATTGCCCCTGCTCGCCCCTGGGACGAAAATCATCAAACCCCAACCAACGGGGTCAAACCCAGCGCCTACCTCAACGCCAACCCCCGTGCCCACCCTTGTTCTCCGAGGCTTATTGGCCCATGAGCTCATCTGTGGACCGCTGGTGAGCAACCAGCCCCAACTGTTGCTTGGTGCAACACAGCTTGCGGATCTGGCTCTGGCCCTCGATACCTATGCCCAGGCCCAGGCGACTCAAACCCTCTGGGCGAGCCAATCGCAGCGCCCCTGGAAACCGATCGCCCTAGGGAGCCTGGCCCTTGCCCTACTGGCTATTTTGAGCAGTCTCTACTGGCAGCGTAGCCGGGCACCTGTGCTGTCTGTCACACCGATAAACGAGACAGCCGTTGCGGATAATCCCGAAGTGGTGCCCCCGACCCCCTTGCCCACCCCGACCCTGCTAGAAACTCCGGAACTTCCAGGTGATCTGGCCGGGCTCGGGCCACTCAAGCCCCCCAGCGGCGTCAATCTCCCCAATCGGCCCCTGCCGCCCCACAACAATGCTGCCATTCGTTCTGTCCCCTCCTCGGGCAGCGGGACTTCAATCTCAGCGACCCCAAGGGGTGAGTCGGAAGTTGCTCCTGAGTCGAGCACAACGGTTGGTGGGTCAGCGCCGCAAGTGCCCGTCTTGCCACCCCTATATGCCGATAGTGCCAGCGCTGGCAATGACCTCCTGCCCGATGCTGTTGCTGAAAGTGCGATCGCCACATTGGATCAGGACATGTTGATCGCCCTAGAACCCGGATCATCCAACCCGGCCCCACGTGAGCGAGGAGAGGACAATGCAGCAGCCCCAAGTGCTCAACAACCCGCCCTGCCCCAGGTGCAAGAGGTACAGCAATATTTTGCCCAGCGATCGCCCAGCGGCATCCTGCCCACGGATGGGGTTCGCTATCGGCTGACGATCGGCGCAGCGGGGACTTTGGTGCGACTGCGACCGCTTGATGCAACGTCTACGGAATCACTACGGCATCTGGCAATGCCCCGCTTGGGTGAACCCTTTGTTTCGCCCTTGGTCGGCCATCGCCAGGCAGAGATTCAACTGCGCATTCAGCCAGACGGCCAAGTCACAACCCGTCTAGAGCGTGTCATTAACTAGGGCGCATCATCAATAATTAATCTCAGAAGCCTGACGGGACAAGCGATAAAGTGCCCGACCCCAAAAAACAGGAAAAGGGGCTGGAAGCTAGACGCAGCAATAGTTTGAAATCTAAATGATGACAGCCCCTAACCGCAGCAGCCGGATGAGACCAGGGATAATACGCCTAGGGCAAACTGGCTAGGGACTGTAATTGGGCTGTTCACTTTGTGGGATTTTGTGCCGACAAAGTTCATCCAGATTTCGTGCTGGCAGGCGGGACGCACTATCCCTTCGGGACGCTACGCGAACGACTCCGCTCAGCGACCACAGATTCGACAAGCTCACTGACCGCCTGCGCTACGGTCAGTCCGGCTCTAGAGCCCGTAGCGCGGGCATCTTGCCGCCACGGTTTGTGCATGAGTTTGAACAGTCTGAAAAGCGACAGAATGAACAACCCAGGCTGTAACCGTTGCTGTAGCTGAATTTGAGAGGATGGGGGCTGGTACGGGACTGGAGCCTTCCCCGCCATTGACTCGGAACAGCTTCTGTCTTTGTATTAACCATAGATATTCTGACATTGGGGGAAACGATCAACAAGATTGTCCGCTCACAGCGCCAGATGCTGCACGAGATTGGCCGCGAGCCGACGCCGGAAGAGCTGGCCGAGAAGCTGGGCCTGCCGCTCGAGAAGATCCGCAAGGTTCTGAAAATTGCCAAGGAGCCAATCTCGCTCGAAACGCCGATTGGCGATGACGAGGATTCCAACCTTGGCGACTTTATCGAAGACAAGGCCGCTTTGCTGCCGGTCGATGCCGCGATCCAGTCCAACCTGCGCGAGACGACGACCCGCGTTCTGGCGTCTCTGACCCCGCGCGAGGAGCGCGTCCTGCGGATGCGGTTCGGCATTGGTATGAATACGGATCACACGCTGGAGG
>JBCDEB010000223.1:0-9074 GCA_039180005.1 Cyanobacteria bacterium P01_G01_bin.54 | reverse complement strand
ATACCAACGAGTCATGACGGGTTATCACCCCCAACGATGAAAACCCCCTTACCAAGGGGGTCGGCGTAGCCGGGGGGATCTCGCTAGCTTCATTTACTTGGTGCAAGAGTATTAACATTGTCTATTTTCAAAGTAAATCTGCAAAGCATAGGGAGAGATAGCCTACTGATTATTCATCGGGCAGGCGTCCCGCCATTAGTGTCAAGTTAAGAAAAAATCGCTTGTGTCAAGAGGGTTTCGGCGTTTCTCAAAGAACCAGCTCATGGGGCTTTCATGACTTCAATACAAATTACCTAATCGGCGATATGGTGAGGTCATTCCACATTTAGAGAGTTTAATCAAGGAGAACGCTATATCTAGGGCTTGACACTTTAGAAAAACCCTTAAGTTGACGGCTATGGCGTCCCGCCTGCCACCCGGATCAGCCTTCGCTTTCTGTGTTCATACAATCCGGATTCAGTATCAGACTCCGGCAATACCGGAGCCAGTATTGTTGATTTCATTGGGTTTTATAAGTTTTCGTGCCCTTGGCTTAACCAAAACTCAGGTAAGGATATAAAATATTCTTTGTGAGAGGTAAAATCTCCGGATTGGGTCAATCTGACGTGGATTATAAAGTATTTTTATTGAGTGAGTATTTAATTGAAATAGCTGACTCCATTAGAGTACGAAATCGTTTTCTGCGAAAAAAAAACGATTTTGTCCATCAAAGGGTACTGGTTTCAAGACGAATTAGTCCGGAACATAAAGCCAAAAAGTTTGGATTAAGTTGATGCCTGAAATTCAATTTCATCAAGGTCTGTGGCGATCGTAGGCAGTTGCACGACGAGAAGCAAGCTCCGTTATGACTTAACCCAACCGATGTATTCATCCGGTTTCCCAGTAACCTTATAAATTTTTATCCCGTACTAAGCATGCTGGACAAGGCACGGCTGGAATAGTCAATATTTCAGTCTGTTGTCGGATGCTTTTTATCGATTGCCATGGAAACAAACGCAGATCTATAAGGTCTAAAATTAGCGTCTATAATAAGAGACGGTTTGCCGTTAACCGTCACATTCTTTCCGTGACTCCTCCAATGCACAAAACTTCCCTCTGGATTGGCACAGCCCTCTCCTTGGGTCTCACCCCCTCCTTCCCCGCTCTCGCCCAATCGATCGTTCCTGCGGCTGATGGCACCGGGACAATCGTGCAATACAACGGCAACATTTATCAGATTGAAGGGGGAACCCAAGCCGGGGCAAACCTCTTTCATTCCTTTCAGACATTGGGCTTAGGCAGCGGTGAGATCGCCAACTTTCTGAGTCACCCGAGCGTGAGTCATATTTTCGGGCGGGTCACGGGGGGCGATCCGTCCGTGATCGATGGATTGATTCAAGTCACGGGGGCCCATTCGCATCTATATCTGATGAACCCGGCGGGGATCGTCTTTGGCTCAGGGGTGAGCTTGAATATCGGCGGTGACTTTGTGGCGACGACGAGCGATCGTATCGGTTTTACGGGCGGCGGGTTCAATGCCACGGGAGCCAATGATTACGCCAGTTTGGTGGGCGCACCGAATCAGTTTGCCTTTGTAAGTGAGCAACCAGGGGCAATTCTCAATTTTGGCAACCTCACCACAGGGCAAGATATGAGCTTGATGGGGGGGACAATATTTAATCAGGGCAATCTGGTTTCAACCGAGGGAAATATCACCCTGGCCGCCATCCCCGGTGAGCGCTGGGTGCAGATTGGCCAGCCAGGGATGTTGTTGAGCTTGGAGGTGGATGCGGGGGCGATCGCCGCCGGAATTCAGCCTCTGAATCTACCCACCCTATTAACTGGATCAGAACAATTAACAAACCGTAGCGCAGGCGTCCCGCCTGCCATCCACTCATTCAATGAAGGCGACCTCATCATTGATGGAGCGGTTTCGGGCCAACACATTGACCTCTACGCCACAGGCCAGGTTACGCCCGCCAATACAGATCTGGTCCAAGGCGACACCCGTGTGACGCGGTTTAGCACCACGGGGGAGAATCCCAAGCAAGGCGTATTTATCGATGCCCGAGCGGATCATTCCGAAGATCTGCTCTTTGGTGCAGAAGCGGGAACGGTTAGCCAGATCATTGAGCGGGATGAAGATGGAATTGAAGTTGTCAGTGAGCAGTTATCAATTATCAGTGAATCTGTAGGCGATCTCGAATCTGTCGCCATTATTGCCGAGGGTAATGAAGGCAATTTCTGGCTGGGGAATCAATGGATTCGCGGTGAGAATATTGCTGATTATGCAACGCAATTGCAGACCTGGGACGAGGCGTTGACAGCCAGTGCAGATATCTTGCTCTACAGTTGCTTTACGGCATTGGGCGCAACGGGGGAGTCATTAGTACAGAGTATCGCCAACTTAACGGGGGCAGATGTAGCAGCGTCGGTGGATGCGACGGGCAGCGCCAATTACAGTGGCAACTGGGACTTAGAATACAGCTCGCTCTCCGGCAGCATTGAGGCGGGGAATCCATTTACCCGCCAAACGTTAAACGCTTGGGATGGCAAACTCGCAACACGAACGGTGACTGATTTTGCTGATTCGGGTGCCAATACACTCCGGGGGCAAATTGCGGTAGCGAATCCAGGCGATTTAGTGATGTTTGCTTCGGCGGGTACGGTAACGCTGACCACGGGTGAAATCAGTTGGTCAACCGATAACTTAACCATTGATGGGAACGGCTCAACGGTGGATGGTAACAATAATGGTCGCGTTTTTCGTATTGCGGCAGACAACGCCACGATTCAAAACATCACTATCCAGAATGGGAGTACCAATTATTCAGGAGGTGGGATTTATCATGGGGCCTATTTCCCGGCCGCCACTGGAGGCTCTGGAACATTGACAATCCGTAATTCGACGATTACGGGAAATTCAGCTCATACTGGCGGTGGAGTTTACAGTGGCTATCGCAATGTTTCTTATGGTGACCTCTACCTACAGATTATTGATTCAGTCATCTCAGGAAATAATGCTGAATATTGGGGCGGTGGGGTTTATGGTGAAAATAATGTCAGTATATCTGGCTCCCAGATTTTCGGAAACTCCACCACTTCTACAGCCATGCCATATGGGGGAGGCGGGGTTTTTGCTAGAGACACGTTAAATATTTCAGATTCAACGATTTCAGACAACTCTTCGACGAGACAGGGGGGTGGAATTTATGCACAGGGAACCACGACGATTTCCGGCTCAACAATCACGAATAATCAAGCAGCCAACGATGGCGGTGGTGCTTTTGTGGAGGGCAACATCACGGTTTCAGATTCAACGATCGCCAACAATCAGGCAGCGAATCAAGGTGGCGGACTCTATCTAGAAATCAATAAAGCTGATCTCGCGATGACAGGCTCCATCCTATCTGAGAACACAGCAAATGCAGCCAGCGATCCGGGTGGTGACATCCATAGCCGACAAAACCTCGTTACCATTTCTGATCCTGTGGGTGATTTGGTTGCCGATCTCTTCATTCGGCGAGAGCCGGTCTCGATCAGTAGTAATGGCTCAATCACTTTGACCGGAGAAATCGATACCCGTGGTAATCAGAAAGACGTTTCAATTAGTGCCGCTGGGACAATCAATATCAGTGGTTTGACACTGATTACCACTGATAGGGCAGTGGGTAGTGGCTTAGGGAATGGGAGTGGCGACATTACCCTTACAGCAGGTGGCGATATTTACGCTCAGAGACTGATAACTTTCTCTAGCATAGCTGATGGGGGTAATGTCACTGTGACCAGCACAGATGGCAGAATCAATATCTCAGGTGATATCACGACTTTTGCTGGTGACGATAATACGGATGCAGGCAACGTAACACTTGATGCGAAAGAAACGGTGCAAGTCGGTTATATCGATGCAGAAGCCCAGGGCGCTGGTGGTCAAGGTGGTAACGTCTCTATTTCCAGTGATCAAACAGTCCAGATTCAGGGCTCATTTTTATCTACCAATAGAGGCTTCAATGCCAGTATTTCAAGTGCAGGTCGTGGTGCAGGCGGCTCAATAATAATTGAGCATGGAGGGAATAGCCTGATTCCATTTGTGGTGGGTGATGCGAGCTTGAATGGAACTGCTGCTGCTATTACCGCAGGGAGCAGTGCAACGATCTTTCCGACGAATTCCTATCTGTTTAGTCATCGGCAAACAGGTATTCAAATTCTTACCAATGGTGTGGGGCCAGAGTTAAGCGCTGTCGTTGCAGGATCTACGCCTGTCAATCCTTTCCTTAACGCCTCTGATCTCGTCACTAGTATTTTGGGTGATAGCGTAGGTGGCGCAATCTCAGATATCACCTATTCTGTAGAGTTAGAAGAAATTGATCTAGCGGATAGCGCTCGCGCAGAAGAGTTTGGTGTGGATGATGTGGAGGAGGAAGCTGAAGGAAACTCTGGGGACGAGAGCGGTGGTGGTGATGATAACCCAGATACTGTTGCCAATATTCGAGAGACGTTCGATCGTATCCAAACCCAAACAGGCACAGTTCCTGCTCTGATCTATGCCACCAGCAACCCGGATTATTTAGAACTGATCGTGATTACCCCCGATGATCAAATGCTGCGTACCGTCGTTCCCGCAGCATCTCGGGCGCAGTTGCTGAATACAGTGCGTCGTTTCCGTCGTCGAGTTACCTCACCCGGGAGTAGCCGTTACCTCGAACCCGCCCAGCAACTCTACGACTGGCTGATTCGACCCATCGAGGGCACAATGGCTAACCTGGGCATTGATACGCTGGTCTTTTCGATGAGTGATGGACTGCGCTCCATCCCCTTAGCGGCATTGCATGATGGTGAGCAATTCCTGGTTGAAAAATACAGCCTGGGACAAATCCCCAGCATGAGCCTCACCGATACCAGCTATACGCCCTTGCATGATGCCTCCGTGCTCGCGATGGGTGCGTCAGAATTTGACCAATTTAGCCCGCTGCCCGCTGTGCCCAGCGAGTTGGCGCTGATTACCGAGCAGCAGGGCGGGGAAAAACATCTCAATAATGCCTTCACCTGGGAGAACCTCAAGACCCAAAGCCGCGATCGCAACTTTAAGATTGTCCACCTGGCCACCCATGCCGCCTTTCAACCCGGACAAGCAGCCAACTCCTTTATTCAGCTCTGGGGCGAGGATCAGATTGGGGTCAATGAGTTGCGGGAGCTGCGTTGGTTTGATGCGCCGACCGTAGAGCTATTGGTACTGAGTGCCTGCGAGACTGCCTTTGGCGACCCCCATGCCGAGCTGGGCTTTGCGGGGTTAGCGGTACAGTCCGGGGTCAAATCAGCCCTGGCGAGCCTCTGGCAAGTTTCGGACTTTGGTACACTAGTACTAATGAGTGAATTTTACGATGCATTGGGGAATCCAGAGATCACCATCAAGGCAGAAGCCCTGCGCCAAGCACAGTTGGCATTGCTTAACGGCAACTCACTGAACCAAACTGGCGCTATTCGTGGCGTGACATTACCAGCGGACTTATCACAATACACCAACACAGATTTGAGCCATCCCTTTTATTGGAGCGGGTTTACGCTGATCGGCAGTCCGTGGTAAAGCTCACGCCCGCTCAATTTCACATTTTGAAACTGTTGCCCAACTTGGCGCACCAGTAAGCTATGACTGATGAATTACATTTAGTCATTTCACCCCATACCATGTTGAAGCCCCTGCTCTGGGTTGGGGGTGCGCTCTCCCTAACCCTTACATTGTCTACGTCTGCCGTTGCCCAATCGATGGCGGCTGCCCCTGATGGCACTGGTACGATCATCACGATTGATGGCAACACGTACCGTATTCAAGGCGGCACTCAAGCGGGGGCGAATCTCTTCCATTCGTTTCAAACCCTGGGCTTAAGCAGCGGTGAGATTGCCAACTTTCTCAGTAACCCCAGCATTACCAATATCCTCGGTCGAGTCACCGGGGGCGATCCGTCCATGATTAACGGGCTGATTAAAGTCACGGGAGCAAACTCAAATCTATATTTGATGAACCCGGCAGGGTTTGTCTTTGGCAAGGGGGCAAGCCTCAATGTGGGCGGTGATTTTGTAGCGACAACAAGCGATCGCATCGGTTTCGAGAACGGTTGGTTCAATGCCACGGGAACCAATGACTATGCAGACTTAGTGGGTGCGCCGAGCCAGTTTGCCTTCTTAAATCAGCAACCGGGTGCAATTCTCAATTTTGGCGATCTCACGACTGAGCAGAATGTCAGTCTAGTTGGGGGGATGGTTATCAATCAGGGTAAGGTCGTTTCGACAGCGGGGCATGTAACCCTTGCGGCTGTGCCAGCTGAACGATTGGTGCGGGTTTCCCAGCCAGGGATGTTATTGAGTTTGGAACTTCCTGCAACAGTAATAGAGAGCGACATTAGCCCGTTGGATTTGCCAACGTTGCTGACAGGATTAGGGACAACCCTAGCTGCCAGCAATTCGTTTAACCCAGGAGACCTAATTGTTGATGGCGAGATCGCCGGTCAACACATCGACCTCTACGCCGCAGGCAAAGTTACTCCCACGGATACTAATTTAATCCAAGGTGACACCCGTGTTGTCCGCTTCTCGGTCACTGGAGAAAATCCCGATCAAGCGGTGTTTATCGATGCCCGTGCAGACACCCCCCAAGACCTGCTCTATGGGGCTGCAGCGGGAACGGTCAGCCAAATCATTCGACCCGATGCAGAGGGGATCACCGTAATCACAGAGCAACTCACTGAAATCAGTGATGCGATGGGCGAGTTAGATTCAGTTGCAATTGTGGCTGAGGGGAATCAAGGCAATTTCTGGCTGGGGAATCAATGGCTCCGAGCGGAAACGATTGGGGATTATGCCGCCCAGTTACAAACTTGGGGGTCAGGCGTTAACTGAGAGTGCCGATATCCTACTCTACAGTTGCTTTACGGCTCTGGGTGCAACGGGTGAAGCGCTAGTGCAAAATATTGCTAGCCTCACGGGGGCCGATGTGGCGGCGTCACTCGATGCAACAGGCAGTGCTAATTACGACGCGAATTGGGCTTTGGAAACCAATACGGGAACCATTGAAGCGAATCATCCCTTTACAACAGCAACCCTTACCGATTGGGACGGCAAGCTCGCCACCTTGACCGTCACGAATCTCAACAACACTGGGGCAGGTTCATTACGGGAGCGAATTCAAACCGATGCCACAGCAGGGGATCTCATCACCTTTAGTGTCAGCGGAACCATTACGCTAGCGGGCACAACCTCTGGTGTCGATGGTGAGATCCTCTGGACAACGGATAATCTCACGCTAGATAGTGGTAATACCATCACCCTAGATGGTGGCGCTAATTCACGAGCGCTCAATATTGCCGCCAATAACGCCACCTTGCAAAATCTAGTGGTTCAGAATGCTTCAGGCTCTGGTGCGGGGGGGGGAATTGCCCATAGTGGGACAGGGCAATTAGCACTGAATAATGTGGTGGTCACGAAGAATGGAGTATCCGGTTTTGGTAGTTTTGGGGGCGGAATTTGGAGCAATACGGGCAATATTGTTGTAACCAACTCAACCGTTTCCCAGAACGGCTCAATTGGGGGTGGCGGGGGAATTCATACCAACTCGGGTTCGGTTACTTTGGTTAACTCAACCGTGTCAGGCAACACCTCGATTGGGGGAGGCGGAATCGCCAGCGGTGGGTTATTAACCCTGACTAACTCGACGGTCTCCGGGAACTCCGCTGGGAATGGTGGCGGTATTTATCTGGGGGGTGATGCGATTTTGCTGAATTCTACAATCGCCTTTAATACAACCGGTTTAGATGGTGGCGGGCTCTTCTCAATGGGAAGCCCCAATATTCAGATCCAGAACACCATTGTGGCCAACAACATTGATGTGAATGGTGGCAATGCGCCAGATATTAGTGCGAATCTCAGCAATGGAACGGTGCAATATAGCCTGATCACCAACACCGATGGCATCAGTGGCCAAAGCCTGATCAATGGGGTCAATGGCAACATCATTGGCCAAGACCCGCTGCTTGGCTCTCTACAAAACAATGGTGGCTCAACGGCAACCCATGCCCTCTTACCGGGTAGCCCTGCCATCAATGCAGGCAATAACAGCTTGGTCTCAGTGAGTATCGACCAAAACGGAAATCTCCGCATCGTCGATTTCAATGTGGATATTGGCGCGTATGAACTCCAGACGATTACCACCTCGCTGCCAGATTCCTGTCTGCAATTGGGTTGTACACCGTTAGACCCCTTACCCATTCCAGAGCTGCTCGATCCCAACGCTCAGCCCGTCCTCAGCCCCATTCCGGAAGACGTGGCGATCGCCATCGACACCCTCGAAACCACTGAGGCGGAACTGAGCCAAGACTACGGCAATCTGGTTTGGGATGATGTTTTGCCTATCGAGGAAGTCGGTGAGGCGGAAGCGTTTGGTTCTGATCTCCCGCCCAGTGAACTGGCACAGATTTGGGACTATGCCGAGCTGATTGCCAGCGAGATTGATGCCGAGATTCCGGTGGCGGCGATCGCTGCCTACATCTACGAAAATGATCTGCTTGATGAGGTGATCGCCGCCGAGCAATATATCGCCCCAGAAGACCTTCGCGGCCTGACGCTTCCGGAGATTCAGATTACCTTTACGGACGTTCAAGATATCCTCCAAGCCCTCCAAGCCGAGGCCGGGATTCAACCCGCCCTCATTTATTTCACCTTTGCCCCGCGTGGCACAACGCAGGCCCAAGCCTCTGAAACCTTATTCGCCAGTACTCATCCGGACTTTGGGGATTCTCTTTTCACTCAGAGTCGTGACCAGGATGAGCTGAAACTCATTCTGATGACCCCCGAAGCCTATCCAGAGGTGATCCCGATACCGGGGGTGACACGGAGAATGGTCATGCAACAGGCCCGCAGCCTTCGTCGCAGCCTGAATGTGGCCCGGGGCGATCGCTACCTGGAGCCCGCCCAACAACTCTACGATTGGCTGATCCGACCCCTGCGATCGCAAATTGACGCGATCGGCATCGACAACTTGGCGATGATTCCTGCTGCCGGGTTGCGATCGCTCCCGGTTGCTGCCTTGCACGATGGCGATCGCT
>JBCDEB010000222.1:0-9164 GCA_039180005.1 Cyanobacteria bacterium P01_G01_bin.54 | reverse complement strand
TGGTGGCGGGGGTTTTGAGGGCGGTGGAATTCGGAATGCGGAATTCAGACAGCCATACACTGCCCTGCCATAACACGAGAGCGCCTATTCACTCGGTGGACGGTCAATTGGTTCCAATATTTCCAGAGGAGACTGAAGCAACAGACCCTCCACCGAGTGAATAGGCGCTCTCGTGTTATGGCAGGGCAGTGTATGGCTGTCTGAATTCCGCATTCCGAATTCCACCGCCCTCAAAACCCCCGCCACCAAGCTTCTTGCTCCTGGTAGCGCTCCTGAACCGCCAAGTTTCGCAAAATATATTGATCGGGATCGTTTTCGTTTTCGTCATATTGGGTTTGGGTTTGGCTCGAATCCTCCCAGAGTTGCAGTGCCACCTGTCGTGCTGCTTGCACGATTGTGGGGCAATCGGCCCGTGCACCGAGGGCTAAGATCTTCGCCTCTACCTGCGAGAGCGCCTCCACGGCAATCTGGGTATGGCCCTGCTCATGGCGAGTCAGAAACTGGCGATACTGCGCCCAGGCCGCCTGCAGCTCGGCATTGCCTGCCGCTGCATTAATCCAACGGGGGTAGGTATAGACAACCTCCATCTCGATTTCCACAGCAGAGATCCAGCAATGGGAGAGGGTGCGTTGGGTGGTAAAACTCCAACGGGGCTTGAGCGCGGCAGAGGCGATCGCATGGCTGCCCTGACCCCCACTATTGACAATATATTGTGCCTGGTGACCGATCGCCTCCCAAAGCTGATAAGCGGTTTGCCCTTGGATCTCGTAATACTGCTCCGATGCCTGCACTGCAACCCGGCTCGGGGCAGTGGTTGCTGGCGTTAGATTGCGAATGGCCCGGTTGATCAAGGCATCAGGTACACCAATGGGATGCCGATAGGGGGCGGGAAAGGCGCGATCGGTATTCATCCCGCCCACGATCGGGGCTTCTAATACCTCTCCGGGTTTGGGGGGTGGGGTCGGCAATAGACGCGCTAGGTGCAGACCCAAGCGCAGTTGAGACCACAGTCCCCACAGGAATAGACCACTAATCGCCAGCATGACCCATTGTTTTTGGAGCCAGGGCGAGGGAGTTTGGGGTTTTCGAGGTGAGGTCTGGCTTTGGGAGGGGCTTTGGGAGGGGTGACTTTGGGGAGGGTGAACTGCGGGTTGGAGTTGCTTAAGGGTTTGCCCCACCCAGGACTGAACCACGGGATCAGGACTGGTTTTGAGGGCTTTACAGAGAGCGATTGCTGCTAGGCGATCGCCCTTGCCGATATAGGCTTCAATCAGCAGAATTTGGTAGGGAGCCGTCTCTTTAGGTGTCGGTGTTTCGGGGTTGAGCGCCTGCTCCAGCAGATAAATCGCATCCTGCCAGTCCTGTCGGGCGACGGCATCGTGGGCCTGGGGCAGAATATCGGCAATATCTTCCGTAACGTCTTCTGTCTGCGTCTGGGCAGCTTGTTGCTCGGCTTGGCGCTGCAAGACTCGCCAACGCTGCTGGGCCCATTGTTGCACCTGGGGATGGGCATGATGGCGCAGGGTTTTGCAATGTTGGATTGCCGCGTCTGTCTGACCGATTGCTGCATAGGCCTGCACCAAGCCCATCATGGCGCGGACGCGATCGCCCGCGCTGACCGTCGCATGGGGCTGGCACAGGGCTTCAAGGATGGGGATCGCCGCTTCGTATTGGCGTTGGCGGAGTAAATCCAGACCCGTGGCAAGGGATCTCAACATTGGTTCTGCTCTACGTCCAAATCCGCTTGAATGACAAGACAAATCCCGGTAGTACTGCTTCGCCGGATAACGCCGTCGGCTGCACTAAAACTTGCACAGTCGATTGGGGTCGATAAATCTCCACGCGGCGCTGCTTAGGGTCAATGAGCCAACCCAGTTTTGCCCCATTGTCGATATACTCCCGCATCTTCACCTGCAAGGCTTTGAAAGTATCGGAACCAGAGCGCAACTCCACCACAAAATCAGGACAAATCTCGGCAAATGTCCCTTTCTGCTCCGGCCGAAGGGCATCCCAACGGGTTCGGCTGACCCAAGCAGCATCGGGAGATCGGTTCGCCCCATTGGGGAGGGTAAACCCGGTTGAGGAGTCGAAGGCTTTGCCGAGGTCTTCGTGTTCTTCATACCAACGATCAAGCTGTCCCGTGAGACTGCGGTTACGTTCGCCCGTTTCCCAGCCCGTTGGTGGATTCACAATTAATTGTCCTTGCGCGGTTCGTTCTAGGCGAAGATCTCGGTTGCTCGCCGCGAGCGTCTCAAATTGCTCGGGTGTGACCATGAGCCCCAGATCATTGGGTAAACTCAGGGACAACGGTTGGGGGGTCGTATCGGGTTTGATGGGGGTTTGTACCATCGGGATCGCAAGCAGAGTGAAGGATTCAGTGCATTGGGGTTGCTGGGGGTGGTACCTGATCCGAATGGTGTGCCCCGAAAACAAAAGGTGCGGTAGAGGAGGGTTTCAAATCCTCCCTTACGCGGGATTCTTGGATTCTGCAATACGGATTTAGGATGATGCCCCCGTCTCAATAGAACTATTGTAGGCAGAATTTTTCGGTCTTAAGGTTGGGGACAGACTGTTGAGGCGGATGAAGCCGCGTCTACTTCGCCAAAACAATTCGCCCCTCTTGAAAAGTAATTTGTTGTTGACCCACCGAAACCCTGGAATTCAGGCCGGTTCCCACAATCTCAAGGGTCGGCGCTTGACGCGCTTGTACCGTCATCACCACAAAAAAGGCATTGTCCCCCGTGGCGAGAATTTTATGACCCCGCTCGGTGGGCTCAACGGTGATTTGAACCGCCGAGGGAGCGATAAACGTACCTTGTAAAGTTGTCCCTACAGCCGATTGCAACGTGAAACGATGCTCATCAATTTGGGTCACCGCTTCGGCGGTATGCATCGTCCAAACTGTTTCAAGGTTGTTCGCTTCAAACTGATCCACCACCACGAATAAACCCGGTGCGCCGGAAGCCCCACTGTAATCTACGGCAAACGAACGGAGCGATCGCACCCCCACAGGCGGGTTTCGACGCGTTCGGTAAACATTGTCCATCTGGAGGCTCACCACACCGGAGCCATTGGCTTGGCTCGCAAAGGCGGTGGTTTGCGCCTCCCCTTCGGCGGGTATACCGGGGAGAACCACCACATTTTCGCTCTCACGGCGATTCTCTGATGGCCCGGCAGCGGCCCATCGTCCCCCGAGTCCCCAAATGCGAAAACTCCCCGCCTCAGGGAACGACCAAGAGCTGCGAAAGACCTCGTGTTTAGCATAGAGACTGGCCACAAAGTCTTGGGAATCTTGCCAGCGATCGCGAAACAGATAAAAACCTTTTTGCCCATCGACGAGAACACGGCCCCACACCTGGACTGGATTTTGCGGTTCCACCGGTTCAGGGGATTCAGGATACGCTGCGAGAAGAGAGACCGCATCGCTGGGCCATTCAATGCCAAAGGTGGGGTTGTGGGGCTGGCCAAACTGCTGATTTAGAACCCATAGAACCCCGGGTAACAGCTCGTGAGGAACCGTATGCAGACCCACCGGCAAGAGGGCCGGTGAAAAACTGGAGCGGTGACGACCATAGGTGGGGATTGTGGGCTGACTCTCGACAACGATCGCCCGCATCAGATATTGGGGCAGCAGCCATTCCCCGCCCGAGCCTTGCAGGATGTCCTGGCCCAGGACGTTTTTATGAGCCTGCAAAAACGGCAGCACACAAAAGCGCATCGGCTCGACGGTGTAATGGTCGCCTTCACTGCCAAAGGCGCGATCGCCCAGGCCCAGGGTCAAAAATCGCTGCACATTCCGCTCGGCAATCTTCAGCCAGCGCCCCAGGGTCTCGGTATCCACATCCGCTGGGAGAGAATCGGCGGGTTCCCCTAGAATCGCCAATGTTGCTAAACCCGCAGCCCCCCGCGCTCTGGCGTTCCAGTTACTGATCGGGTGGGGATTCCAGCCCCGATCCGAGGTTCCGGCAATTAAGATCGCCGTTTCCTGGGCGAGCCAAGTGGTGACGCTTTTACGCTGCTCAACGGTCCAGGCGGGATAACAGAGATCGTAGGCTAGGGCAACCCCAGCAACGATGGGGGACTGTTCCAAGAGGCGCGGCCCGGGCTGGCTGATGGCTTGCTGCACGATCTGCCAGCCCTGGGCCGCTGCCTGGACATCCTCATTTAAGAAGGATAAAAAACAATAGCCCGCCGCGTAATAGCCGCCATTGGGGGCATAGCCACCGTAGTTGGGTTGGGTGTTCAAGGTTTCCTGGAGCCGCTTGAGTATCCTTTTACCATCGGAAGTGGCGATTTTGCGCCGCAGCGCGGCCCGGTCTTGGCGGCGGACGATCAGGCGGGGATGCTCACCGGGGGCGATTGGCCGATGACCGGGCAGCGATCGCGGCAATGGCTCACGGCTGACACGGCTCAGGTGGCCCGCGACGGCTTGCGCGTTGACCGTATCGGCATCGATTTCTAAAAGATCAACAATGCCAGAGTAAGTTCCCGACCATTGACCTTGGGTTTGCTCCAACTCAATCTGATACTGCGCTGTTCCGGTTTGGGGACGCCAGGGGTCGGGGGCAAGGTCGAGCTGCACCTGCAATTGCCAAGCGCGATCGCCCCTGGGGATGACCGTAACCGTTCCCAGATGATCGGCTTGGTTAAACCCCGGTGCATAGCCCCAGATGTGGCGATCGCAACGGTTGTTTCGACACACCAGATCTAAGGTCAGGTCTTGATAGCTCACGCCCTCCGGGGTAGGCTTCCAGAGGCCATCCTCAAGGGTGATCCGAATTGTGCCATTGAGCCCTTGCGGCAGCAGTTGCGCCACCACCGGCCACCCACCTCCCACCCACCAGAGGAGACGGACACCGAGGGAAGCCAGGATTAATTTCATCCCCTTCATCACCCGTACAGAATTATGTTTTGAGCTACTTATACCACTGTTGTCAAAATGCCATAGTACTGTGGCTTAGAATAGAACGAATGCCCTGCTCAAATCCTGCATGATTGCCCAGCGTCCGGCTCAACAGCCCATCCCCTCAACCGCCCCCCAAACAACAATTGACCAACTCTGTGCAACACTGCGTCCGGGTCAGCGCCGCTTAGCCGAATGGCAGGGCGGACGCTTGGCCGTGGCGGCAGTGCCGGGGGCAGGTAAGTCCCATAGTTTGGCTGTGGCGGCGGCGGTGGCGATCGCCCGCCACCAGCTTCATCCCCGTAAGCAGTTGGTCGTGGTGACGTTCACACGCTCAGCCGCTGCCAATATCAAGCAAAAGATCAAAACCAACCTACAACAGCTTGAGCTGCCCGTGGGCGGCTTTATGGTGCAGACATTGCATGGTTTGGCACTGCATATTGCCTCGCGCCATCCCGGTGTGTCGGGGCTGGATTTGGAGCAGCTGACCCTAGTCACCCCCAATCGCAGTCATCGCCTGCTGCGCAAGGCCGTCGAGCAATGGATCGAAGCCCATCCCCAAGACTATGGCCACCTGCTCGAAGGTCGGGGCTTTGATGGCGAAGAATCGGAGCGTCTGCGGCGTCATTCAGTCTTGCGCACGGAAATTCTGCCCAACCTAGCCCAAACCGTGATCCACGAAGCCAAAAGCTCCGGGCTCACCCCCGCTGCCGTGCGATCGCTCAGCCACCAAACCCAAGACCCCTACCAAACCCTTGCCGTAGCCGCTGGCATCTACCAGGGCTATGAGGATCTGATGCGATCGCACCAGTTTATTGACTACGACGACATGATCGTCGCGGCGTTGCATGTGTTGGAACAGCCGACGGTACGGCAGTTGTGGCAGGGACAAATCTTTGCCGTCTTTGAGGATGAAGCCCAAGACTCCTCACCGCTGCAAACCCAACTGCTAGAAATTCTCGCGACAAGCCCCAATGGCGAGCAGGTCAATCTGGTGCGGGTGGGCGACCCCAACCAGGCGATCAATTCCACCTTTACCCCCGCCGACCCGATCTATTTCAATCAGTTTTGCGATCGCTGCGGAGTCCAGAGCCGCCTCACCACTATGAACCAGTCCGGGCGCAGCAGCCGTGAGATTTTGCAAGCGGCGAATGCCCTAGTGGTTTGGGTGAATCAGGCTTGGCAGTCCCAGCAGTCTCGCTCCAGGATGGGTATCGTCGAAGCACAACCAGATGCCATCCTCCCCTTCCGCGCCCAAGCCATCCAACCCGTCAGCCCTGATGATCCTCAACCGGGAGCCAACCCGCCGCCTGTGGGTTCTGGTGTTGAGATGGTGCATCCCGATGATGTCTTTGCCACGGTTGCCCAGCTCCGCCAACGGCTGATCCAGCTCCTCACTGAACGCCCCGACTACAGTGCCGCCGTCCTAGTGCGGGAAAATCGCCAGGCGCGGTTTGTCGCCCAGCAGCTCAAGACCCTGAAAAAGGAGCACAACATTGCGGTCTATGAAGTGGGAGAGGCGGAACGACAGTCGCAGATTCCGATGGAGATGTTGGCGCTACTCAAGTTCCTCGATCGCCCCCATTCCCCCCAGAACCTCAAGGGTGCCTTGAAGGTGCTGATGAACCGCAGTAAAATTCCGACCCAGGATAGCGATGCGATCGCCGCCAACCCCGAACAATTCCTCTATCCCACGCCTCTCGACCCATTGCCGAAGACGATCGTCCGTCAAGCCCAGGTGGTCTGTAACCAACTCCTCAATGCCAAGCTAGAGTTGCCGACCTATAACCTCATTTCGTTTCTGGGCATGAGTTTGGGCTATACGGGCTCGGAGCTGGCAACGGTGCAGAAATTGGCAACCCGGATTTTACAGACCACGGTGCGCGATCGCACCCTCAGCACGATGGTGGCAGCACTCCAGGAGCTGATCAATGGAGAGCAGTTTACAGGGGTAGAAGAGAGCAACGAGACGCGTTACACCCAGGCTGGGCAGGTGACAATTATCACCATGCACAAGGCCAAGGGCCTGGATTGGGATCTGGTGTTTCTGCCCTTCCTCCATGGAGATGTGATTCCGGGGGAGCCTTGGGTTCCGGGGTATAGCCAGTTTTTGGGCAAGTTGACCCTCGATGAGGTGGCGCGGGCCCATATTCGCACAGCAGTGCATCGGCGCTATCTTGGTTCTGAGGGAGAGGGCGCTGAGACCGAGGCGGGGGACGCCTCATTTTTACTGCCCCAAGCGGCTTGGCAAACCGCAATGCGGCTCAAGCAAGCCGAAGAATATCGCCTGCTGTATGTGGCAATGACGCGGGCCAAGCGATTGCTCTGGCTCTCAGCGGCGCTGCAAGGGCCCTTTCGCTGGGGCATTTTTCAGGGGGATAAAACCAATTTGCAGCGCAAGCAACCCTGTCCAGCGTTGGCGACGTTGGCGATGTCGTCAGAAGCTTAAGTCTATACGGTTACAATAAGTTGTTGAGATCTACAACACAGGTAAACGGATGCAGGTCACTTTAGAGATTCCAGAAGAAATTGCACTGCGTGTTAGTCGTCAGGAGGCACAGTTGTCTCAGGTTTTAGCCTTGGGTTTCCGGGAGCTAGATGCAACAACACAAACGGGTTTCTCAGGACTCGCAGAAGTTTTAGAGTTTCTCGCCAGTTTGCCCACGCCGGAAGAAATTCTGGCGTTGAGACCATCAGAAACACTCCAGAACCAAATTAGCGAGCTGCTTGAAAAAAATCGCTTTGGTCAGCTTACGCCAATGGAAGAACAGCTTTGGCAGGGGTATGAATATTTAGAGCATTTGGTACGAATGGCAAAGGTAAGTGCATCGCTAAAGCTTAACAATACGGCAAGTTTATGAGGAGGAGAATCTTGAGCAGATGTCCCCTCTTGGGAGGGGCGGTCAAGCGTAGCTTGGACCGGGGTGGGTTAGGTTTCGTCCACCAATACAATACATTGTTATGTTAAAAAGATAACCCAGAAATATGGTTGCCAGTAAAGGGGTTAGAGAAGTCATTACCACACTACAAGACGTGCATCAACGCCTCGGATTAGTGCAGACCCAAAGTAACGACTTTTTCACGGAGTGGACAGATGAATTACCAACGCTAACAGCGCAAGAACAGGTCAGGATTGATCGCCTTAAACAACGCTATGACTACCACCGTGCCGATGGATTACTGCTCGAAGGTACGATTAATCTGGTTGTAACGGTTCCACTCTTAGAACTGCTGGGTTTTGTCGATCCGCCTTTCCATGTTAAATCTCCCTACGGAGTTGCCTTGGAACTCGAAGATCCTCAAGAAACGATCCGGGGTTTTATCGATGTCCTGGTTCTGCAAGAGCAGCTCTGGATTTTGACGGTTGAATCGAAGCGTACCAGTATTTCAGTCCCTGCGGCATTGCCACAACTTCTGGCTTATATGGCGGCCAACCCAGACAATCAATTCCCTCAATATGGTATGGCGACCAATGGGGATGAGTTTGTGTTTTTAAAGTTAGGAGCGAGCAAAGAATATGATGCGTCGCGTTCTTTTTCGCTGTTTCCACGACGCCATGAATTGGGTCAGGTGGTGCAGATTCTGAGGGTTTTGGGGCAGCGGGTTGCTGGGTAGGATAGTTGAAAGATGATCGCTCATTTCTCTAGTCTATTTCTATGTAAATAGTTGTCGCTTATGACGATGCGCAAGGATTTTGATTTATCTAAACTCAAACCAGTTGATCTAAATATTGGTCAACTCAATTACTCGTGCCAGACTTGGTTTAACCGTAAAAAAGGTGTCCGTGGAGGTCTAATAGCCTTTAGTGGATTTTACCCAAGAGGTTCAGCGGGCTGTGATGAGGCTCAGTTTATTCGTTGGAGAATAGATGAATTTTGCACACACCCTGATCTTTTTTGTCTCAAGGGTTTGGTCGTTAACCTTAGAGATCTTGACTATGCGTGGGGAGATGATATAAATGTATCTCCACTAGAATATGACATGCCTTATTTAGTGGTAGTTCAAGAAAGTCGTGAAGAAGCATTCAAAGGCGTTCTTGTTCCGGGAAAAATACGTTTTGATTTGCGGGCTGCACTTGCAGAGATAGATAATATTATCAAGTAATCATAAAAAATCAAAATCGATTATCATTTATTGGCAAAAAATGCCCACTTTAAAAAAATACTATGACTTGGTTGAGTATACTGTTTATATTAGGGCTTCCAATCGCTTCTTTATTCTTCAGGATAGGTGTTGGCTTGACAGGAGGACATAGTATTCC
>JBCDEB010000221.1:0-9248 GCA_039180005.1 Cyanobacteria bacterium P01_G01_bin.54 | reverse complement strand
GGTTAAAGGGTCTGGGGCAACTCAGGCCCTTTTATTTTCAGAAAACATGCTAAATTAGAACTCCAAGGGCGATTAGCACAGGGGTAGCGCGCTTCCTTCACACGGAAGAGGTCACTGGTTCGAACCCAGTATCGCCCATCAATCATTACAAGGCTTTCAGGGCTTCTAGGGCAACGGTCTCAGCTTTTTGCTAAGTACGCTGAAGTGGGGTTTTGTGGGATGATGTGGGGTGTAAATAGCACAGAGAATAGCTCAAGATGCCACACAATGAGCTGTCAATCGAAGCGGCCAACGCCCGGTTAAAAATTAAGCGGGCGGGCCTCAAGATTGCCCTTAGGAAGGGCAGTGGCCGCTTGTATCTGCGGGGGATTCTTCCACCCAAACCCGGTAGCGACCGCATCAAGCCGTATCAGCAATATATCAGTTTAGGGAAATTTGCTAATGCTGGTGGGATTGAGTTTGCTGAGGCCAAAGCGCTCGAATACGGTGCCAAGTTGGCTCAGGAGCAATTTAGCTGGGATGACATCTTGGCTGCCCCTGAAGGTGAGACCTGTAAGGATGCGATCACGCGGTTTAGGAAACATTGGGCTAACAAGCAAGAAGGCTCAGTCAAGGTGATTGAGCAACGCTGGAAAGATCAGTTTTGGTATCCCGCATTCACAAAGATACCTGGGCATCGGCCTGTCACCCCTGAACTGTTAGAGGGGGTGCTTCATGGTGGCTGGCCCAAGAACAGCGCAGGGCGTCAAAAAGCGGCTCAGAAGTTTAACCAATTGGCTCACTTCTTAAAGTTTGACGTTAGTTTCACCAGCCAACGCGGGAATTACAACGTAGGGCATGTTAAGCGCAATATCCCGAGCGATGAAGTGATAGAGGAGAGTATTGACAGTATTGCCGGTTACGGTCGCAAGGGGTCAGAGTGGCAATGGATCGCAGGGATGTTTGCTGTTTATAACCTGAGAGACCATGAAGCCTTTCAGTGTGATGTGGAATGGCGAACAATTCGAGGTAAGAAGGTTTTGGTGTGTCTAGTCTGGGATGAGACTAAGACGGGTGCCCGTGAGGTGTTACCACTCCCACCGGCATGGGTTGATCGCTGGCAACTAGATGACGTGAGAAGACCCGAAATCACATCCAAATGGGGTGATCGCACCGCGAAACAGTTTAAGCGGATGAAGCTACCTTATCGCCCGTATGATTTACGCCACGCCTGGAATCTACGGGCGTCTTTGCTAGGGATGCCCGATATCGCCAAAGCTGCCATGATGGGGCACAGTGCCCGGACTAACGAGGTGTACCAGAGACACTTGAGAACTGACCAAGTAGCGGATGCTTGGTTAAAGGCGGTTGACACGGAATCTTGAGGAGACAAACCATTGATGATGATTGCTATGGCGATCGTGAGGGTGGGGAAGTCTTGATTTTGAAGGGGAAAGAGTGAGCTTGTAGGGTGAGGGTTGCGATCTTACCCCGACTGGGGTTCCCCATGAGAGACTTTTCTGTAGTAGAAGGTCTCTTTATGGTCCGCCAGCCCCGCGATTTACAAACCGGTTATTGCTATCACATTACGGTGCGGTGTAATAACCGAGAATTTCGTCTCAGCCGATTAGAATGCCGCGAAGTTTTGCTCTATGCCCTACAGCAATGTCAGACCCTGTATGGTTTTAAGCTCTATGCCTTGTGTATTATGAGCAACCATGTTCACTATCTGCTAGCCCCCCAACAGCCAGAAGACTTGCCTAAAATCATGCACTGGCTCAACTGGTACACTGCCATGTGCTTTAATCGCATGATGAATCGCACTGGCCACTTTTGGGAAAAGCGCTATCACAGCAGCGGATTTCCGATGAATGACCACCGCCGAGTCTTGAATACAATCCGCTATATCCATGGCAACCCCAAAGCAGCGAATATACAGCAGGGCTTTTTCTATGATTTCAGTAACTATGGCACCTACGATCGCTTAAGCCAGGACGGGATTACTGAATGGCACCCTGCGTTTTTGGCATTGGGTAAAACGCTGGAGCACTGCGCCGCCGCCTATCGAAAGTTTTGCAAGCGATATCGACCCAAACCAAAACCAGAACGAAAAAGCCACTGGGGCAGCAAACTGCTAGCGGGGATGAGTCTGAAACATATGCCGAAGACTAAGTAAAGCCCTGGTCAAAAATCGCTATGGGAGGACTGGGATGCACCAATGGAAGAAATCAGGGCTGTCGCCAGAAAATTTGTACTTGCCAATGCTTACAATCCAGGCATAGCAAGGGCTCAATTTGAAGGGACAACTTAAACCTCAAGGTGCCAGGTAATGGATCGTTGAAAGGGCGAGGATTGGTATGTAGGGAAGGTGTTTAAGAAAGTTTAGATCGGGCTGAAGTGCTTATGTGTTACACTTCACAAGTCTGGATGCGAGAGAAGATCCAACACAATATGCAATGACCCACCACCCAACCCATTGCCAGCCGACCATAAGGGTAACCAAGAAATATGAAACCAACCAGGGAGGTGGCCAGCCGGGCTTTGGGCTAAGTCATATCTCATCCTAAATTTCCAGGAGTCACCAGCACGCCATCCTACTTCCACTCCAAATTTTTTGAAGGCTTCTTCATAGTACTGGTAATCTGTCTTGCCGCCGCACTCCAGATAGATTTCTTTTTGAACACTAAAGCCAAAGTGACCATCACTGTATCTTACCCATAGCTGATCAATCACCCCTAGGTCTGAACAAGGGAAATTACGAATATCATCTAAGCTTAGGTAACCTTTTTGGACTCTATCACCAACCGCTAGTATCACCGAGTAAGTTTCTTGATCAGCGGCTTCCCACTGTTGTGTTTGGAGATAATATGCCAGCTTGAAATACTGAGGGGTTACATCTAAGTCAGTTGCATGTTTGAATTCGTCACTATCAAGTACATTCAGTGGTTCATGTAGCTTTTCTAGTAGTTTAGTTTGCATCGCTGCATCTACCGTCACTGCCCCCTGCCAAAAATCAGTGGCTAGCAACAGTTTTTCAAAGCTCGGATCGGCCAGCGCGGTTTCAATCAACCGGGTAGCATCCCCTTGTGCCGTATATAGCTTCATAGTTTCTGACCACCAAGCTAGTTTTTTCGCATCATCAAACACTTCTAGCAAGCATGTCTCCTGGTGGGTGTCTTTAATTTCCACCGCTGCCAGGTATTCCTGAAAGCTCAGATGGGCAAACTCAAACTCTCCTTCTTGCTCTTTAGCAATCAGAGCATCTACTTCTTGCAGCCGCTTCAAGAAGTCTTCTGGAGTAAACTGTACCTGGGGTAAATTGGCCAGTTTAGCTTCTAATAAAGGGGCGATATCTGCCAGGGTAAACTTGCGAGTGTTATGCCGCATTAGCTCCAGAGACAGGGGCTGTAAGATAGCCTGCTTTTGGCTAGCGGTGAGTACGTCAGGAATGCCCTTGGCCTGCTGACGTTTTTCTAGTAGTACCTGGCAAATATCTCGGTATAGCTCCACCCGGTTACGGGGAATGCTGCCACGACGACGGTGCACCGTGGAAATCATGGTCAACAACAGCGGGTTTTCTGCCAAATCCCGCAAAGTTTTGTTATTCCTGATTTCTTTCAGCAGTAGTTTGGCTTGGCGATTAGCTGCTTCTATTACCCCCAAATCCTCATGGCCCTGGGCTTTGATTTCGGTTTCTCGATACCACTGATCTACAAAGTCTTGAATCTGACCTGATGTTAATGGAGCAACTTCCAGTACAGTGACACCTTCTTTAAGCTGGGCATGTTTATACCCCAAAGGACGCGAGGTCAAAATAAAAGCGGTTTCTGAGTATTCATACATTTGTCGATCGACCCAACGGCTCACCTGCTTACGGTCTTGGTCATCGGCTACTTCATCTAACCCATCAAGCAAAATCAGCAGACGTTTTTGCTTTAGCTTTTTAGCAAACCAGCCTTTGGGTGGTCTTAATGGGTCAGTACGTTGCAAGTCTCGTACCCAATCAGTCAGCAAATCCGCCAGAGCTAGATCAGGATTTTCAATAATCTGTTTGTAAATGTCCCGCAGATAGAGCAGCACAGGAATAAAGTTGGGGGCCTTAGGATATAAGCGACGCGGTTTCCGTAGGGCGTACATTAAGGTGATATAACGCATCAATGTGGTTTTGCCTGACCCCGGTGCCCCCAAAATAGCAAGGCGGCGATAAGCTGGATCTTTTTTCATCAAAGCCAAGAAATGGCCGATTGTGTTATCTCGTGGTAAGTCTTGTTCGTCCCTAATTTTGCGTATTAGTCTGGTAGAAACCTGGGCCACGCTCTTAGCCGTGACATTGACCATGACCACCACCTGTTGCAAGTTCAGGATACGGTCTTGATCCAGGCCCTGGGTTTCAAAGTTACGACATAGGTAATTCAGCCGCTTGTAGTATTTGCCTTCAAAGTCTGAGGTAAGTTCCCACCAGTGTTGAGAGACCCATTTTCTCAGAGCATCAAACACTGTACCGATCAGCGACAAAAGGAAATACAAGACCTTAAACACCCCTCTTGCAGAAGCCTTGCCCAGCTTTTCCACTTCTTGCTCGGCCTCAGTCATAAAAGCACCGCTATATTTAGCCCACAATACCGAACAGCCCGTCAAAAAGGCGGCAATAGCTGTTTGAGTCGTATCTTGCTTCAATAAGAAACCAGCGGTGGTAACAAGTCCTGCCCCAAACGGCATCCAGGTTACACAGGCTTGTAGTGGCTTTGGAACGGACTTAGGCTTTGCCATTCTGCTATCTGAAGGATTTACGCTTTTATTCTAATCCTGTACCCTAAATTCCGCGATAAAGCTCAATGATCGAAAATTTCAACCCAATATTGGTCAAAAATCACTCTGGGAAGAAATCAGGGCTGTCGCTCGAAAGTTTGTACTTGCGAATGCCTACAACCCAGACATAGCAAGGGCTCAATTTGAAGGGGTAACTTAACCGTTAGGGTGCCAGATAATAGATCGCTGAAAGCCTGATTTTTAGAGACAAAAGGAAGTAAAAACAAATCTTAAAAAACGACTGAAGCTATTGAGTGTTACAGTCTACAAGTCTCGATGCGAGAGAAGATATCCAAACCCCACTCACCACTCCACAATCCTCCACTGACTCCTATTAAAAAGCCACTCCAAGATGGGAGGTGCCCCATGGATGCATCCAAAGAATAATCAAAGGCTTCTAAGCCCAAAATAGAGCTGTCGTCGTCTTTTTTCTTAGTGAAGATGTAATCACCTTCTTCCTTCCACCCATTTTTCTCGCAGAACTTATTCCATGCCTCCTGATGATGCTTGCCATCTAAGATCCCGCCACAGTATAGATACATTTCTTTTTGAACGCTAAAGCCAAAATGACCATCGCTATATTTCAGCCACAGGTCATTAATCCGATGTAAATCTTCACAAGGGAAATTTAATAGCTCTTTGGAAGATAAAAGATTTGGAAAGTCCTTCTTACAAACCTGGACCATCACCCGCCAGGTTTGCAGATCAGCGTTTTTCCAATCACCTTCCCGCAGTAAGTTTTCAAGTTCTTGGTAGACCAGCTCTTGGATGGCATCTAACGTTTCCTGCGCAACCCAACGTGGATTTTCTCGATAACAAGCATAGGCAAGCTCAGTTGCCTCTGGTCCTAGTCCACAGGCAGCCCCAATTAATCGGGTCGGATCCTTCATTTGAATGGCATAGAGTAAGATCGTTTCCCGCCACCAGGCTTTATCCCAGTTCTCGACCAGCAGAGTTTCCAGTCCCCGCCGATTGATCTCGGTAGCGGCTAAATAGCCCTGAAAGCTCAGGTGGGCGAATTCATATTCATCGGCTTCGCGCTCCACCAGTAGCTCGCTGACTTTCACAATCTGGTCTAAAAACATCTCTGGGCAAACCACCTCATCAGTCACCTGCTCAAGGTAGGTTTTCGCCAGGGCAATCATATCTGTCTGGGGCAGGGTGGTACAGTTGCGCTGAACCATCTCGAGAGCAATGCCTTGCAAGACTTTTTGGCTGTCTTTGCAGAGTAGTAGCATTTCTATGCGCTTAGCTCTGGGCCGATCTTCAAGCTGCATCTGGCAAATGTCTTGGTAGAGCATTGTTCGTTTTTGGGGCAGCGTTCCCCCTGGATAAAATCGATGAAAGGCGGCAATCATGCTCAGCATCAGCGGATTTTGAGCCATCGCCCGCAGCTCTTCGCGTTGGTTGATTTGTGCAATTAGCTGTTCGGCGGCATCGTCAGCGGTTTTCTTGACATCGGGGGTATCCCGCCCGCCTCGAGCATAGCGCTCCTGACAGTGATACCACCGCTGGATAAACTGATCACGCTGATCATCATTAAATCGGCGCACTCGCAGGGTAGTGGACAGCTTATCGGCTTCGTAATGGTCATATCCAGCGGGGCGCGAGGTCAAAATAAATACCGAGCGGGGGTATTCGGTCATTTGGGTGTTGATCCATTGGCTGACGGCCTGACGCTGGGTTTCGGCTACTTCGTCAAAGCCATCGATCATCACCAGCCCCTCCCCGCGCCGCAGCAGGTTATCAGCCCAATTGGGGGGCAGCTTCAGTCGTTGGCCCTCGGGCAACTCGGGGATATACTGCTCGGTCAGTAACTTGGCAAGGCTAGGAGCATCGTCCTGAGCAAGCACATCACGCCACTTGCGAAGATAAAGCAAGAAGGGAATCAGCCGGGGTACTTTGTACTGCCGTCGCACCTTTCCTGGGTTTGAGGCATAGCGAAAGGTCAGGTTTCGCAACAGGGTGGTTTTGCCGTAGCCGCCCCAAGCCAGAATCGCAGTGCGTCGATAGGCAGGGATGCGTTTCACCTGATGCAAAAAATCCCAAATCGACATTCCTTCTTTCTCTCGCAATTTTTCCAAGACTTCAGGATTATCTGCACTAAAATCAGCCGGAATTGCACTGCCATCGATGCCATGACCAAACTCATTATCGAGTTCTAATGGCACAAACACCTCCGTCAGCATGGGCGTAAAGATGCCCTCATTTTTACGAAAGCCTTCGATCACAAAATCCCGGCAGGCATTAGCCTGACACCTGAGATATTTATCTTCATAGCCAGAGATTTGCCAGCGCAATGCCTGATCAACCTTTCCAACGCCTGACATTAGCGAATCAGCATCCTGGCGACCGCGATCGCTAAAAATCTCACGCAGTCGAGCGATAAAGCTCTCGGTATAGGCCGCCCAGACGACAGAAACAGCTGTCATCGGAAAGGTAATAGCTGCCTGTACCCAATCTTGTTGCCAGAGAAAATGGGCTAATAGCCACCCGCTACCTCCCAATGGGCTCCATTGCACTAACGCCTGAGCAATTTTCTGCAAAATCTGACGTTCTGGATCTGGCGGCGGGCTTTTACGACTCATCGTGAGGATTTATCAGCAACTTTCCCCCATTTTGCCAGATTTTTCTCTATTCAAACCCAACCAGTTAGCCCCATACCTTCTTTGGGCATTCTAGCGATGGAATATACACTACGTTCCCGCCCGATCGATGCTCCTAATATCACGGGCGTTTTTCTTATAGGGTTTTTACAAATGGGTAACCTTAACCAAAACACCGAATACCAAGCCGTCGTAGCAGATGCTTCTACAACTAACGCCCTGATGGCCTATGGACGCCCTGATGGTGAGAGCTTGGGGTAACTGGCTTGTTCTTTGGCTTATTCCTGGTTGTGGCTGGCACAGCTTTGACATTAAGAAGCCCCCAGCGGTGAGGCCGTGGGGGGAAGGATAGGAAACAATTGAGCCCAGGAGATAACAGTGTTCCTTGCTCAAGAGGTGCGATCGCAACATCCCCGGTTAGCCTCATACCTCTCTGGGGCACGCTAGGATCGTAGAATGCTACCCCGCCAGCTTGCCAGGTGGGGTTTTTCATATGGATAGCTTTTACGAAAACACTGAATATAAAGAGATCGTAGCGGATGCAACCGATGATTCCCTGCTGGACTATGGGCGGCCTGGTGCTGAATTTTGGGGAGCTGCCTTATTTATCGGGTTGTGGCTGGGGACGGTGATTGTGGTGTGGGCCAAAAGAAAACCCTCGACCGGGGGCTGGTGAGGGGGATTTTGTACTTGCTTAAAAAATAAAGTTATCGAATGTAACTTCGGGAATCATCAGTAGACGTCAATTATCGTCAGTATCAACGAATTCATTCAGTGCGTACAGTGTATCGTTTTTGCACTTTGTTACTGGAAAGCCCCCAGCGGTGAGGCCGAGGGCAGAAAAGGTGAATCACTAAATGGTGCTGTTAGTGTTCCCGTCTCAGAGGGTGTGATCGCCTTGGTCAGTCTTCATCTATTCGCTCCAGTTGCCAAAGGATTTGATTACCCTCACGTCTGATTCTTGAAACTATCCAGTTTCGCCATTCCCAAACATCGCCCCGGCTGGTAACAGCGGATGCATTGACATCCATCATATCGGCAACCTCGGAGCTGGTGAGCAAGTAACCTTGCTTAGAAGCCTCATCGGCAATCTGGAGAGTTTCCAGGGTATCTTTCAGGCGAGAAACACGGCTGCCTAATGTTTCTGAACCATTATCTGTTTTTTGCATATCAATCTTAGTTGCTAAGTCTCAGTTTTCTTATAGCTTTCTAACATCAAGGATTCCCAAGGAGCATCCAAGCTCACCTCGGCAACAGCGGCGGCAATGTCCTGGGTACAACCACTTGATTGAGCATTTCAGCAGCTACCTCAGCGTCTTGCTCCGCCTGTTTGGCCTGCATGACCTCCTCAAGATGATCAGCGGTCTCCGTGGCCTGTTCCTGTAACTCCGTAAGCTTTTGCATGTACACCGGCAAGGTGCGTTCTATGTGCGTCCTGACTGCGACGGCTTCAGCGGCAATCTGACGCTGTTTGCGGATGTATTCGGTTAAAGCTTCAGCAGAAATGTTCAAAGTGACGGAACTCATAGGGTAATGGCCTGGAACGGGTTAAGGCCAGTTTAGCTAGATATCCTCTCACCCACAACAAAGGCCAATAGGGAGCCCCCAACACTCTTTAACCCGCTTAGGCCATATCTGGGGGTTTTTAACAACAGAAACAAAGTTGCTCCATATATGGGGGGTTTTAACAACACCCCTCAAAGACCTCAACTGTCACATACTCTTGATCAACCCATGTACGTACTTACGCCCCTCGAAAACGGGGGCAATTTGGGGGCAATTTGGGGGCAATTCCGGGGGTACTCAAACCTTTACAGGACAAGGCTTTGAGGTGGTTTTGAGGGCAAAACAGGG
>JBCDEB010000220.1:0-9262 GCA_039180005.1 Cyanobacteria bacterium P01_G01_bin.54 | reverse complement strand
TCAATCCAAAAAATAAGGATAATGATGAGCGTGTAGGGTGTGTTAGCAGGGCAAGAAATGGATTGAAATGGAAAAATATTGTTTCCTGCATAACGCACCACCGCCAACCCAAAGCACCTTGCATCGGTGCGTTACGGCGGATCAAAGCTGACATAAATGAGCCAAAATCCTGACCGCCTAACACACCCTACTATTACTGCTAAATAAATCCGAAAAATAAGGACAATAATGAGCGATCGCCCACTCCTAAAACGCATCACAACCAACCCCGCCATCATGGTCGGCAAACCTGTTATCAAAGGAACACGGCTCACGGTGGAATTCATCTTAAACCTCCTCACCCATGGTTCAACCCCCACCGAAATTCTCGAAGAATACGAAGGTCTAACCACAGAAGACCTTCAGGCTTGCCGACCCTTCGCCGCCCCATCTTTATCGAGTACAACGTTGATGTCGCTTGCAGTGGTTCTGGCGCTGGTGCGAATGATAGGCAACAAGCGAGCGTCAATCGCCACCCGCTGGATAAATCTAGAGAGTATGTTATATAACACCCTCTGCGTAAAGAGGTGTGATAGCGTTAAGCCGCTTTGAATATTGCAGGCAGCTTCAATTTATGGAAAAACAGCAACTCTTGGCCCAAACAATGGCCGTTCTGATGTGTACCACCCCTGATACGAAAGTCGGCAAGCTCCTTAATTTCTGCTTGGCTACCAAGGTCGTGGCCGAAAACTCCGGCAAAACTCCCCTCGAATTTGCCCAAGACCTCCTGCAACACCCAGACACAATTACCGACTGGCTCGCGGAGGTGGTGGAGAGTGATGATGACTATAGCGTAGATGAAATGCTGGCTATCAATGAGTTACCCAGGCGTCCCGCTCAAGCCAAAGCCTATATGGTAGCGGTGCTTGCCGAACTGGAGACCCTAGATATGCAGGGGCTTTGAACGGGGAAACACGCTGCTACCTTAGCAGCCACAGTACCCAAACCCCCCGGTCGTCGCGGTGCGAGCACGTCCCTTCTGCGTGGGAATTTCTTCTTGGGAAGCGTCGGAGCACTTCAGAGAAAAGAAAGGGTTGGCTCCATAACGTTTTTTAACGTGAGTTCTGGATAAGCAAACATTACGCAAGACTCTAAAATTCAGCAGAATCAACAATACTGGCTCCGATATTGCCGGAGTCTGAGGGGGCAATTTCCCCCTCAGCGGGAGGTGTCGGGGGGCGGGTCCCCTGACAACCGGGTTTGACATCGAGATTTCGGTGCGTTGAGGAATGCGACAGCTTCGCTTAACCGAAACTTAGGTTTTTTAGCGCATCCGTCTCACCCATTGTCATGCATCTTGCCTGCTGCCATACCAGAGCGTTTCGATCTGATCGGCGATCGCCCCCGCTTCCCCCATCGTCTCGGCTGTCAGGATCGTTGTCACATGACCCAGCTTGCGGCCGGGTCGGGCGGCCGTTTTGCCATACCAATGCACGTGGGTCTTGGGGAGCGCGGCGATCGCCGCTCGCACCGTTGCATAGTCAGAGGTTGAGTCTTCGTAGCCGAGCAAATTCACCATCACTGCCCCTGCACAGGTGAGCTGTGGCTCGGGCAGGGGCTGGCCCATCACCGCCCGCAGATGCAGCTCAAACTGAGAAATATCGCAAGCATCCAGGGTGTAATGACCCGAATTATGGGTACGTGGGGCAATTTCGTTGATCAAGATCTTCTGCTCAGGCGTCAAAAACAGCTCAATGCCAAAGATGCCCACCCCCTCTAACGCATTGAGCAAGGTGGTCGCTGCTGTGCAGATCTGCTGAACCAGCGTTGCGGCAATGGCGGCAGGGGCGATCACCCGATGGCAAACTTGGTCTTTCTGTTGGGTTTCCACCACGGGATAAACCACAACCCGACCCATGATATCTCGGGCGGCCATCACCGCGAGTTCCTGTTCAAAGGGAATATACTGCTCCACCAGCAATTCCGGTTGACCCAACTGGTTCCAGAGCGTATCGAGTTCTGCGTCTGTACGCACAATAAAGGTGCCACGGCCATCATAGCCATGACGGCGAGCCTTGAGCACCAGCGGGAAGCCAAATTGTGGGGCAAGGGTTGTTATCGTCTCCGCGTTTAACAGACTAAATTGCGGCACAGGCAAGCCAAGCTGTTGTAAGTAGCAGCGTTGCTCGTATTTATCCAACAGGGGCGCAAGGGCAGAGAGTGAGGGACGAAAACAAACGCCATGCTCAGCCAGTTGAGCCAAACCCGTCAGCTCAATAAACTCATTCTCAAAGGTGATCACCTGGACGCGATCGCTCAGTTGGGCGGTGACATCGCAGTCAGCGATCGCCCCCAGCACCACGTCAGTCACTAGCTGAGCCGCGGGATCATCCCGGTGGGGTGTCTGCACCACCAGGTTCACACCCAGCTTTTTTGCATAAGGCACCGTCATGGCTGCCAGTTGGCCACCACCAATGATGCCGACCGTTTGAATCGGTTCAGTTCGCTGTTCGTCGTTTACCGTTTGCAATGCTGTCTTGCCCCAATCTAGCTATCGTTTTTCACTCTACGAGATTAAGGATGAAAATCTATTGATTGAGACCTGCATTCAGAATACCCAATTCGGAATTCAGAATTTGAAGTGAGTTCAGGGTGTTCTCAGTCTTGGCAGCAATTTGTTTCTGAAATCGCTGGCCGCTACAATAGCAATGCTTTAGCTCCGGTAGCTCAATGGATAGAGCAACCGCCTTCTAAGCGGTCGGCTACAGGTTCGACCCCTGTCCGGAGCGCTTTTTGGGTTGGGCTCGATGTTTGCTTATCCAGAACTCACGTTAACGAACCCAATCAGGTTTGCCACGACAGTAGTCCGTAGAGAAAACTGCGAGCGGGGATTAATCCCCCTGTACCGCAAACCATTGCATCATCGGCAAGGGGGGGAAATGGGGTCTTGGCCAATGGGACGACTGACGCGATTGACGACGGCTAACTAAACGAGACGCCAGGTAACAATCTAGTTGGCCTTTCACTTCACCCGCCAGGAAATACAAACCCAAAAGATTGGGCACGGTCATCAGGAGCAGCGCTGCATCGCTAAACTCCACAACGATCGCGGGTGAGATAAATACACCGGCAAAGATAACCCCCAATTGCACCGTCTGGTAAATGCGGCGCGATCGCGCCCCAAAGAGATAGCACCAAGCCTGCTGACCATAGTAACCCCAAGAAAGAATGGTCGAGAAGGCAAAGCAAAAGGTGACGAGAGCCAGCAGCCCCGGAAACCAGCCCACTACTGACCCAAAGGCAGTGCTAGTCAGCTCGACACCCGTGAACTGCTCAAATTCGGGGCGAGATTCGACCCCGGTCACCAGAATGGCTAATGCTGTCAGATTACAAATCAGCAGCGTATCCATGCAGGGTTCTAAGGTGGCAACAATTCCCTCTTCAATGGGCTGCTCGGTTTCGACGGCCGCATGGGCGATCGCCGCTGTACCCAAGCCCCCTTCATTGGAAAACGTGGCGCGGCGAAATCCCTGAGCGATCACACCCAAGAGCCCCCCCAAACCCGCACGGGGGGCAAAGGCTTCGGTGACAATGGTGTGCACAACCTCGGGAATCACCGTCCAATGGGAGAGTACGACGTAGAGCGCCATTAAGATATAGCCGCCGCACATCAGGGGCACTAGACGCTCTGTCACCTTGCCAAGGCGGCGCACACCACCCAGGGTAATCAGGGTAACCAGTAGCACCATTACGCCACCATAGCCCCAGGGCGGAAGTTGGGGCAGGACTTGATGGAGCGCAATATAGGACTGACCGCTCTGAAACAGACTACTCGATCCGAGGGTACTGAGCACCAAGAGCAGGGCAAACGCTGTCGCCAGACCTTGGCCCAGTCGGGCTCGACCCTGACGGGCTAAGCCTTGGGCCAGATAATACATCGGGCCACCCACGATCGTGCCATCAGCCTGACGCTGGCGGTAGCGTTGACCGAGGGTGCATTCAATCAAGCGCGTATTCATGGTGAGAAAGCCCGCCACCGTCATCCAGAGACAGGCCCCCGGCCCACCGACCGTAATAGCGATCGCCACCCCGGCAATGTTGCCCAAGCCCACCGTTCCTGAGAGGGATGTGGTCAGGGCTTGACGGGAGGTAAGCCCGGTCTGGCTCAGGGGCGATTGCCGCAGCAGCGCCAACGCCGTGCTCCAGCAGCGGAGGTTGGCAAACCGGAGCCAAAGGGTGAATATCATTGACCCCAGGACTGCCCAAGCGACCAAGAGCAACAGACCCCACTGTTCGATCGCCAGCCCATGCAAATCACTCACACGCTTTTCCTCCAAACATCACAAAGTATGAATCAGTGTAAACAATTTGTAATAACTGAACCGTTAGCGAATTAACAAAACCGATGACGTTTTAGACCATCGCCGATGGCTCTCGAACCCCATGCCCATCTGATTGCGAACGGGGTCTGAATCCGGACAGTTATTTGGGGTTCGCGTCGGCCTTGAGCAATACTGTGGATTAGGTCTATTGCAATTGCGCGAGGACAAGTTATGTCGAGTGAAGCGCTAATCGAACAACTTTTAGCTCCTTACCAAGTCTTTGGCGTACATTTGGGCTTAGAACGCATCCAGGCGCTCTTAGCCCGTTTGGGTAATCCCCAGCAGCGTGTCCCCATGCTTCATGTGGCAGGTACGAATGGTAAAGGCTCCGTCTGTGCCTATCTTTCGGCAATTTTGACGGCGGCAGGGTATCGTGTCGGACGCTATACCTCACCGCATCTCGTGAGTTGGACTGAACGACTCGTTCTCCGGGAGCAGCCCATTGCGCTCACCGCTCTAGCGGCGTTACTCCAGCAGGTGATTGCGGCGATCGATACCACTGAACCCAGTCAGCGGCCAACAATATTTGAAATTGTCACGGCTGCCGCTTGGCTCTATTTTGCCGAGCAGCAAGTGGATGTGGCGGTGGTGGAGGTGGGCTTGGGCGGCCGCCTCGATGCGACCAATGTCTGCGATCGCCCCTTAGTGAGTATTATTACCTCCTTGAGTCTCGACCATTGCCAACGTCTGGGCCCGACCTTAGCCCATATTGCCACTGAAAAGGCAGGAATTCTGCGGCCGCTGCGGCCAGCGGTTATTGGGGAGTTGCCCCCAGAAGCCCAATTGATTGTGCATCAACAGGTGCAAGATCTCCACTGCCCAACCCAATGGGTGCGGCCCGCAACCCCAGCCGCAGAACCGGGCTGGGCCCAATGGCGAGATCTCGAATATCCCCTTCGCTTGGTGGGCGCAGTGCAATTGCATAACTCGGCGGTGGCCCTGACAGCGATCGCCAGTCTCCGTAATCAAGGGTGGTCGATTACCGATGCAGCGATCGTGGCCGGTATGGCACAGGTGCACTGGCCCGCCCGGCTCCAATGGCTGACGTGGAACGAGCGCCCCCTCCTCGTCGATGGTGCCCACAATCCTGGTTCCGCGCAAGTGTTGCGGGACTACCTCGATACCCTCCCCACCCAGTCCACCCATTGGTGCATGGGGATGCTGGCGACCAAAGATCATCAGGCGATTCTCGCTATCCTGCTGCGTCCCGGCGATCGCCTCACCCTCGTGTCTGTTCCGGATCATCAGAGCGAGCCCCCGGAAAACTTACAGGCGATCGCCCAGTCATTAGGATTCCCAGCTGAGAGTTGTCAATGCCAGACAGATGTGATTGCGGCCTTAGATACCCTGAACTCAGACTCTCGTGCCGTACTCTGTGGCTCGCTATACTTAATTGGTCACGTCTTTGCTCAGACCCAGATGCCACTGTTTGAGTTCAACCCATAGACGCATTCTCTGAGTCAATTTCTGAAACGAAGGCAAACGCCCAGGACAATTCCTCGACCAGTCATTCTCATAACGCGTCAGTCCCCCCTAAAGCCGGGCGAGCGCTTGACGAATGCGCAACTGCACCACTTGTTCGGGTTCTGTGTTGCCCAAAGTCATAAGGCAGTCTGTAACGGTGTCGCGGTGCACAGCAACCTGTATCCCCAGCCCTTCTAAACCCACCACAGCCGCGTAGCGTACCACCCATTCTTCGTCAGCGATCGCCTGCTGAAGCGTCTGCAAAGCCCGAGTCTGGGCGGCTGGGCGCTCCGCTGCCGCAAGCCAATCCCAATGGATATTGCCCAGACCCTTGGTTGCCGCCCGACGGACACTCAAGGCAAAGTCACTCAGCGAAGCATCACAGAGGTTATCCAAAACACGAGGATCACCAATCCCCGCCAGCGCCCGATTCGCCCAAGCCCGTGCGCCATAGTCAAAGCCATCAATATTACCCAGCAGGGGCTCTACAGCGGGGCGGCCGATGGCAATGAGTCCCTCAACAGCGGCAACCGCTGCCCCAGGATTGTTATACCCCAGAGCCTCAATGAGTTTCAAAATACTCTCCTCGGCTCGCAGGTCACTGAGGCGGATCACCGCTTGACGCAGGGACTCAGCCGAGCCCGCCTGGTCGATGGCTTGATAGAACGGAAAGAGATTGGGAGTGGACATCATTTGCGAGGCTGCCGGATCAGGGGTAGCCGTTATAACAGGTCATCCATAATTTGGAGGATGTGCTCGGCTGCCCCATCCAGCTCAATGCCATCGCGCTCAGACGAGGGTGTAGAGGAGTGCTGAAAATGACTCTCCAGCAAACCTTTGAGCGCAATCAGTTTGAGACTATTTTCGGCTAGGGTATCGGCGATCGCCGTTGCCCCCGCAATATAACCCGATGACCCCAGATCCATCAGCGCCGAACGCCGCACAGCCAATTTTTCATGCTGGAGTCCCCGTACCAAACGCTCACCATATTCAGTTTCGCCGGTGAGCTGATACAGGGCACGAGCTGCCGCAAACTGAACCTTAGGCACAGGATGCACTAAAAATCCCCGAATTGGAACGATCGCTACCGTGGCTTGCAACGTTCCTAGGGCCTCCATCACCGCTTCGTAGGGCTGCACCAGATGAGGCTTACCGGGAATCGTAACGGCTGCTTCTACGCCCCCGGTCAAAAATTTCAGCAACTCAGGAATACAACTCGATTGCCTCTGCCGCTCCAGAGATTGGATAACAGCCTCACGGACATAATAGTCTTCACAGGCGAGGCGAGCGCAAAGCGCCGGTACAATTCGAGCATCTTCGAGCTTACCAAGAGCCCGAGCCGCATTACGGCAGAGAGGAAAGCCACCATCCGGGGAGCGATGACTCTCATCTGTAAGAGCAAGAAGCAAGCCATCAATGGCGTCGGGATGCGCAACTTGGAAGTGACCGAGCCACCAGGCTGCATAATAGCGTAAGCTGCCTTCGACACTGGGTTGCAAATTTGCGATCGCCGTTTCGACCGTCCAATCCACCCCCATCCCATTGAGATTTTCCTCGTCCACGTTTTCAGCCTGATTCAGCGTTGATGTCTGTCAACTAATGTAGATGAATCGTCCCCATTTAGAGACAACAATGCCCGGAAAAACGCATTGAACTAGTCTCTTTACGCTTTCCCGGGCAAAATCTCATGCGAGGACTAGCTCAGAGCATTGATCGCATAATCGATGTAGGTGTTGGCTTCATTCGCCGCTTGGCCACTGAGACCATGGTTGCCCTTGATGTAACCCAACGCTTCAACATACCAGCTCGGGGAGAGATCGAAGGAGCGGTTGATTTCTTCAAGACCCGCAATCAGGTACTCATCCATGGGGCCGGTGCCACCCGCAATCAGGCAATAGGTGACCATGCGCAGATAGTGACCGACGTCACGAGCGCACTTGTCTTTGCCTCGCTGATCTGCAGCATACTGGGGTCCTTGCATTTGGGTGGTGTAGGGGAACTTCTGGTATACCGCGTTGGCTGCACCAGAAATCAGTGAATCAGATTTGCTGGTCAGGGCACGAGCGGCTTCCATGCTAGCAGCAGCACGGTCAAAACGACCATTGGCAGCTTGTAGCTCACTGGTGCCTAAAAAGCGACCTTGGGAATCAGCAGCCGCAATAGCCTCGGTAATGGGAGTTTTCATGATGATTTAAATTCCAAATAGGTGTTCTAACAGGTCTGTTGGGGATCAGTGAAGATCTCTGATTCAGCCCCCTTCAGCTCAATTCGCTTAAGCAATTGAAGCAGCAGCGCGATCGAAGTAGCCAGCTAGCTCAGCCATCAGTGCAGAGCAATCTCCAGGCGTAATACCAGCAGGGCTATTGGCAAGTGCAATGGCAGCATCCTTCATCTTGCCTACGCCAACTGCAACAGAAGCACCAGGCACACCCAGCGCTTGGTAAGTCTCCCGCAGACCATTGAGGCAACGGTCTTCTAGGACGCTAGCATCGCCAGCGAGGGCAGCATAAGTAACGTAACGCAGAATGATTTCCATGTCGCGCAGACAAGCTGCCATGCGGCGGCTGGTGTAGGCATTCCCACCGGGCTG
The DNA here is from genome assembly GCA_039180005.1 of Cyanobacteria bacterium P01_G01_bin.54. GTDB lineage: Bacteria > Cyanobacteriota > Cyanobacteriia > Cyanobacteriales > Spirulinaceae > SIO3F2. The sequence goes on along the minus strand of JBCDEB010000220.1, from coordinate 847 downwards.
GACGAGTTGGGGCTGCTCAGCAAATAGCGAACGTGCTGAATCCGTGACAATCTTGGAAGCATTGCTGGTGATCCGGTTCACCGCATCCAAGCGCTTGTTACTGTCATTGACCATGGCCTGCAGGGCATCCAGTTGTTGCGTGCTCAGGAAGGCACCACGGGCATCAGCCTGAGAAACAACCCTCGTAAATGCGTCAAACATTGAGTCTATCTCCTTTTGAATATTAATTTTGCTTGCTGTGAGAGCGAATTCAGTTTCACCCTTAGGGATTTACCATTCGGCGGGTTTGAACCCAGCTCACTAAGCCAAGGACAACTCGCTAGTTCCAAGCAATCGCTTGTTCTGCTTCCATCTCGAGAACCTTAAAACCATTCTCTAGACCCTACAAGATGCAAAATTTACAAGCGAGCTCGGTAGTTTTGAATTCACCTTGGCTCTAAATCATTCGGTTCTCTTTATACAATGGCAGGGGAAACGATTGAAGTTACGTTTTGTTACGGGATAGCAGTATTAACGCTGTGACCTATACGTCATAAACGCTAAAGGGTCTGTGGCAACGAAATAAACTGGCTCTAGCTGCAAACAGCATAGCCCTAGCAGCTATTGATTTTTACAAATGGTTCCCTGGCGATCGGGTCTATATCATCTGGTTATGTCTCGCTGCTTCTCCATTCAGATCACATAAATCCTTGAACTTATATTACAGAACATGTCGATCGCCTAACAGAGTGTGAGACAAGTGGAGCTTGGGTAAAAAAACCAACCACCACAGCCGCATGTCAAGCGTTCTCGCCTGATCCCGCATTATAGCATTGCCCAGCAACCGGGTGAGCCCACACAAAAATTC
>JBCDEB010000219.1:0-9593 GCA_039180005.1 Cyanobacteria bacterium P01_G01_bin.54 | reverse complement strand
CTTCGCTTAACCGAAACTCACGTTATCTATGGGTTTGAGCTGGGAGCATCCCACTTTTGCACATCCAGACTGCGTAGCCCTCATCCCCCAGCCCCATCTACCAAAAAGGGAGAAGGGGAGCCGGATTCAAAGTCCCTCTCCCAGCTTGGGAGAGGGATTTAGGGTGAGGGCTTGCGTAACTGGGATGCACCCTTTGAGCTAGATGATCCGTAACCGGACTTTTGAGTTCTGATAGAACGGTATGACGATCCCCCCCCAAATGTGATGGGCCGATCGGTGATGAATTCCGAATTCAACAGCGTCTCTACCGGAAGGGAGATGTCTTGAGACTGAAAGTGGCCTATAAATCTGTATCTGCGCTGACAATGACACCCTCTGACCGTATCAATGACTGCGTCACTGGGTTTCAAGTGCTACCATTCGACAAACTAACCTCACACACAAGCTTTTCGATATCTCACATGGTCAACTTTAAGACGTGGAAACTCGCAGGTTTGCTGAGTGCCAGCCTCTTGATGGCGGCCACTCCTACCTCGGCTCAAGTCCTTGCTCTGCCTGAGCCGCTTCTGCTGGCCCAGGCCCCGGCTCAGACAGCGGCCAATCGGCAACAACTCTCGACGCTGCTGCGCCAAGGCCGCGAACGCTCCGAAGCCGGGGACTATTCAGGTGCGATCGCCGCCTATGAACAAGCCGCCCAATTAGATGCCGACAATGCTCGGATCTTCTCAGGTATTGGCTACTTGCAAGCCAGTCTGGGCAACTATCCAGCGGCGATTACGGCCTATCAGCAGGCGATCGCCCTGGAAGACGATAACCCCAGCTTTCACTACGCCCTCGGCTACAGCCATGGACAGTCCGGCAGCTATGCCGCCGCCGCCGCTGCCTATACTCAAGCGATCGCCCTCGACCCCAAGCATTGGCTGAGCTATCGGGGCTTGGCGGCGGTGCAACTGCGCCAGAACCAATTCCAGCAGGCTTGGGCAACGTACGAGCGGCTACTGGCCCAAGGCCCAGACAATCCGGCGGCGGTCAAGGGTGCCATGGGTGCGGTGCTGATTGAGCAGCAACGCTATCCGGAAGCAGTCAGCCATCTGGAAGCGGCCCTGATTGCCCATCCCCAAGAAGTCTCGTTATATCTGCCCTTGGCCGTGGCGCAACTGAACCAGGGCAACTATGGGCAGGGCGTGGCCACGCTCCAGAAGCTCGCTCAACTCGACCCCAATAATGCCGAAGTCCAGATGCAATTGGGTCGCATCTATCGCCAGCAGGAGCAATGGGAGGCGGCCGATACCGCCCTGCGTCAGGCGATCCGCCTCGATGGCAACCTGGCCTTAGCCTATTTGGAGTTGGCGAATCTTCAGGCTAATCAAGGGATCAATCTCACAGCAACTGCAACCTATCGACGGGCGATCGAGCTAGATCCCCAAAACCCAGAAGCTTACCTGGGTTTGGCCCGAGTCTTGGAAGATCGGCGCAAAACGGAAGAGGCGATCGCCACGTTGCAAACGGTACGTCAGCTTTACGAAGCTCAGGGCAATACGGCAGGTGTGGCTGAGGTTGATGAGCTGATTGATGATTGGGATTAAGGGATCTCCTGGTTAATTCAAGGGCTCATGATGTGTTTCAGGGAGGTTAATCGTTCGTGGATTTGCTGGATATTGAATCGACGACGAATACCTGGGACTTCACCTGGCGGCAACCCTTGGTGCGATCTGTTCTTGGAGCAGATTATCCACAGGCGTTTCATCCTCCAAGACTCAGTGACTGATGTCGGGTTCAGGCGGCATTTTCCACGGCTCAGGCTGCGGGGGGAGAGCGGTTACAGGGGTGTTGAGCTAGAGGGTGACATGGTGGGGTGAACGTACTCGATAGATTTATCGTACTGTTTGAGTCGGGTTTGGGGGAGGATGATTGCCCTCACTCCCCCACCTCCGTACAATCAGATCGCCCCACCCGGATTTCCCCATGCCCACCATCGCCTTGCACGCCAACCAAAACCACCAAGACTTGGTCATTACCCCCAACGCCAACGCTGCCCTCCGTGGCACAATCCAGATTCCTGGTGATAAATCCATTTCCCACCGGGCATTGATGTTGGGGGCGATCGCCCAAGGCACGACCACGATTCATGGCCTGCTCCTCGGCGAAGACCCCCGCCGTACCGCTGCCTGTTTTACTGCCATGGGAGCAAAAATCTCCCCCCTCAATACCGAGAAAGTCACCGTTGAGGGCATTGGCCTGGGTAACTTGCAGGAACCTGAAGGCCTGCTAGATGCAGGCAACTCCGGGACGACCCTGCGCCTCATGCTGGGTCTGCTGGCCGCCCATCCGGGACGACTCTTTTGTGTCACCGGGGATGCCTCCTTGCGATCGCGCCCCATGTCTCGTGTGATCAAGCCCCTCGTTGAGATGGGGGCACAGATTTGGGGACGTCAGGGCAATACGCTCGCGCCGCTGGCGATTCAGGGCCAAGCGCTTAAAGGGTTTACCTACCACTCCCCGATCGCCTCCGCTCAGATCAAATCCTGTATTTTGCTGGCCGGGCTCTCGGCCGAGGGATCAACCACCGTCATTGAACCCGCCCGCTCCCGTGATCACAGCGAACGGATGCTCAGCGCCTTTGGCGCAGCGCTGGAAACTGATCCAGAAACCCGGCGGGTGACCGTCATGGGTCAGGCCGGGCCGCTCCAGGGGCAAACCGTGGTTGTACCAGGAGATATTAGCTCGGCGGCCTTCTGGCTGGTGGCGGCAGCGATCACGCCGGGCTCGGAGTTGTTGATTGAAAATGTCGGCGTGAACCCCACTCGTACCGGGGTGCTAGAAGCCCTGGAACGGATGGGGGCAGATATTCAACGGGAGAATGAACGGCGGGTGACCGGAGAGCCCATAGCGGATTTACGGGTGCGATCGGGCTCGCTCAAAGCTTGCATGATTGCGGGCGACCTAATTCCCCGCCTGATCGATGAGATTCCCATTTTGGCTGTAGCGGCGGCCTGCGCCCAGGGCACAACAGTGATTAAAGATGCAGCAGAGTTGCGAGTTAAGGAGAGCGATCGCCTCGCCGTCATGGCCACTGCTCTAGAACGCATGGGGGTCAGGGTAACTGAGCAACCGGATGGCCTGGAAATCACTGGCGGCAGCATCTTCAAGGGCGCAGAACTCGATAGTTATACGGATCACCGGATTGCCATGAGTCTGGCGATCGCCGCCCTTAATGCCCAAGGAACCACCACGATCCACCGGGCGGAGGCGGCGGCGATTTCTTACCCGGCCTTTGTGACAACGTTGGAGCAGGTTTGGCAGTAGGAATGTGTAATGCCAGAAGCAATCGATGTCTGTTGGCAGGGCTAAAATGAGGCAACGCATGAGGTGAATCGTGATGGCACAAGCTCCTCCTCAACCTAAACCGCTCTCACTTCAACGTCCTGATAACATTGCACTGTGCGTTACGCCAGAGCAATTCGCAGCGCTTGCTGCTGCCAATCGCGACCTGAGACTTGAGCGCACTGCAACTGGAGAACTCATTGTGAATCCACCGACTGGTGGTAATACTGGCAAACGCAACTGGAGTATTTCGGGAGAACTCTATCTCTGGTGGCGCAATGCGCAGGAGCCTGGAGAAGCCTTTGACTCTTCGACTGGATTTGAATTACCGAACGGTGCAAATCGCTCCCCCCATGCCGCTTGGGTAAGTCAGGATCGCTGGGATGCGCTGACCCCTGAGCAACGGGAAGGGTTTATTCCGCTGTGTCCTGATTTTGTCATTGAATTGCGATCCAAGACCGACATCCTCAAGGAACTTCGTGCAAAAATGCAGGAATATTTGGAGAATGGCATACAACTGGGCTGGTTGATTGATCCAAAAAATAGACGAGTAGAAATTTATCGTTTGGGTCAAGAGATTGAGGTTCTAGAGAATCCCAATACGGTATCGGGTGAATCTGTTTTACCCGGATTTACGCTGGTGCTAGAACGTGTTTGGACTTAATCAAATAGAGAGCTTCTACAACCGCTGCCAAACCAACCAATGCAATTGTAAATCAGCCTGTTCTTCCGGACTCAGATTTAATCCTTTGCCTGCTAGCCAAGCCCGATAGTTGGGGTCAAGTTCACCCCGCTGCGATCGCTCATAGGCAAGTGTTGACTCACAACTAAGTAATTGTAACGGTAAACTTGACTGTAATTGCTCAATTTCTCCAAGCGTTAAAATCCAATGTCCCTGCCATTGCAACCATTCTTGCAACTCCGGCTCGATGAGCTCATCGCTCAGCCATAACCCCAATAAAAATTGTCCACCGCTGATCAAACCATCTGAAACTTTCGCCAGTAATAAGCGCAGTGCAGCAGATGTTTGACCGATCGCCCCCGCTAGATCGGGAGCAAAAATAAACGAATATTTCGCTGGCTCAAGCCGGGCCAAGGGGTCGAGCAAATGTTGAGTTTGTAGGGGAGCTTGCGATGTGACTGAAGAAGAATGGGTGGGGAGCGATTGCGCTCCGTGCAGTGCCCGAGGCAATCGCCATTCCCAAGTCTCAACCCTGTAGCCCTGATCGAGCAAGGGTGAAACATTCCGTCCTAAGCCAGAACCTAGGGCTAACAATACTTTATCTATGTTCCATTGCGCGGCTAAGGTGAGTACTTTAGCATCAGGGTCTCTGCCGAGATCCGGCAAGGGAATGGTATCGATAGTCGTCGCTAAATCGCAAGTAATACCGACTTCTGGCGGCATCTTTGACTGGAAGGCGATCGTCAAGTGAGCATAGGGACCTATTACAAAACTCTCGGCAATCAGTTTTTCAATACTGGTTTGAAGCTGTTGATATTGCTCGGGCTTAATCGGCTGACCAAACTGCTCTAAAAGCTGGCTCACCAGCTCGAAGGTTTGTTGCTGAAAACGAGGCAAACAGGGCAACTTTATCTCGCCTTGGAGTTGAATCTGCGATCGCCAGCGTGCGAGCAATTCTGATGCGATTATCATGTCACCTGGGTAACAAACTGACCCGGCGAAGTCACTTTAATCACGCCAGCCCAGGAGCACATACACATTGAAGAATCGGTTAGGGCTGGGAATGTACCAATCTTGGTGGTCACTGAACCGGGAGTCCAGGGCGCAGTCGTTACTGGCACACAAGGTGCAGGCGTAAAGACCCCTAACGCTGCTGATGTTGCAGCAATTACGGCTGGATTAGTCGGTGCAGAACACATTCCAAAGGTGGGGATATTGGCGATCGGGGCATAGTCCATAATCGTCGCCGCAAAGGTATAAGGTGCATTCACCACAGTCGACCCTTTGGGAATCACAATTAATGTCGCCGGTGCAGCCCCAAAGGAGCATTGCAGCATTGCTCCCATTGCTACTAGATTAGCCATTGTTTTACCTCCTTTACCCAAGTGTAATAGAAATGGATGAAACTTTTACTGACGTAGACCCCTCAATCGTGGTAGTGAGACCTTTAACGGTCATTGAAAGCGACGATTCCAAGGAGACACTAGTACTCGCAATTGCCAATTTATTGCTACTGACTTTTAGATTGACTCCCGTCGTCCCCGTCGCATTAATTGTCCCCGCACTCAAATTCATTGTTTTACCCGAGGCAGTACTGATATCAATATCGCCTGCTGAGGTGATCGAGATTTTTTTGGAACTATCATCAAGCTTAACCGAGTGCCCCCCATTGGAAGAAATTTCAATTTTCTTATTTTTATCATCAAAGAGGGCCGTATGAGACCCCTTGGTGGTTAACTTAACTTGCTCATTCTTATCATCAAAGCGTAGGGTATGACCATCGATCGTTTTAATCTCAATATATTTCTGATCTGCCGTGTCATTGAAATAGGCATAAGCCCCACCCGCAGTGGTGAGATAAACGCCTTGATAACTACTGTCTTTATCTTCTTCGACAAACTGTACCATATGACCCAAACGGGTTTTAAATGTGCGCAGCCGTACCTTGCCATTGGCAACACTATTGGTCACTTCCTCTGGTGGTTTATCTACTCCATTCCAAATGCCCCCGAGGACTAATGGCCGATGGATATCTCCATGTTCAAAGGTCACTAAGACCTCATCATCCACCTCTGGCAAACAGTCAAAACCACGACTCGATCCTGCACCGATCGCCACCACTCGCGCCCACCAACTAGTATGGGCATCACTCCCTTCTTTCGGGGTTAGGGTCGGAAACCAAACCTTAACGCGACCGAGTTTCTCTGTATCGTTATTATCGGTCACTTGACCAATTAAAAAGGTTTGACCGGGAAGCAAACGGGTCGGTGGCGATAGCACCGAGAGCAAATTGCCCCCCCGGATGCCCCGTACATTAAACTCGGTGCGGTAGGTATTATCTGCATAAATATGTCGCGTTTCCGTAACGTAATAAGTGCCGCTATAGGTACTCATATCACTGACTTTGACGGATTTACCGGGGCGAATATCAGGGTTACCATCGGCCCGACCATCGGCCACCACAAACTCACCACTCAGTTCATCAAAAAGCGATTGAGCAATGGTATCCGCTTCTGAGCTACTGACCACCGGGCGATCGACCACTAAGACCTTTGGGCTCGTGGGCTTACCACTAAAGGAGCTACTGGTCGTCGTCCCTTTACCATGGCTGGTGCTAGTGATCACTTTCGACTGTGAGGTTTTACTTGAAGAAATCGGTTCTTTTTTGGTGTAGTCCCAACCGCGAACCTCTACTTCTTTAATCTGTTCCGCACTTGAGACCCGCACCCGAAAATCAAACAAGTTCTTGCGCCAGGTTAGATCAACCGTTGCTGAAGAACTGGGTTTACGGAAATAAAACTTATTATCTTGGACAAACAGCTCATAGCCATTACGAGCTGCCCGTAGCCGCAAGAATTCCATGTTGGTTTGGTTTTCTTGAAACACATAGTCATGGGTCGGACTGGTTGTATCAACCGTTCCAGAACTAATCCCTACTTCGCCAATGATTTTCTTGGCAATATCGCTGTCGGTCATGTTCTGAAACGAGCGGATAAAGCGACCTCGATGTAGACGATGGGAAACATCATAGGCCCGGATAATAATCGGCGCTTGTGATCCGCCTGTGAGTTGGGTCTCTAGAGCAGTAATTTCACCATTAAACAATGTACCCGTTACTTCTGTATCAAATTCCGAGTCTGCCGTGGTGCTAGAGGTAAAACCCACCTCTAAGGTTTTCCCCACCGTAAACGTGCTCTCATGTTGCCAAAAGGTATCATCCTCAAGCCCCGATCGCTCCGTATTACGGATAATCAAGGTACACATACAAGGCAGATTCAAACTCTCTTCAACAGAGACCTGCAGCACATCTTGCATGAGTTTATCGCTGGCGGCCGTGCCGTCGATTTTCAGACTAAAGTCAGGGCGGTAACTACTGGACATAGGCTTCGGTTCGACACTTGAATGTTACGGACTTCTATTCAGAGAAATTGTAGGGGTTTGGGTTCTATACCTTTGAATCTTTTGAGTCTAACGATTGGGGGTACTACCCCGGCCAAACGGATTCGTTGAGCCACTTGAAGAGGTCTCCTCAATTTCTTCTAAAGATAGGGAGCTTACTACTGCTTGTACTGGCGTCCCGTCTGGCAAAAAAAGCGTTAGATCAAAACTCAAATCCGTAATAAAACATCGTTTGATATATTGATTTCCACCCCAATTAAAACTATAGGTCAAGGGACGTTCTTTACTAGAGTCATATTCCAAAGCCTTGATGAATTTATATAAATACTTCTCAACCACACTTTCACCCGATTCATAGGTATCAAATCGTAGCTCAGAAATCTGAATCTTTCGAGGGCAACGTTTTTTGAAAGTCTGCTTTGGGTTTCCCGTTTCATCCTCCGCATCTGTTGCTTCTACTTTACTCTTCTGACTAAAACTGACCTTAGTTGGGTTGAATTGAAACTCAATTTTATCGCCATTCTCAGATTCAAGATATGCCTTCTCTAAGCCCATGATTTAATACCCTCCAAACAATAAAATGATCAATCCAAAAACAATCAACCCCGATTACCACGGTAAGCGACCCAAATAACCACGACCTCTACGCTCCTGCTCAGTTGCAATTTGTTCCCGCACAATATTATAAATTTCTTGAGCAAGAGTTTCGAGATAATCCGCCTCCTCTTCGGAGCTTAGCTCACTGCTACTCTCTGCTGCTGAGACTGGGGGAGCCGCCTCAGCCGCCTGCCGCTGCAAGGTGTAATGATAGGACTGACGGCGGGGAGTTTGGACACCTTGGGGGGTGGTAAAAATCTGTTCTTGCTCATTCTGATTAGTCTGGGTTTGACGCTGGAGCGTGGGTGTAACCTTGGTCATTTGTGCCGAGAGATCCGTCCAGCCCGATTTGCTTTTTGCCTGACGTGCTGGGGTACGGTTGGCTTTTTTACCCAAGGGCACTTGGCGATTGCCGAGGGATTGAGATTGTCCTAGACTTTTCTTCCGGGTCTGTTTCTGTTTTTTCGGGGTCTTAGCACTCGCAGTCCGCTGAATCGAGGGCTGGCGCGATCGATCCGCCTGTCGCGGTTTAAGCTGGGAAAGGTTTGCCAAAGATGATGCACTAGTTCCCGGATGTTTGCCTGGTGGCGGCTTTCGTTTAGCGGTCGGTTGAGTTGAGGCGTTCGGGTCTGACGTTGGTGAGTCTTGAGCTGGCGGCGCAGGCTCGGGTTGGCGCTGCAGCGGGGGAGCTGTTGGAGACGGGGCGGGCGAGGTCTGGTTGAGCAAGTCTTCAATATTTGACCAAGCGGTTGGCATGGTGCGATCGCGCTTTGGGGTCTTTGGTGTAGCCTGGCGCTGAAGCGGGGTGGACGACTCACCAGCACCGGGCTCAGTCTGGCGCAACAAGTCTTCCACGTTGGCCCAAGAGCCAGCTGTTGTTCCTGGATGCGACGTTATACGGCGGGACGCAGATGAACCCGACTCAGCTTGCCGCTGGATCAGGGGTGGAAAAGCAGCGGCAGCACGATTGCGATCTGACGAGGCAGCAGACTGGCCCATGGACTGTAATCGTCCTAGATTTGTCAAAACGGAGGCCGCCTGATGCTGGCGTTGGAGGCGATTGCCCAGAGATGGACGCGTTAGGGTTTTGGAGCGCGATCGAGAACGAGATGATTTTGGAGCAGTGGATTGTTGAGTGAGAGACTGACTCGTACTGCTTTGCTGACTGGGTGAAGCTTGGACTGGACTTGGTTGGGCCTGACTCTGAGACAGAGTTGTTATGCCGGGATGCTCAGGGAGAGAAGTGGGCGCTTCAGCCTTTGCCTGAATAGCAAGAGTTTGGGCTTGGGGTTGAACGCTATCCGCTTGCGCCTGAATCGCTGGTGAATCAGTCAGTTGCGAAGACTCTAACTGTCGTTGAATTGTCGGCGGAACCGTTGTGCCAGGATGCTCTGGCAGAGAAGTGGGAAGGTCGGCTTTGGCTTGGACAGTGGGAGTTTGGGTTTGGGGTTGAACGCTATCCGCTTGCGCTTGAATTCCCGGCGTTTCAGGCGTTGACTCAATCTGACGTTGAATTGTCGGCGGAACCGTTGTGCCGGGATGGTCAGGCCGAGAAGTGGGAAGGTCAGCCTTTGCCTGAAAAGTGGGAGTT
>JBCDEB010000218.1:0-9752 GCA_039180005.1 Cyanobacteria bacterium P01_G01_bin.54 | reverse complement strand
CGAACGCAAGGCATCGTGGGGGTGTGGTAGTTTTCCACGTGACAATCTGGCTGTAGGACACGATGGACTCCCTGAGCAATGGGAAGTTTGACTCTCAGGAAACCCTTCCAACAGGGAAAGAATTGGTCACGGTGACTCCCAAAGATTAGGTTAATCCAGATATCCCCTCTTGGGAGGGGCGGTCTCGCGCAGCGACGACCGGGGTGGGTCGGGTGTTGGCCATCCCGGCACGGTTTCTTGAGAAGTTCATCAGTATCGAGCCCCAGGCAAATTAACCCCTAGAATGAAAAGAAGGATTCGGCGATCGCCGGATCCTTCTTTGGCTTTGCGAGAGGTGAGCGATGGCCTATGAACCCCTACACCACAAATATCGCCCCCAGACCTTTGCCCAGTTGGTGGGCCAGGAAGCGATCGCCCAGACCCTGAGTAATGCTCTCACCTCCGGGCGCATTGCCCCTGCCTACCTGTTTACCGGGCCGCGGGGTACGGGAAAAACCTCCTCTTCGCGGATTCTGGCCAAGTCCCTCAACTGCCTCAGCAGTGAGACGCCCACACCCGAACCCTGCGGAGAATGCCAGGTCTGTCAAGAGATTACCCAGGGTCGTGCCATCGATATTGTTGAGATCGACGCCGCCAGTAATACCGGCGTGGACAATATTCGGGAGATTATTGAGCGGGCCCAGTTTGCCCCGGTGCAATGCCGCTACAAGGTCTATGTGATCGATGAATGCCACATGCTGAGCACGGCGGCCTTTAATGCCCTGCTCAAGACCCTGGAAGAACCGCCCGATCGCGTCGTCTTTGTCCTGGCTACCACCGACCCCCAGCGGGTACTCAATACCATCATCTCCCGCTGCCAACGCTTTGACTTTCGCCGCATTCCCTTGGTGGCCATGGTGCAGCATCTGGATCAAATTGCCCAGAATGAGGCGATCGCCATCAACCCCGACGCCCTGACGCTGGTGGCGCAAATTGCCAACGGGGGTCTGCGGGATGCCGAAAGCCTGCTGGATCAACTCAGTCTAATGGAGGCGGAGATTGTCCCGGAAACCGTCTGGGACTTGGTCGGTGCGGTGCCAGAACAGGATTTGCTGACGCTGATTCAAGCGATTCACAGTGATAATCCGGAAGCGGCGATCGCCCAATGTCGCTCCATGCTCGATCGCGGTCGAGAACCGATGATCGTGCTGCAAAACCTGGCCAGTTTTTATCTCAACCTCCTGATCGCCAAAACCGCACCCCAGCGCAATGATCTCGTCGCCGTGACCGCCCCTACCTGGGAGCAGCTCTGCCAAGTCGCCCCCAACTGGCAGCTCGCCGAAATCTTGCAAGGACAACAAAAACTTAAAGACAGCGAAAGTCAGCTGCGCAATACAACCCAGCCCCGCTTGTGGCTCGAAGTGACGCTGTTGGGATTGTTGCCCTCAGCGCTGGCGATCGGCTCTACGCCCGATCGTCCTGCCCCACAGCGCTCCAACGTCAAGTCGTCCCCTCAACCCAACCTGCCGCCAAAACCCAGCGCACCGCCCCCCGCAACAGCCCGCTTGACTCCCGTTCAGCCCCCGACGCAGAAACCGACGCAGCCTCCTACGCCCCAACCTGCCACACCTCAACCCCCTGTCGCGCCCCCAACTGCTCAACCTACAGTCGAAACCCAACCCCAAACCCCGACCTCACCCCCGCCCCAAACGGCCCAGCCTACGGCGGAAACCTTTGCGGCCCGTGAAGCCCAACAGCAGCAGGAGAGCTGGCAAAAGGTGCTCAATGCCATGAAGCCCTTCGTGCGCTCCTTTATCGAGCAATATTGCACCCTGGTCGCCTTGGATGTAGAAGATTGTCTAGGGACTATTAGCGTTGCTTCTCGGGGTCGGCTTTCGTTTGTCAAAGGTAAGGCGACAGAAATCAAAGTGGCTTTTGAAACGGTTTTTATGCAGCCGTTTGAAATTAATTTTGTGGTGCAGGATGCGAAAGCGAAAGCCGCATCAGCAGCCCCGCAACACTCCTCTACAACACCACTGCCTTCCGCCCCAGCACCGAAACCCCCGCCCTTTGGCGACACCGCTCAACCCAAACCGCCTCCGTTTGGGGAGACCCAACCCGCATCTAAGCCCCCAGCGTCCAAGACGCCACCACCCTGGGATCGGCCGGCTGCACCACCGCCTGAGCCCCAACCGGAGCCGCCAACACAACCCACAATATCTGAAGCTCCGGCTCGGTTTGTGGTGGAGCCCCCGACGCCCCAACCGGAGCCGCCCTCCGCTCCCCTACCAGAGCCAGGCGTTGCTGAGTCTGATGCGACAGAGCCGCCAGAGACGAACGGGGTTGAACCGGGCGCTGCTGAAGAAAACGGTCAACCCAGCACTGTGCAGAGCACCAAGTTACAGCAGATTGTCACTGAGTTTGCGGAAGATTTTGGTGAGGTGATTCAGTTTCGAGCGCAAGAGTAGCGGGGCCGAAGCTGGCTTCGGTTTCTATCTCATGAAATTCCGGTATTCCTTCAAAGACTAAGCATTGACCAATGACGATTTACTTCTACAGCACCCGTGAGCGACCCTATGGGTGTTTCTCAAATTTCTCGCGCCATGGCTTTAAATTGGACGGAGCCTGGTGGTCGACCAGTGAGCATTATTTTCAAGCCCAGAAGTTTCGAGGCAATCCGCATCAGGAACAGATTCGCTTGGCAAAAACCCCCAAACAGGCGGCTCAGATGGGGCGATCGCGCCAGCATCCCCTCCGAACCGATTGGGAAACGGTCAAAGAGGCAGTGATGTATCAAGCGGTATTGGCTAAGTTCCAAACCCATCCGGATATTCGTGATATTTTGCTGGCAACCGGAGCAGAAGAGATTATCGAAAATGCCCCTCGTGATTATTACTGGGGCTGTGGCAAAGATGGGAGCGGCAAAAATCTTTGGGTCATATTCTGATGCAAGTCCGAGATGAACTTAAAACGCAAGCCGAATGAATTTTAGAAGATAATTTAACGTGAGTTCTGGATAAGCAAACACTGTGCAAGACGCTGAAACTCAGCAGAGTTACCAATACTGGCTCCGGTATTGCCGGAGTCTGAGGGGGCAATCTCCCCCTCAGCGGGAGGTGTCGGGGGGCTGGTCCCCTGACAACCGGGTTTGGTAACGAGATTTCAATGCTTTGAGGAATACGATCACTTCGCTTAAACAGAACTCACGTTAATTTAGGATGCTGAGTCTGTTCCCCAGAGCAATAGTTGCAGCACCAACCAGGCAAAATTGATGAGGTAGAGAGCGCAAGGCAAAGCAATAAACCAGAATCGTGCTTTCCAACGAGAGACCTTAAAGTTAGCGCGAATCCCATGGTAACCACTGATCATCGCCCAGAATGGAAAGATCAAAAACAAAAATGCTAGTTTATTTTCATCCTCAAAGGCATAAATATAATCAGATTGGCGGAATGTTTGCCAGAGCACAAAGGCTAGATTAGAGCTGGTATAAATGAAGCCCGAATACATAAAAATAAGCCGAGCGAGCCGAGGCTCAGGATTGATTGCCCCTGACCACCGCAGGCGCAGGCAATACCACCAGCCACCAACCTGCCAAGCCACAACAGCGGCGATCGCCCCCATCGCCCCGACAACCAGCCAAAATAAGGGCCAAGGTGCAATGAGTTCAATCAGCTCTCGACTCTCACTTAAGCCAGTCTCAAAGCGCAGTAGCTGTCGGTTTAGCCCTTCCATGACATGATGCATCCCATAAACCCAAGCCACAAGAAGGACATAGGGCTTGGCGCTCAAGCCAAAACGCCCGGAAAAAAATTGCCGGGGCTGGAACAGGAGCTTGAGAAAATGGTGGGGCTTTAGGGGAGATGATTCGTGGAGGGCAGGCGCAAACGCTGCAAAGTTTGAATGGTTGTCGTCAGTGGCCATAGCGTGTGACGGTGAGGGTGATTACTCTGATCAAGATACGCCAACCTTGTCCTGAAGCTGACGAAAGAAGCAAGCGATATGATTATCAGGGATTGCGGGTTGCCCAGAATACCAATCGCCAATTTCTACTTCCAATTGTTCTCGGAATTGCCATTCTTTAGATGTCCAGGTAGAGGGTGGCTGAATATTTTCCCACTGCGGTTTGACCCGTTGCACTGTCATTAAGCTACGAATGAGCTGGCGACGTTCTTGAGGATTTTTACTATTTTGGAAAGCTGCTAACCAACTAGATTTGAGTTTTTGCGGTGTCGTTGTATCGAGCTTAGGGCAATGTTGAATCCGTTGACGGAGCGTATCGAAATGAGTTTGCAATGCATTGGTTCCTTGAGCTGGGATCATCGCACTTGCTATATCGAGATAAACAGTATCAAGTTGAAGTGGTTGACCATTATATTGGGATTGCCCGCGCTCAAAGTTATCAAAAACGTCTTGTAGTTCGGGTTGCAATAAATATGCTTCTTTGTGGATAAATCCTGTTACCCAAAGATGGTGCTGAGCGATTTTACTGATATCGATCGCTGTGTTTTCATAGAGGTCATAAAAGAGGGTTTCAGTATCAGAGACTTTATATTTCTCGAAAAATGGAGTTGCTTGGCTATCGAGATCAACCAGAGCGAAGAGAAGATCGGGGTTGAGTTTGTAGTCGGCTGGATTTTGGTAATAGAGATCGAGAATCCTGAAGTAGG
Organism: Cyanobacteria bacterium P01_G01_bin.54; assembly: GCA_039180005.1. Classification (GTDB taxonomy): domain Bacteria; phylum Cyanobacteriota; class Cyanobacteriia; order Cyanobacteriales; family Spirulinaceae; genus SIO3F2. The sequence continues at coordinate 5,106 of JBCDEB010000218.1, read as the reverse complement.
AGTTAATCACATCAAGCTGATTGCCGCAGTTGAAAAATTGCGGGCGACTGTTCCGCCAAGTTCTGGGCACACAGGCTTTATAAAAGTTGGCATCCGGAAATTCTTCCATCCGCTTATAGGACTGGGGCGAGAGGCGCTCTTCAGATTCGCGGAGACTCCCTTCACATAAAAGAACGATTCTATTAGCGCGAATTCTGTTGAGGATGTTCTGACAATGCTGCGTTAATCCGGCTTCACTCAGACTCATGATTGCGAGAAGTGGAAAGTTTGGGTTCGATTTCCTTGACATGGGAGGGGGTCAAGGCGGTACAGAGTTCGTAGGAATGGGTCGCTAAAATATATTGATTAGTTGGCCCCCATTCTTCGAGATCTTTGATGATTTGATATTGCCAGTCGGGATGGAGGGCAATTTCGATTTCGTCCATTAGGACAACGGCGTCTTTTATATTGCGATGTCTCAGCCACATATACAGGCTTAGTTGCTTGAGTTCTCCATGGCTCAGGTCTTCCGGATAAATCTCTTTCAATTCATCATCCTCTTCGAGAAAAACTTTGATTCTAGATAATGGAGGAGTTGCTTTTGGATCGAGATCAATCCTTTTATTGACAAGTATTTTTTTTATGTCTTGAACTAGTTTTGTGTAGTTACTACCATAATTTCCCCCTGTTTTAATGGCATTCTTGAAGTCTTCATCTCTTGACTTCTCGAATTCTTTTAGTATTGTTTTGGTCGGAATAAAAGATGGTATAAACACTTCTTCCATATTTTGCCTTAGTTTGCGCATTTCTCTCTTATATTGGAAATCTTCATGATTATCAAACAGAGACTGCCTAGCTTCCCGAGCTGTCAATAAACATATCTGAGTTTCCGGTATGGTTAAAAATATCTTCTCCCTGACCCTTTCAAGAACTTCATTACAGTCATTCTTATACTTTTTGCTCCCGGATATATGATATCCCATGAAAAGGTTTTCTTGGTTGGCATCAAATGAATTAATCTGTCCTAAAAAGGAAAGACCAGATCTTAAAAAGGTCTCTTCAAATTCAGAGCTTATGAGCTTTGCCTTCAACTCATTTTTTTTCAGAACTAGAAATAAATCATATGAGCTTTTACCCTTTAACTCTTCTGTCTTTCTTCCTTGATAATTCTTGCTAGTTGATGAAATAAAATGCTCTAGAGCAGAATATGATTCAATCATCTTTTCTGTGTTGAAATTAAATCTATCATCTCTCATGAAGATAGAGTCATGAATCCTGTGATCTAACTCATTCGCAAGATGCCTTCCATGGTCAGTCTCTTTTTCTAATTCTTTTTCAAGAAAGTAAACATATACCAAGAAATCGGCATAACTCTCTTCTAGATCATTCCTGATATGTAGGAGAGATCTAATTTTTTTTTCGTCTTTTGGAGTAATTCCTGAAGCGACAAGAAATTTATATTCAATAGAGAGAATATCCCCCTCGTACAAGATGTCTATCCTTGCAAATGTCTTCTCTTCTATCGATTCATAAATAGAAGAGAAAAGGTTTCGGAAATATTTAAAACGTTCCTTAGATGTTGCGCAATTAAGCAAAGAAAAAATCAATTGAAGCAACGTACTCTTTCCACCGCCATTTTGACTGGCTAAGGGGAAAATACTAGGCTTAAAGTCAGGCTCAAAGGAAATATCGACATTTTTGAGTGCCCGAAACTCCGGGACTTGGACACGGAGAAGTTTCATGGTTATTGTTGGTTACTCAACCTCAATACTCATTCTAAGATTATGACGATTTTTGCCATAATTTAGCAATTTCGACGTCAGAAGTCGTGGGGCAATATTCTGTGAGCTTTACCAGAGGAGGGTTACAGGCTTTTGCTCTGGAAATAGATGGGACTGATGCATTTGCAGCAAGACTAGCGAGATCCCCCCGGCTACGCCGACCCCCTTGGGTAAGGGGGTTCCATAATTAAACCCTACTCAAGCCCTTGCTATCAGTACCCATGATTAGGAAGATCCCAACGCTTCAGCCTCAGCCGATACCGTGCGCAGTTGCTGGAGACAGGTCTTCCGGCTCCAGAGATACGCCCCAAAGCCAACCAAGAGGTTAGCGATCGCCGCCGCTGCAAAGATACCCGTTGGCCCTGCCACCCGACTCCCCAGGTAGGCCAAAGGAATGTAGCAGCCCACCATATGGGTTGCCGTGATCGTGATTGAGGGCAGCGGCTTGCCCATGGCATTAAACGCGGAACTGGTCACCTGCATCAGCCCCGCTGCGCCATAGCTAACGGGAACCAGCCAGAGGTATTGAGCGGCGATCGCAATCACAGTTGGGTCCGGGTTAAAAAGCGCGGCAATGCCCCGCGCCGCCAGCCCCAGCAGCAGCGTCATCAGAACCCCCCAGCCCAAACAAAAGCGATAGCCCTGACTCAGTGCTAAACGCACGCGATCGATTTTCTGACCGCCCCAATTCTGCCCCACAAAGGGACCCATACTCGCAGCCAAAGCCAGAATGGCAATTAAAGACAGCGACTCCACCCGCGAGGCCAAGCCAAACCCCGCGACCGCTGCCGCACCGTGAACCGCGAGAAAACGGGTAATCACGCCAATCGAGATGGGCGTAATCATGCTGGAGGCGGCGGCGGGTAGACCCACCGTCAAAATATCGCGCCAGCACCAGAGGGTTTCCTGCAAGTCCGGCATCTGGTTTGAGAGCAGTTTTTCTTTGAAGCGCAGCACCAGTAATGCCGCAACCAACGAGATTGCCCGCGCAATCACCGTTGCCAGCGCTGCGCCTTGGAGTTCCAAACGGGGGAAGCCCAACGCGCCATTGATCAGCAGCGGATCGAGCACAATGTTCGTGCCGGCGGCCACGGTCATAATGATGCTGGGCGTGAGCGTATTACCTGCCGCGCGAATAGCGCTATTGCCCACCATCGGCACCACTAAAAACACAATGCCGAAGTACCAAATTCGCATGTACTCACGAATATGGGGCAAGATATCGGGGCCAGCGCCCAAGGCTTTAAACAGAGGATCGATCGTAAATAAACCCACACTGGCAAACAAAAACACTGCGGTTAGTGCCAGGGTCAGACTGTTGGTCGTAAAGCGTTGCACCCGGCGCATGTCCCCTTCGCCGATCGCCCGCGCAATCACCGATGTTGCCCCCACCCCCAAGCCAAAGGCTAGATTTCCCAGCGTCATTACAACCGGAAAGGTAAAGCTCATTGCTGCTAGTTGCGCCGTTCCCAGTTGGCCCACAAAGTAGGTATCCACGAGGTTGAAGGCAATGATTGCAAACAGTCCCCAGACCATCGGCAGGGTGAGCTTCACTAATTGGGGGCCGACGGGGCCGTCAGTCAAGTTGCGTTTCATGAGCACTGGGATAGATCGTGCAGTGGGGAAAGGTTAAGGCAAACCCATACCACCGCAAGAAGTACTGTAGCGGTCGGGTTCCCTCTTGCCAGGTAGCTTGAGGCACACCATCCGCCCCGTTCAGCGTAACCCGTAGCGGTCGATTCTCCAGCTCATCCTGTACACCCTGTTGGAGGGCAGACAAGGGATAAAACCGCGCTGATCTCTCCACCACAACACCGAGTCCCAGGGTCATTCTCGGTAGCCGAGGATCTTCCGGTGCCATGGTTTGAGTAAACAGCTTGGGCAGAAACCCTGTCCGGCCAAATAGCCACTGGCCCAGTCGCATCAAACGGGTCAAAACGGGACGCTGATGAGAGCGCAGGAGTTTGAGTTGGGGTCGTTGGGCTAAAGCGGCGTTTACCGTGGTCATCTCCATATTCCAAACCGCCAACTGTGTGCCTTGCAGCGGCCCAAACACGGCTCGTCCCGTGATGTGATCCCAGTAGGTTCCCGTTTCGGCATCTGTCAGGATGGCGACACCGTTATACAAGCCGCCCACCTCGAAATGATGGACTTTGCCATCAACCAGGGGGGTCATTCCCACACCACTGTGACAAACGCCACAGAACGAAATGATGTAGGGCTCTCCTGCTAACTCCCCTTGTGCCAGATGGTGATAAGCCATTTCTGGAACCAGTAAGGCCCGCTGCTCTCCCTGGCGCTCAAACACGATCAGTTCTGTGGAATCCGACAGGCTCGCTTCTGGAAGGGGAAGACCGTCCGTCGTCACGACAAACGGCGCAAACAGTCCTGGCTGCTGATGCAGGCGAGCGGGCTCAAACGTTTGTTCTGTGGTGATTTTGTCCATAACACTGCTCCCAGAGCGAGAATTAGCTCTGATTAATTAAACATTTGTTTAGTTAGCCTATGGCTGCGACTTGAACTTGTCAACCTCTATGCTGGTACTGACCCGAAAGGCATTGGATAGAGTTTGATGAAGCCGTCAGAGCAGGCGAAACCCCCTGACCCAAAGACCAAGCAGACGCGGAATCCAGAGGTAACGCAGGCTAAGATTTTGGCAGCGGCGATCGAGGAGTTTGCGCAGTACGGTCTCAATGGAGCACGCACAGCGGCGATCGCCACCCAAAGCGGCGTTACCAAAGCCATGTTGTGTTACTACTTCGGCAATAAAGAGGCGCTGTACCGAGCCGTGCTACAGCAGTTGGTTAATGAAATCAATGCAGCCTTTCAACCATTGGCTTGGGCGACAATGTCACCCGACCAGGCCCTGGAGGCAGTCATCCGGGCGTACCTGGAATTTGAATCGGAAAATCGCTGGCACGGGATGTTGTGGTTTCAAGAAGCCATCCAAAATCAGGGACGCTATGGTGAGGAAACGGGGTGGCAGGCCGGGTTTCAATCCATTGTGCAAATCCTGGAGCGGGGCATCGTGGAAGGTACGTTTCGTCCGCTCAATTCGTTTCTAACGGCAATTAATATTCTCGGCATCTGTTCGTTCTATTTTGATGCCCATGAAAACCTGAAATATCTAAACCCCAATTGTGATCTCTTGAGTGCAGAGATGATTCAGCAACAAACCGAAGAAGTGCTCCGGCTGGTTCTGTTGGGAATCAGGGTGAAAACTTGAACAGGGTGGGGTGCATCCCAGTTTGGCGGCCCACACCCAAAATACCACTCCCAGGCGTGGTAGAGGGGCTTTTTATATGGCTCCCCATCTCCCAAAAATTGGAGAAGGGGGGGGGGGGTG
>JBCDEB010000217.1:0-10003 GCA_039180005.1 Cyanobacteria bacterium P01_G01_bin.54 | reverse complement strand
TTTTAAATTCTTTTATATTTTACATTTTTTTTTTCCATCGTTTTTTTTATTTTGTTTCTAAGGTGCCTTTTTTTTTTTTCCCCCCATTTTTATTTTCTCCCCTTGGGGGGGGGGGGGGGGGGGGGGGGGGGGTCGGTGGTGTTGTGGGTGGCAGAGTAGCTGTAGGTTGAGCAGTTGTTGATGGGGTAGTGGGCGGTGTCGTAGGAGAGCTAGCAACCGGGTCAGGGGGTTGGGGATTGCATCCCATCAGCCCCAGTGTGAGACCGCAGGTTATTGCTCCGGCGATTATTGTGACTGGGTTGGGTGTTAAGCGCATCCTGTCAGGCTCGATCGACTTCTGACTTTATTTAAGCCAATCCAGCCCAAAATGGCGATTGATTCAGGTTCCAAAACGTTGCATTCTTGAAAACATCCTTCTGCCCTCCATCCCTCACCTTTGAAAAATGCCCCAACCCAAAATTATTGTTCTTGATGATGACCCCACTGGTTCGCAGACGGTGCATAGTTGTCTGTTGCTAATGCAGTGGGATGTGGAGACATTGCGCCTGGGGCTGCAGGATACGGTGCCGATTGTGTTTATTTTGACCAACACCCGGGCGTTGACTCCAGAGGAAGCGGCAGCCACGACCCGGGAGGTCTGCCAGAACCTCAAGCAGGCGCTGCAAGCGGAGCAAATTAATGAATTTTTGGTGGTCAGCCGTTCGGACTCGACGCTGCGGGGACATTATCCGATCGAGACGGATGCGATCGCCGCTGAACTCGGACCCTTTGATGCCCATTTTTTAACCCCAGCCTTTTTTGCCGGGGGACGAGTAACCCGCCAGAGCGTCCATTACCTCATCATTGACGGGATGCCTACTCCAGTTCATGCAACGGAGTTTGCCCGCGATTCGGTGTTTGGCTACAGCACCAGCTATTTACCGGATTATGTGGCAGAGAAGACAGCAGGAGAAATTCCGGCTGAGCAGGTGGAGCGCCTTGTGCTGGAGGATTTGCGCCAGGGCTGCCGCGATCGCCTCCTCGAACTCTCAGGCAATGTCTGTTGTGCTGTCGATGGGGAGGTGCAGGCGGATTTTGATCAGTTTGCGATTGATCTCCTTGCCGCTGCTGCCCAGGGCAAAAAGTTCCTCTTCCGCAGTGCCGCCAGTCTGCTCACCTCCCTGGCCCAGCTCGGGCCCCAACCCGTGGCTCCGGACGCTATGGTGCAATACACCCGCAACGCCGAGCCCGGTGTGGTGCTGGTGGGCTCCCATGTACAAAAAACCACTCGCCAGCTCCAGGTGTTGCTCCAGGAAACCACTGTCGAACCCTTAGAAGTGGCGGTGGCCCGATTGCGGGAGAATCTAGACCAGGCCGAGGTGATCCAAGCCGAAATCCTGGCTCAGGTGCAAACTGCCTTTGACCGGGGCCGTACTCCGGTGATCTATACCAGTCGTGAGGAACTCCAGTTTGCCGATATTGAGCAGCGGCTGGCCTTTGGCAAGGCGGTTTCTGGGCTATTGATGGCGATCGTCCAGGGCCTGCCGGAGTCGTTGAACTTTTTGATCAGCAAGGGCGGCATCACCTCCAACGATGTCTTGAGTACCGGGCTGGCGCTGCGATCGGCCCGGCTGCTGGGGCAAATTCTCCCCGGCTGCTCCCTGGTGACGACCGATGGTGAGCATCCCCAGTTTGCCAATTTGCCGGTGGTGCTGTTTCCGGGGAATGTGGGGGATGATCAGGGGCTGGCAACGGTGTATCGGCGTTTGGCGGGGGTTTAGCAGCCTGAACTCTGGATAAGCGACACTATCGCATTCTTTAGAGACACCAACACTCTCATTGTCCAACCCGGTTGTCAGGGGTCCAGCCCCCCGACACCTCCCGCTGAGGGGGAGATTGCCCCCTCAGACTCCGGCAATATCGGAGCCAGTATTGTCAATCGCTTCGGAGCTTTTGGGCTTTCGTCATGAGCCCCCGTCTAGCTCCATGACCATCTCGATGGTCATGTTAATCTTCAGCGGCTCAGGTCGGCCCGGCGCATTGACAATCAGGGTCATATCAGTGGTCGCTTCCATCTGCAGGGCGATCGGCAGCAGTTGGCCCAAATCCAAGGTCAGCTCCCCAGAACCCGCTGATTTTAGCGATTCAATCTCTGGCTCAAACCCTTCAACCACGCCAGGAAAGCCGCCCAAATTACCGGCTCCAGACTGCTCAGACTCAAACTGGAGGGTCAGGCGATCGCCCTGTACCGCAACCAACTCATAGGTGCTCAATTGCGTAAACTCAAGGCCATTGACCGCAACCGTCTGGGGGACACGCCATTGGGCTCCGAGGCCGATCGCCTCAGCTGGAAAGGGGTTAGAAATCTGTTTGAGCGTATCCGAGAGCTGCTGCGCAAGTTGCTGGACGAGCGGATTACTGGTTTCGGGCAGGGTCAAATCAAAATCTTGGAGATTACCTTGAGCATCGAAGCGAAATTCACCGGCCAAACCGTCTAGGGCCTGCAACTGCTCCCGCAGCGCAGCAATAAAGTTTGGGGGCAGCTCACTTTCCCCCACGCTGAGGTCTTGATAGACAAACTGCCCCGTATAAGCGCCATCGGCAGCCACATCTGTCACGGTGGTATCCACCGTCATGGTGATTGCGGGTAGCGTCAAGGTCGGCAAAGTTTGCTCCCCCATCGTGGCAAGGGTATCGGCTTGCATCACCAGTACCATGCGCTGCTGGGCACCGAGGGTGGGGGTAAAGCGGAAGATTTGTCGGGGCTGGGCACCGGAGGTGAGCAGCTCTAGGGCAGGGACGGTTGGCGTTTGTGCCAGAAGGGTTGGCGCAGGGGCGGCCAGGGTCGCCAGAGGGGGATGGGGCTCAAGGACAGTGATTGGATGGGTCATTGGGTCGGTAGACCCAGTACACCAAAGACAGGCCGCCGCCAGCAGGGAGAATTGTTTCATGGTTATGGAGAGGTGAAGCCCACGGCGATATCAGCATCGCCTAGGATTAAAAGGGTTTGTTAAACCGATCACGCTTTCCTCATTCTAGGCGGCGATTTTGAGTTCGACCGGTTAAAACTATCCGGTTTCCGGATACTCAGAATGGATTTTATAAGCAGAGCACCCGGAACTGTGATGACTTGGATCTGAATGATTGGCGCTGCCGTCCACTCATTCCCTTCTTTCTCTGTTCCGTAACATTTCTGTAGCGACGCGATACCGTCACTGAATCGTTTTTATAACATCGTTTTTGTAATATGGTTAACAAGGGTTGCGATCGATATCAGCAGAGACCATGTATTTGCTCTGTGGGCTCATGGCCACGGGTAGGGAAAAACTAGAGCATGACGTCTCAAACTCGAACAAAACCAAACACCAAGCCCAAAGTTCTCGTGGTAGACGACGAACGGGACAATCTCGATTTGCTCTATCGCACCCTGCGCCGAGAGTATCATGTCTTCCGCGCCGAGAATGGGCCCAATGCTCTTGAGATCCTCAACCAAGAGGCAGATATGTCGGTGATCATCTCTGATCAGCGGATGCCGATCATGACGGGCACCGAGTTTCTCGGGCTCTCGGCGCAGAAATACCCCGATATTATTCGCATCTTGCTCACGGGTTATACCGATGTAGATGATCTGGTCGAGGCGATCAATAGTGGCAAGGTCTTTAAGTATGTCACTAAGCCCTGGGATGCGACGGAGTTGATGGAAATTGTGCGCCAAGCTTTGGACACCCACAATGTGCTGAAGCTGCGCACCGAGGAGCTCAACCGTTCCCTGCGTCGGGAGTCACTGCTCAATACCGTTACCAATACGATCCGCAATGCCCATAGCCAGCAGCAGGGGAATTCCCCGTTGCAGGAGGTGCTGCAAACGATCGTCGACACGGTCGGCCAGACCCTCAATGCTGATCTCTGCCTGCTCCAGATGATCAGCACCCTCGACGCCAGTCCAGTTGCTGTCCCCATGCCTAGCCAGGACGCTCTCTTTGCCTACCAACAGTCCCAGACAGAGCCCTTAGCACAGACGGACTTGATGGCGGTGATTTGGCCCAGCCAGACGGTTGAGGCCTTTGCCACCACAGATTTAAACGCCGATGACCGGGTGAAACTCTCGACTGATCGGCTGGTGGCCTTTGAACACCTTGGTATCCAAGCCACCCTTCTGGTGCCGCTACTCTCTCAGGGTCAGCTCTTGGCGATGATGGCCTTGCATAGCTACCAGAACGAGGCGGCTTGGACGGAGGATGATGTTCAACTGGTGGGAATGGTGGCTGATCAAGCGGCTCTGGCGATCGCCCAGGCCCAAGCCTATGAGAAGGAACAATCCCTGGCTCGCCGGGCTGAGTTGGTCAATACGATCACCAACGCCATTCGCTCGTCCCTAGAACCCGAGCGGATCTTTATGGCGATCACCCGACAGTTGGGTCAAACCCTAGAAGTAGAAGGCTGTGCAATCTCGCTTTGGACGGAAGGGGATGAATATGTGCAATGTGTGGGTCTCTACGATCGCCAGGCCCCCGAAGATACGTCGCTACCCCAATCTGTTGCGCCCATCGCAGGCAATCCGCTCCTGCAACAACTGATCAAAACTAAAGAGATTGTGGTGGTCAATGACCAGATTGCCGATAACCCAATGGCCAACGAATCGGCCGACGCTCTTCCCCTGCGATCGCGAGCACGGGCGCTCTTACTGGTTCCCTTGCTGGTGGATGGGGAGATCATTGGCAGCATTAGCCTGCGTCAGAGTCGTCATCCCCGTCAATGGTCTACCGCCGATATTGAACTGGCCCAGGCGGTGGCGGCCCAAGCGGCGATCGCCGTGCAACAGTCGCGCCTCTTTCAAACCACCCGTCAGCAAGCTGAGCGCCTTCTGGAGCTCGACCACCAAAAGAACGAATTTTTCCAAAATATCTCCCACGAGCTGCGCACCCCACTGACGCTGATGATTGGCCCTTTGGAGGGGGCGATCGCCAACCAGCAAGCCCTGCCCCTCGCCCAGTCAGAGATTGCCCTCCGCAATTCTCGGCGACTGTTGCGCCTGGTCAATCAGCTTCTGGATTTACAGCGTCTCGATGCTGGACGGATGCAACCCACCTTTGCCGCCTGCTCTCTACCCGAATTTACGGAGCAGATCGTGGCGGTCTTTCAGCCCTATTGCGATCGCAAACAGATCCAACTCCAGACCCAGTTGCAGGATTGCCCCACGGTCTATCTCGACCTGGAAAAATTCGACAAGGTTCTCTATAACCTCCTCTCCAATGCGATGAAATTCACCCCTGCCGAGGGATGCATTACCGTAACGGTGCAACCGACGAATGCGGTTGGGATGGTCGAACTTAGCGTCGCCGATACCGGCATTGGCATTACCGCCGATCAGATTCCCCATTTATTTGAGCGGTTTCGGCAGGCAGAGGGTTCAGTGAGTCGCTCCTACGAAGGCACGGGCCTCGGTCTGGCATTGGTTAAAGAAATTGTCGAATTGCATGGTGGACAAATTGCCGTAGAATCAGTGCACCAAAGTCAATGTGCCACCGGCCAGACCGCTGGCACTTCTTTTCGGATCACCCTACCTGTCGGTGCCAGTCATCTGAGCCCGGAGCAGATTGAGGCGGAACAGGTGACGGTGGAACTGTCTCGCTCGGCGATCGAGCTAGCTGATCTCGAAGCCGAACTCCAAGATCTCCAACCGGATGCGGTGGCAAGCGAGCGTGATGCTGAGGCCGAAGTCGCCACGAATCCTGACGGGGAACCGATTTTGGTGGTAGATGACAACCCGGATTTACGGCGCTATATCGGTGACATTCTGCGTCAGGCCGGCTATCGCGTTTACACGGCTCGCAATGGGGGTGAAGGCTATCGACAGGTCGAGCGCTACCATCCCAAAGTCGTGGTCAGTGACCTGATGATGCCAGAAGTTTCAGGATTGGATCTGATTCAAATGGTGCGGGCCCATGAGACCCTGCGCGGCACACCAATTATTCTCTTGACGGCCAAGGCGGATGAGACCAGCCGCATTGTGGGCACCGAACAGGGTGCAGATGCCTATCTGGCTAAACCTTTCAACGATCGCGAACTGCTAGCCCAGGTGCGTAACCTGTTGTTGCTCAAGGAAAACGAAGCCAAAGTCACCGCTCTGAATACCTATCTCACCGAAGCGGTACTCAAGCGTTTTTTGCCGCCGGAGATGGTCGAGCGCGCTGCCAAAGGTGATATGGCCCTTGACCTTGACCCAGAACCGCGCCTGGTGACGATCCTCTTTAGCGACATTGTCGGCTTCACACCCCTTTCCAGCCGTCTGCAAGCCCAGGGAATTGCCCAGTTGCTCAATGAATACCTAGAAAGTATGACCCAGGTCGTTTTCGAAAATGGGGGCGTGGTGGATAAGTTCGTTGGCGATGCCGTGATTGCCCTCTTTGGTGCGCCCGAGCCCCTTTCTCCCGAGGAACAAGTCGAGCGAGCGATCGCCACCGCCCGCAAGATGTACCAAGTCCTCGATCGCCTTAATGAAGGCTGGCAAGCGGCGGGCATTGTCGGCGGCCCCGATCGCCCTCCCTTGATCCGCTTCCGTTGTGGCATCCATCAGGGTCAGGCCGTGGTCGGGCTCTTTGGCAGTGAGCATCGCGCGGACTACACGGCGATCGGTCCAGCGGTCAATGTGGCGGCACGGCTCCAGGATGCGGCGGATCCCAATACCATCCTGGTTTCAGCCAATGTGGCCCACCATCTTTCCCCTGAAGAAATCGATCATTTCGATCATTTGCACCTCAAGGGCATTGCAGAGACGGTACAGGCGTTTTGGGTAATGAAGGGGTGAGGGTTGAGCAAAAGCGAAGCTAACGAGATCCCCCCGGCTAAGCCTCCCCCCTTACTAAGGGGGGTAGGGGGGATTTCGGGTCTGAATAGAATGCGCAGGATTTAACTTGCCACTTCCGCAAACTCGATCACGCGATCGTCGATATCCTTGACCAAAAAATTTACTGGGCGACGACTGCGGAGCTTAAAGCGCAAGCGTCGGGATTGTACCCGCAACAGTAGCAATTCGAGGCAATCCCGGTCAAAGCAAACATGCCGTTCACGGGCGCTATTGCCATATTGTGCCCCCACGATCACATGGAGCTGAGTATTTTTCTTGAGTTGATACCATAACCCAGCGCTACTGGTCGTCGCTGGATTGGTCACGGGCGGCATCGCCGCCATGCCATAAAGCGGGTCAACGCTCGCCGCACTCAAGCTCTGCTCATAGTTGTAGTAATAATGCAGCGGCACATCCGCCACTGTGAGGTTCAGCAGCCCTTCATACAGCGCCTGCGCCACGCCCAAGTCAGAGACCATGATCGTATAAACCTTGGGCGCACTGGTCAGGAACATCCACATCGCTCCGGCGTAGGCCACCAAGAGCATCACCATAATGCCTTGGGTGGAAAAGAGGCTATCCAGGGCGGGGAAGAAGGCTCCCAGATATAAGGATTGCGGGATCATCATTGCAGTCTCAGTCGTGGGTGGGCGCTCAACAGATTGTTACTTAGCTCTCTAGTGTAGTGTAGCGTAGCGATCGCCTTGGCTTGGGCACTAGCATGTGTTTCAATACAGAATCCACTCCATCGATGTAGACCAAACTAGTTATAACTTACGGGACTTGCACATGAATCACAGTCTTCTCTTCTGCAACAATCGATTCTTGAAATGTCCTGGAAAAAGAAGGCATTTTATCGGCGTAATCTTGAAAAGCTGTATTGTAGAAGTTTCTCAAAATAAAGGATATAAACCTGTAGGGAGTGAGGGGTGCTGTTACAGGGATTCGGCATCTCTTATATTGCCCTAACGTTAGATGAGATCGAGGATGAATAATTGGTTGAAAGATATTTTCTCGACAATCAAAATCAAAACGTATTGGAAATGGAACCACATTACGAGCGACGATTTCGGCAAATACGTTGGACTCATCTAAATAAATTTCTGGATCACTTTGGTATTCTTCCAAATATGGTGATGGATAAAAACTCAAATAGTGCTGTTTTAAACTACTATCAACATATAGGTAGCGCATAGAAATTAACGCACCATCTAGTAATCTCACATTGTAGGCACCTTCAGAATGTAATCCATCATAGATTTCTAGATAATTTGAATTTTCTTTGAGGGCTGTAGAAAGATAGCTTGATCCTACAAAGCTAATCTCTGTGACCTGTCCAGACTTTCTTCTTGTGAATGGGAAGTTAAAACTATCTGCCAAGCCAACCTTAACAAGGTAACCAATTAACTCATTGATTTGCTGTTCAATTTTTCCTGGAGATATCATTGAGATTTCCCACTCATTAATATTTCAATTAGCTGTTCACGATCTTCCTCATCAATGTCTTCTGGATAGAGTCGTCCGGATTTCACATCTGCGATTAAATCCTTAAGATTCTTAGTGCGCCTATTGATTATTTTTTGCTCTTCAACCGTTGTATCCCTATGAACTATGCTTAATCGCATACGCTCTTCCTTAGTTGGGTATTGAAAACTCAACTCAAAGTTATTCTGCTCAAGCTCCTTAAACTCCTCAATAAGATTTATCATACCGGAGCCCACGCCTAGAACCCTTATCCAAGCCTTACTTCGTGTTATTGCCGTAAACAATCTGTTACGAATATTAGCTAAGTTTAGACTTTGAGATGCAGAATTACAATCTTGAGAGTTAATAATATATACCATTCCAGCTTCATTACCTTTAGCACGAAAGATACCCGTAAAGGTTATAGATGAGCCTGTTTGAAAAAACACATCAGGATCGGTATCAACTCCCGCTAGATGAGATCTGATTCCTTTCTGCATAAGAATATGTCTAATCTCTCCCACTTTTTTTCTTGTAGTTAGTGGGTCAGGATTAATCACTATAATATCCTCAGGCAATAATTCATCTTCTTTTAAGTTTCTCTCGATTGAATTAGCTAACCACTCGTTTTGTTGTAACTCATTCTCAAATGGTAAAAACTGAATTAAGTCTTCTAAGTTAGAGTGATTTTCTAGGAAATCAGGACTTGCTTCAGGTTTACGACGTAGAGTTACCTTTAGACCATCCTGTAGTTTTCCTCCACTAACTTCATAGCCAATGTCCTTCCAGAGAGTAGAATTATCAAACATCTGTATTAGACCTATTTGCTGACTCAAGGGAGATTTTCGGTATATACCAAACCCTAGTGCATGAGCTGTGATTAATACTGGACGTGAATTTCTATAACATTTTTCCAAAATGATGTCAGGTCTAGGTTGACCCGCAAGTGGCTCTGTAAATTGGACACGAGGCTTTCCTTCCGAATCTCTACCAAAGATTTCTTCAGGTGGAGCCAAAGACATTTCTGACAATCTTTGTAACTCATCATATGCATAGACAAGCCTTTTCTTATCGTCTAAAAACTCGTAGCAAAGCCTCAAGAACGAGAATGGTAAATCCTGCGCTTCATCAACAAGTATCACGTTGTAAGAATGCTCTGTAGAGTGTGTATAGTCGAGAGAGCTAATAGCTTGGGAGCAAGCCATTTCAAAGGGATTACTTTTACCGAATTGACTTCTAGCTGTTCGGAAGTCGAAATATGACGCATTGTGGATCTTACAAAATTGATGGTATAAACCATCTCTCTCCTCCCCACCAGGAGCCCCCCAAGCATTTAAAACCTTGATACGACTCCAGTCTGGCTCTTCTCCAGTTTGCTCCACAGAAAATCTATAAATGAGACTTCTAAACTGGGCTTTCAGCGATCGCGTATTAAAAGTTACAGCAATATTCCAGCTAGGATGCTGTGCATGGAGATATGCAGCCTTTAATGCCAAAACTATTGTTTTACCTGAGCCCGCCAAACCACGAATCCGTTGCACTCCTTCGACGGTTTCAATAACTGCTTTGCTTTGCAAATTGTCTAACGTTGCGATGGAATCCTCTAATTTCTTTAACTTCGAACCTCTAGAGTCTTCTTTGATTGTAATCCGATCACCTTTCCTCCTACGAATTGTTGATATGCTTTGCAGGGCAGACAATGCTTTTTGATAG
>JBCDEB010000216.1:0-10137 GCA_039180005.1 Cyanobacteria bacterium P01_G01_bin.54 | reverse complement strand
GGGGAAACCCCGCCCCTACACAAGAACTATCGGGTCTTCTTTTTTCTCTCCAGAACATAAAACAGCCCCCCTTGCTAAGGCTAACCTTGTAGGGGTTTCGCAGAACCCCCTTACAGCAAGGGTTTTGCGAACGCATTTTTGAGGGCTTAGCTGCTGAATCCTAGCAAAATCAGGGGAGTAATTTAAAACCCCTACAGGATTAGTGCTAAGGGGGGAGGGGGGATTTCAGGTCTAGATGTATAGATTTTCATGGTTTGGGGTGATGCAACAGCATCAGACTGATTATTCTGAAAATAGGTTTTCATCCTTTGACAATCCCCCCTGACCATGACCCCCCAGCTCCTCTTCCTCATTCAGCAAACGGTTATTCCCCAAGCCCTGACCTTTGGCCTGTTGGTCTGGATTAGCCTGACGCTGACCCAACGGGTGTTGCATCAGATTGTCTATGCGTTTGCACCGGAGGCAAAAAAGCAACGGTTTGTGCACCGGCCCCGGCTAGTACGGGTGGCTGGGGCGATCGCCGATCTACTGGCTTGGGTGGTGGCGGTGATGCTCGCGTCTGTGATCTACCAGTTGCCCAGCCTAGCCCAACTGCTTCTGTCGATCCTGGGACTTTTTTGGAATCTATTGCCGCTGACGATAGGGGTTGTGCTGCTGGCCTACTGCTTTAGTCGCACGGGTAATGAGCTCCTCCTCTCCCTGTTGGGGTTTTGGTATCTCCAACACCGCAAAAAAGCGCTGGAGCGACATCGCTATTTTGACCTGGGGGATGGCGAAAGGGCGGAAATTGAGACGATTCATCTCCTGGACACCACGTTTCGGCTCAAAAAGGGCGGCCGCACCGTGATTCGTCCTAATGCTTACCTGATGCATGAAGTCTTTGGTTTTGCCCAGGCGATTGGGCTGGAGGGGCTGATCGATCGGTTTGAACATCGCCAAGCCCAAAAAGTTGATGCTGGGGGCGATGCGAGGCGGGATTCCGAGCGAAATTCGGGACGGGAGTTGTGAGCGATCGCCCCACTGAGCCCATAAACGCACTAAAATCAAAATAGTTCATAATTACCATTTGAGCCATGAACGACTATTTTCAAGGAGTTGTGCCGATCTTTCGCATCTTTGATCTAGCCAAAGCCAAAGAGTTTTATCTGGATTATTTGGGCTTCCGCCTGGACTGGGAGCATTGCTTTGAGCCCGATACGCCTGTCTATATGCAGATTTCCAACGGCAAGATTATTCTGCATCTGAGTGAGCACCATGGCGATTGCTGCCCCGGTGCAACGGTCATGGTCGATACCCAAAACCTCAGCGAGTACCATGCCCAGATCACCGCAAAGGGCTACAAATATCTGCGTCCCGGTATTGAGCTAGCCCCTTGGAATGCCAGGGTCATGGAAGTGATTGATCCCTTCGGCAATCGCCTCCGCTTTAATGAGGACTTGGCGCAACCGGAGGCGATGGGGGAAGAGTAGGGGCAGGCTTTAAACCTGCCCCTACTGCCACAGCGCCAGCAGCTGCTCGGCGATGCGATCGCCCGCCCCCGGCTGACCCAGTCGTCGCTGACCATTCTCACCAATAATTTGCAGCAGATCCGGCTTGCTCAAGATTCCCTTCATTAGCACCCCGACGTTTTGGGGGCTGGGGGCCAGGCAAACCGAAACCCCCAGCAGCCGGGTTTGGGCTTCGGCAAACTGGGGGGTGAACTGGGGGCCAAAGCCGGGAATTGAGACAATGGGTTTACCCAGACCGGCAAACTGCTCCGTGGCCGTACCCGCCATGGCGATCGCCGCATCGGCTGCGACCAAACAAGCGTTGTAGTCTTGCTGGGTGAGCAACAACTGGGTCATGCCTTGGCGATAGCTGCTGGCCTCGGTATCCCGCAGGGGGTGCAGGGCAGGCGGTTGCGCCTGCGGCTGCCAGCCGTATTCCACCAGGGCCTTGTGGAAGGCTTCGGTCTCCAGACTGGGGGCGATCGCCGCCAAGTAGAGAATCGGTTGGTTGCGATAGGCTTTACCCACCCCACTGAGGGCATCTAAAATGCGCCGCCAATTGGACTGGGCTTCAGGGGCACGCGAGCCAGGGAGGAGCAGCAGGGCAAGGGGGCGATCGCCCGTTTCCCAGGCGGCTTGCCACTTGGGGCTCAGGTTGGCTGCGAGACCATCCATCATCGGATTGCCCAGATCCTGGGCGCGAACCTTGAGGCGCTTGAGCACCCGAGTGGTCATGCCATCACGGGGGAACACGGCCTGACAGCGCGATCGCCGCATCAGCCATTGCTCCCAAGGCAAATAGACCGAACCGGCCCAGCCTTCCGAACGGCGATTGTTGAGCCAGCCCCCTTCGTCGCGGAGATAATATTCCGATTTAGCCGTGCCCACAAAAGCATAGTCCGTGCCACTGAGCCAGGCCAGCAGCAGGGGCACAATATCGCCCACGGCTAGGATTTGCCCCCCCTGTTTGCGCCAGCGCCGCACCAGCCGATACTGAGCCAAGGTCAGGCCAACCAGACCGCCGCGTACATCGCGCCAGAGTTGCCGCCCATCCATATAGATAAAGCCGCCGGAGGGCATTTTTTTCACGGGGCCGGCAATGGGAATCTCGGCTTGGCTATAGGCATGGCCTTCACCCACCAGGGGCAGGGCGTTAATTATCGCGTCGGGGGCTTGGGCCTGGAGCGATCGCAAAATTCGCACGGCGATCGCGTCTTCGCCATGGCCGTTACTCAAGCACAATAGTTTCATTTCGCCCTTGCCCCACGCACAGATCAAAAATGACGATTCCCTGGAAGATTACGCTGTCGCGGGCGCGTTATCAAGCGAATCACCATCGCAATCTATGCTAGCTTTGGCCTATCAACGCTTTGGCCGAATTGCGACCTTCCCTGCCATGCTGCATCTTTCTCCTGAATTCAGCCGCCCTAAACCCAACGGCTTTTCGTCTTACGCCTGGAAACGATTACTCGTCTCTCTGCTGGTGGGCTGTAGCTTAACGGGAACCTGGGCGTTGGGAACTCTCAAATCGGCGTCGGCCCAATCGCTGCCCATTTTGCCACCGCCCAGTCTAGATACACCCAATCAATTCGGCGATCGCCCCCCCTCTTACACCGAAACCGAAGCAAATCGCCTCTTTCGGTTGGGCCAGGACGCCAAGGCAGCGGGACAAACGACCCGGGCGATCGGGCTCTGGCGCGGGGCCCTGGAGCAATATCAACTGATTTTTGACCTGCCTGCGATGGGTGCGGTTTACAACCATCTTGGCTTTGCCTATTTAGAGTTGGGTGACTATCGCGCCGCTGAAGACGCCCTACGCCGCAGTCTCGCGGTTGCCAGCGATCTGAATGATTACAGCCAGCAAGTCTATGGCTATAACAACATTGGCACGCTGCTGCTCAACAACAACAACCCCCAAGCTGCTGCCGACGCCTTTCGGAGTGCGGTACGGGTGGCCCGGAGCATTGGCGATGAACCCGGTGAGGGGTTGAGCTTGAGCAATCTGGGACTGGCGATCGCCACCCAAGGCGATCCCACCCAAGCCCTGGAAATCTACCGCCAGGCCTGGCTGTTGCGGCGGCGCTACCCAGAGAGGGGAGGACAAGCCAGCACCCTCAACAACATTGGTGATGCCTACGCCGCCCTCAAACAATACGACCAAGCCGTCGGTGAATATCGCCTGGCGCGTTGGTATGCCCATGACAATGGTGACCTGCCCAATGAGTTCCGGGCCTTGGGGCAACTGGCCCTAAACTATGGACTCAGTGGTCGCTGGCCTCAGGCCTTCGCCACCCTTGAAGACTGGGTCTTGCTGGCCCGCGAGCACCAAAACCTGCGCCAAGAACTCCGGGCACTCCATATCTACGCCCAATATTATGGCTTCCTCGGCCGCTGGGAAAACAGTTATAAACTCTACAGCAATGCGATCGCCGTGGCCGAGCAACTGGGTGATCGAGAGGGCGTAGAAATCCTGCACAGTGAGCAAGCCCAGATTGTCCATCAGTTTCCCTTTCCGCGCTGAACCAATTTAGAGTTCGGAATTCGGAATTCGGAAAATGCCGAATATGGCTGGGAAATAGCAGACTGCGCTCATCTTCTTCCTTTTGCCCTTTCCCCATTCGGGAGCCAATCCACTCTGAATTCCGAATTCAAAATTCCGAATTCAAACCCCGCGAATCTGCACATCCTGGATCGGTTGCCCCATTAAACAGTGCCAATGACAGGCAAACAAATCCGGCGACTGCACGCCCACCGAGGCGATCGCGCTCTCATTCGGAAACGGCAGCAGGCGATCGAAGGCAAACCCCTCATCCTGCCCCCTCTCCTGCCCCCCGTCCTGCCATTGAATGGCCAGCATATAGACCGCTGGCAGAGCTTGGAGCTGATCCAATAGCCCAAAGGCAAAGCGATAGAGGGGCTGACGCTGCTTGTCTTTGAGGTGATAGGGCTGTTGGTAAGCGCCCTCTTGCGCTTGAATCACCTCGGCGTAAAGGGGCCCCTTGGCCGTCCAGACGATAGGCAACCAGAGGTCGCCGCAATCGCAACTGGGAATCGACCATTGCCGGGTGACGCGATCGCGCAGTCCCTCCCGATCAGCGCAGTGATCAAAGCAAGCATTTTCCAGGGCAGGAACCCCTAGAGTCAGGGGGCAAATCTCGGTCTCCGGGATCAAAACGGCAGTGCTGCCGGGCGTAAACTGGCAGGGGCGATCGGGTTCTAGGGCGGTGATCGCCTGAGCCATGGCTTGCTCATGGGGTAAGGGCTCCGAGCCAGCAGTAAAAATCGTAACGGGTTTCATCAAGGGCAAGAGCGAAAGCGCTCGAAATTATGTAATGAACGTAGCGGAAGTGCAAAACGGTTTTACGATACAGCCTAGAGAAGCAGCAGAGCAATCCATCTGCCCCCTCCCCTAAAATCTGGATCAGCAAGCAATCATACTTTCCGAGACAACCGATGAGCAGCGAAAGCGAATATTTCAAGCAAGAAGAAGCCACTCGGGTGCGGGTTCTCAGTGAAGCCCTACCCTATATCCAAGCCTTTGCCGGTCGTACGGTGGTGGTGAAATATGGGGGGGCCGCCATGAAAGACAGCCACCTCAAGAGCAAAGTGATGCGGGATATTGTCTTTCTCTCCTGTGTGGGGGTGCGGCCGATCGTCGTCCATGGCGGTGGTCCTGAAATTAATACCTGGCTGGGCAAGCTGGATATCGAACCCCAATTTAAGGATGGCCTGCGCGTCACCGATGCCGACACCATGGATGTGGTAGAGATGGTGTTAGCTGGACGGGTCAATAAAGAAATCGTTGCGTTAATCAACACAGCCGGGGGTTCGGCCGTGGGTCTCTGCGGTAAGGATGGTCATCTCATCACGGCGCGGCAAGTGGGCAACAAAGCGGTGGGCTTTGTGGGTGAGGTTAGTAATGTGGATACGGGCCTCATCCAAACCTTAGTAGAAAAGGGCTATGTACCCGTGATTTCCAGTGTGGCGGCGGATGAAGCGGGCCAGCCATACAACATCAATGCCGATACCGTCGCCGGAGAAATTGCTGCAGCACTGGAAGCCGAGAAGTTGATTTTACTCACCGATACGGCCGGGATTTTACGCAACTATAAAGACCCCTCCACGTTGATCAATCGCCTCGATATTCAACAGGCTCGCGGCTTAATTGACGATGGCACCGTGGCCGGCGGCATGATCCCCAAAGTAACGTGTTGTGTGCGCTCCCTAGCCCAAGGGGTCAAGGCGGCCCATATTCTTGATGGCCGGATTCCCCATGCCCTATTGTTGGAAGTGCTCACGGATGCCGGAATTGGTTCGATGATTGTTGCCTCAGATTATCGGGTTTAGTAGGGCGCGATTCCTCGGGCGAAGTTCACTGTTTTCAATAACATTCGCCTCTGCCCAGCGTATTGGCCAAAACCAGGAAACGCAACCCCAATTCACATGAGTTTGTTTACTTATGCAACAATTGTGACTTAGGTGAGATGCGATCGATTATCGTGTATGCAATGAGTTTTTCTGACATATGATATTCGGTTGCTGCTGCCAACTCAGAAAACTGGATATGTAGAGAAAAACAGCAAGATAAGTAAACTTGATAGGCTCAAAATCAAAGTGAGCAGTAATCAATACTTACTCACCTTAATCTGCATTTTTTTGTGTGATAATTCTCGTTGACTTTAGGAGTTATAATAATGGATCATCTATCTCAAATGCTCTTGCAAATTTTCAAGACCAACACATATAACGCTCTACAGTCTTATGATTTGAATCGAGATGGAGTTGTTGATCTGAATGAATTAACTCATATTTGTCAAAGTCAAGGATACGATTTTCATAGTGCTCAGCAAATTGCCAACACTGTTTTTGTCCAATTGGATACCGATTCCAATGGCTATATTACAATCGAAGATTTTCGCCCACAAGCCATTCCACACGTGTCCATAAATAAGGTTATCAATACCAAGAAGTTCATTTTGAACTGCGAGCCTTCTGCACAACCAGAAAATGATTGGACATTCGAAGATGCAATTGATGCTGGTGCTATTAACATTGCTGCTACGGCTCCAGCATCGAAAGACCTGCGTGCTGCGTGGTGGGAAGTTGACGACCAAGGTGCGACTGGAGCCTGTGTCGGCTTCTCGACTGCGTACGGTGTGCTGCGCTGGCACTATGTCACGGCTGGACTTCTTGCTAAATCTCAGAAACCCTCTGAAAAACCCTCCGCGAGGTTTATTTGGATGGCCAACAAAGAAACAGACAACATAACGAACTATCCAACCACGTTTATCGAGAAATCTGGAACACAGACAAAACTAGCGCTCAACGTAGCACGCAAATATGGGTGCGTCACTGAATCTGAGCTTCCGATGACAGGCGGGCTCTCAAAGATGTCGCGTGCGGCCTTCTACTCGAAAGCAGCGCAACTCAGAATATCAAGCTTCCATAATCTTGGACGTGATTTGGATAAGTGGCGGTCTTGGATCGCCAATCAGGGGCCAATTCTTACGCGACTAAATGTGGATGAAACCTGGGACAACGCGACAAAGACCAATGGACACCTTGCCCAGTATTTACCAAATACAGCACGAGGTGGTCACGCTGTTTGTCTTGTGGGATACACAACGACGTACTTTATTGTTCGGAACAGTTGGGGAACTGACTGGGGTGATAATGGTTTCGCGTATGCCTCAGATTCATATGCGGGTGACGCATTTACTGAAGCGTACGGAGCCGTTTTATAGGTTGCCGAACTGAGTTGTAGGGTGGGCAATGCTCACCACAAAAAGGTTGGCAGAATTAATAACCTCAAAACTAAAACGAGAAGCAAACAATATTTATCCACCCTACTTTTACCGACTTTTAGCTGCCTGTAGCTCGTACCATCTCAATCGCCTCCGAGGTGTTACGCTTCTTATTAAGCGAATGTTTAGTGTTTTGACGTGGTGCGATCGCCATGACCAACGAAGAGCTAAAGCAACGGGTCGCCAGTAATGCGAAGAGTATCCAAGCGCTGGATGATCAAATTTCAGAGTTGACCAATTGTGAATGATTCCCTAGTGTCAAGCAAACTTCAGGATTCATGTGGACGCAATCGAGCCAAGCTGTGAGCAGTAGAGATTGCCCCTGCTGGATCTTAAAAACGACGGATCTCGACTGAGTCTGGATTTAAAGGATTCTGCTGGGTTTTGAACCTTAACCTGGCGAGAACAGTGCTAAGTTTGAATTCGTGCTCCTCTGCTCCTCTAGCAATACTTTTGTACCATGCGCAGGTTCTTAAAGCGATCGCTGGCGATCGCCATTCTCCTCATGACCACCGTTGCAACTGCCCTGCTGCTACCCGGTTGCGGTGGACTGCGGACGGATCGCGTTGAGTCATTGCCCCAACTGGTGTTTGTCAGCCCCAGCGATCCGGCAACCTTTAATGCCCCCCTCAATCAATCCGCCTTTAATGTCTTTGGCTTTATCAATGAGGGGATGGTCAGCCAGAACGGCATGACGGGTGAGCTTGAACCCGCCCTGGCCGAGCGTTGGGAATTTTCCGAGGACAAACGTCAGATTACCTTTACCCTGCGTAAGGGACTGCGCTGGTCGGATGGCGAACCGTTGACCGCCGACGATGTGGTCTTCTCCTACAACGATGTCTACCTCAACCCCGAGGTGCCCACCGGCATCAAAGATATTCTGCGCGTGGGCGATCGCTTTCCCACGGTCGAAAAAATCGATCGCCGCCGGGTGCGCTTCACCGTCCCCGAACCCTTTGCCCCCTTCCTGCGCTACGCCGGAGGTATTGCTATCTTGCCCAAACATGCCCTCTACGAGGCAACCCAAACCACCAATGCCATGGGTGAGCTGGAATACCTCTCCACCTGGGGCACGGATACCGACCCCCAGGAGGTCGTGGGGGCGGGTCTTTATCGGATGACCACCTACATTCCGGGTCAGCGCCTGCTCTTTGAGCGCAACCCCTACTATTGGCAAGAAGATGCTCAGGGCAATACCCAGCCTTATATTCCCCGGGTCGTAATCCAGATTATTGAGTCCGACGAGACCCAGTCGATCGCCTTTCGCTCCGGGCAACTCGATAGCCTTTCAGTGCAGCCCGAAGCCTTTAGTCTACTCAAACGTGAGGAAGCGAAGGGTAAATATACGATCTACAACGGTGGCCCGGCCTTGGAGAGCCGCTTCCTGGGCTTTAACCTTTCCCAAGCGACCAATGCCGAGGGCCAGCCCTTTGTGGATCCGGTGAAAACTGCCTGGTTCAACAACACCCAGTTCCGGCAGGCGATCGCCCACAGCATCAACCGCGAGAAGATGAAAAACAACATCTACCGGGGCCTGGGTGAAGTGCAGCATTCCCCGATTGGCGTGCAGAACCCCTACTATCTCTCCCCAGAGGAGGGCTTAAAAACCTACGCCTACGACCCTGACAAGGCACGGCAGCGGTTTAAAGACGCAGGCTTTGCCTATGACTCAGACGGCTTGCTCCATGATGCCGAGGGCAATCCCGTTAAGTTGCGCATGCTGACCAAGTCTGAGGAAAAGGTGCGTGTGGATATGGCGGTACAAATTCAGCAAGATCTCAAAGCGGTGGGGATTCAAGCAGACTTGCAGGTGCTTAACTTCAATACCGTGATCCAAAAGCTGCGCAGCCGCGACTGGGAGAGCTATGTGGGTGGCTTTGGCGGTGGCGGCGTTGAACCCCACAATAGCTTCAATATTTGGTATAGCGGCGGTTCTTTGCATCAGTTTAATCAAGGCCCGTTGCCGGGCGGTGACCCGGTGGAAAATTGGCAGGTTTCTGACTGGGAAAAAGCGATCGATCGCCTCTTTATTGAGGGCTCCCAAGAACTAGATGAGGCTAAGCGCAAAGCAATTTATGGGGAGTTTCAACAGATTGTGGCCGAACAAGTGCCCTTCCTCTATCTGGTGAATGCCTACACGCTAGAAGCGGTGCGCGATCGCATTGAGAACATCCAATTCTCCTCCCTAGGCGGCGCATTTTGGAACCTACATGAGCTCAACATTGTCGAGGCGGATTAGGGCTCGTCATCTATTATTAATTGACCAAAAAACATGTCCTTTTAAACGAGTGCATCCCAGTTACGCAAGCCCTCACCCTAAATCCCTCTCCCAAGCTGGGAGAGGGACTTTGAATACGGCTCCCCTTCTCCCTTTTTGGGAGAAGGGGCTGGGGGATGAGGGCGATGCAGTCTGGATGTGCCAAAGTGGGATGCTCCCTTTTAAACTCAACTGAAAACGAGCTATTGATCCGAAGGACAAAAAAATGTGTGACAAGATTAAGGCTCGTGGTCAACCCAATTATGTTTGTAATGGGCTGTGGTAGGCAATGCCCATCTTACGGGTGTATTTTTTCTTGGCATACGTTTAGGGCGTGTCGTCAATTAACCTCAGAAGCCTGATGGGACAAGCGATGGAGCGCCCGACCCAAAAAACAGAAAAAGGGGCTGTAAGCTAGCCATAGTAAGAGTTTGCAATCTAAATGATGATACCAAATCCGCAAAGCATAGGGAGAGATAAACTACTGATTATTCCTCGGGCAGGCGGGACGCAGATTCGACAAGCTCACTGACCACCTGCGCTACGGGTTTCTGCGCTCAATAGCCTGTAGCGCGGGTGGTTGCTGAGC
>JBCDEB010000215.1:0-10176 GCA_039180005.1 Cyanobacteria bacterium P01_G01_bin.54 | reverse complement strand
GCCAAACGCGCGCTGCTTGGCTCTGGGCGGTGGGAGTCGCTTCTGGCTCTGGCTCTGGGGCGATGAGCTGACTTAGTTGTTCGGTAATCGGCTCTAGACCCACTGGGCTACCGTTCAGGGTGGGCTCTAAACCTAGGGGCAAGTTCTCTTCTGACATCCCCCAAACGTTTAAATCAGCAGTTCTAACCGCCAACAGTGGATCTTGATACGTCCCGGTTGCTTCTAATGGTTCGGGGAGCTGTAACAGATTCTCTTCATCCAGCAACAGTGCCGATGATTCCAACGGTAACGGCGACTCCAACTGATCCATGATGCACCCAAGTGAATAATACAAGTTTTATTAATGGTTGTCTTAAAACAGCTACTCGGAGTCGATGCAAAGACCCAAGGGAGAGTGGAAAACAACAATTCGCAATCATTAGATTAGTATTTACTTTTCCTAAGGTTAAGACTTTAGAATATTAGCATGGGAACATCTTTTTGACTCTAGAACTCAGGCGATCGCTCTGTCAACATTGTGTTGCGCATTAAGATTTCACTCATTACTGGAGAGGTTCTGGGTCTTCCGAGTTTAGGGCGACAGACACAACAATCTAATGAGCTTTCAATGGGTTCAGCGATCGCGGTCTCGTTTTTTTATATTAAATTACACAGCTTTCACCTCAAACCCTGACGACCCGGATTTTTTACGTGTTTTCTGGGTTTCAAGAATATCAATGAAATCTGATATTGATAATTTACAAGTGTAATTAATGACAAGTTGGAGGTGACATTCTTGAGATATCTCAGTGTTATAACGGTATGTCGGCATTGCGATGGGGTCACGCAAGTTGGGTTCCTTTTTTTGGGACGAGGAAAGATGCTCCTGGGCTTGGGTCAACGTAAATCTCTGACGGCGAATTGATTCTCGGGTATCGTTGCTGTTGCTGAACCCCACCCGACTGCGTCGGGTTGTCGCTGCATGGGATTGCCCCTCTTGGTTGGGGATGTTCTGTCTGCTCGTTACTTGCTAAGATCACTGTTTATCTTTTTCTAGGGCCCATGGCGATCGACTATCTCAAACGTATTCTCACCGCTCGGGTCTATGATGTGGCTCGTGAGAGTCCGCTGGAGATCGCCCCCAATCTTTCCGCCCGCCTGGATAATCGGCTCTTGCTCAAGCGCGAAGACTTGCAGTCAGTGTTTTCGTTTAAGCTACGCGGCGCTTATAACAAGATGGCGCAATTGGAGCGCGATCGCCTGCGTCAAGGCGTGATCGCGGCCTCAGCGGGCAACCATGCCCAGGGCGTGGCGCTTGGCGCTCGGCAACTCGGCGCACCCGCAATTATTGTCATGCCGATCACCACGCCCGAGGTGAAGGTAGCGGCGGTGAAGGCACGGGGTGGGCAAGTGGTCTTGCATGGCGAGACCTATGATGATGCCTATGCCCATGCTCGTCAGCTCGAAGCCGAGAAAGATCTAACCTTTGTACATCCCTTTGATGACCCGGATGTGATCGCCGGCCAGGGAACGATCGGTATGGAGATTTTGCGACAACATGCGGGGCCGATTCAGGCGATTTTTGTGGCGATCGGCGGCGGCGGCTTAATTTCCGGTATTGCCGCCTACGTCAAGCAACTGCGCCCGGAGATTAAAATCATTGGCGTCGAACCCGTGGATGCCGATGCCATGCATCAATCATTGCAACGGGGCGAGCGGGTACGTCTGAATCAAGTGGGGCTCTTTGCTGATGGGGTAGCGGTCAGCCAGGTGGGTGCAGAGACGTTTCGGCTCTGTCAGGATTATGTAGATGAGGTGATCTTGGTCAGCACCGATGATACCTGTGCGGCGATTAAGGATGTCTTTGCCGATACACGCTCGATCTTGGAACCGGCGGGGGCGTTGGCGATCGCCGGAGCCAAAGCCTACGTAGAGCGGGAGGGCATTTCAGGTGAAACGTTGGTGGCGGTGGCCTGTGGCGCAAATATGAATTTCGATCGCCTGCGCTTTGTCTCGGAGCGGGCGGAATTTGGCGAACGCCGAGAAGCGATCTTTGCGGTGACGATTCCCGAGCAACCGGGCAGCCTGAAGCGCTTCTGTGATTGTTTGGGCAACCACAATATCACTGAGTTTAATTACCGGATTGCGGATGCGGCGACGGCCCATATCTTTGTGGGGGTGCAGATCCAAAACCGGGCCGAGGCTGGGCAGATTGCTGCCACCTTTGAGGCGAATGGTTTGAAAACTCTAGATCTCAGTGATGATGAACTGACGAAGATGCACCTGCGCCATATGGTGGGGGGCCATTCGCCGCTAGCGAAGCATGAGTTGCTCTATCGCTTTGAGTTTCCTGAGCGGCCGGGAGCGTTAATGAAGTTTGTCGCTGCCTTGAGCCCAAATTGGAATATCAGCCTCTGTCATTATCGCAACCATGGGGCGGACTACGGTCGGATCGTGGTGGGGATGCAGGTGCCGCCGGATGAGTTGGATGCGTGGCAGGAGTTTTTGGAGACGCTGGGCTATCGCTACTGGGATGAAAATGAGAATCCGGCGTATCGGTTGTTTTTGGGTTAGGGTATGGCTTGGCTAAAACGGAAGCTATTCGGACTGATGCATTTTGATACTGAGTTGCGAGATCCCCCCTTCCCCCCTTCGTAAGGGGGGTGACGCCGCAAGCGGCTGGGATAAATAACGATTGAATCGGGTTTTGAATGGTTCAAAACCCCCTTACCAAGGGGGTCGGCGCAGCCGGGGGGATCTCGCCAACCTTGCTAACGGCTGCAAATTGCATAAGTCCTGTCTGTATAATTTCTCGCCATGACAGACTACACCATTACCCTCTCCCCAAAAACCTATCAGCGCCTCCTAGCAATTACCCAAGCCCAAGGCGTCACCCCTGAGCATTGGATTGATTCACAACTCCCACCCCAGACCCCAATCTCCCAACCCCTAACCGCCTTATTGGATGGTTGTCTTGGTGCGATTAACAGTAAAACTCAACCTGTCCAGCGTTCTCAACAAACGGCTTTTGGAGAAGGAATTGCGGCAAAGTTGGTAAAACAAGGGATTCATCGTCCATGAATTGGCTTGATTTTCATGTCCATATCAACGTCAGCTTGATACTGTAGGTTGGGTTGCGCGGAGCAAAATCCAACACAACCCTCTCCAATACTGGGTTTCGCAGTTTAGTCTAACCTACGTAAAGCTAAATACTGTAGGGGCATGACATATTTTAAATTGTGGGTTGGATTACTAAGGGGTAGAATCTTGAAAACACTATCTGTGTTGGGTTTCACTCCGTTCAACCCAACCTACTCCCTAGTTTTGCTTGAGAGGTGATTGTGGCAAATCCTGAGCATTTGGTGATTTTGGAGCGAGGAGTTGAAGCTTGGAATGAGTGGCGATCAATGTATCGCGTTATACCTGACCTTAGTGGAGCTAATCTCAGTGAAACTAATCTCAGTAGAGCTGACCTCAGTAACGCCAACCTCAAAGGCACCGACCTTAGTGGAGCTGACCTTACAGGAACATACCTTAGTGGAGCTGATCTCAAAGGAACTGACCTCAGTGGAGCTAACCTTATAGGAACATACCTTACTGGAGCAAAACTTAGTAGAGCTAACCTCAATGGAGCCAATCTCAGTGGAGCAAAACTCATTACAACCGACCTCAGAGAAGCTAAGCTTAGAGAAGCCAATCTCAGTGGAGCTAACCTCACTCAAATTCAAGCATTAAGCTCTGATTTCCAGAGTGCTAATCTTACAGATGCGTGCATTCTTGATTGGAATATTAATAATGCAACTAACTTCACTGATGTTTGCTGTGATTCAATTTATTTCGGATGGGATGGTCGAAGCCGAGGTTTTGACGATCGCCGCCCCCATGACCCCAACCAAACCTTTGAACCTGGTGACTTTGCCCGCCTCATCGAACAATCCCAAGAAACCGTTGATCTCATCTTTAGCCAAGGCATCGACTGGAATGCCTTCCTAACTTCCTTCCAAAATCTCCAAGTCTCCGGCAACCACGGCGAACTCACCATCCAAGGCATCAACAAAAAGTCTGACGGCTCCTTTGTAATCAGTGTTGAAACACCCCTCGGCATAGATAAAGCCGCCGTCGAGCGAGACTTCTGGGATAGATATCAACCAATTCTAGAGAGCAAAGACCGACAAATTGCTTCACTGATGGAAATTGTGGAGACCATGGTAGAGAAGCAAGCGGAGATCGTTAAAGTTATGGCAGAAAATCAAGGCAATCACAACGGCGACATTATTAATATGAACGCTTCCAGCCATGACCAGAGCAAACAGGTCAATATTGCCAAGGTCAAAGGTAGTACGGTTAATGTCTCGAATAAAGCAGCAACCGAATTTGGGCACCCGACCCATCATGAAACCGAACCATAGATAATGGATTGCAAAGTGTATTGGACTAACGTAGGGCAGGGAAACACAGTATCTACCTTTGAATCGATTCAAAACCCCCTTACCAAGGGGGTCGGCGCAGCCGGGGGGATCTCGCAAGCGATGCTAATTGTTGCAAATTACGCAAGTCCGGATTGATAAACTAATTTGAGCAATTTGACCCTGGCAGGCGAGACGCGATTCGACTTCGCTCATCGACCACCTGCGCTACGGATTATCTAGGATGACGCTATGACCAAACTGTGGATCGGCATTGACGGGGGTGCCACCAAAACGATCGCCCGCATTGAAGATGAGCAGGGCCAACTCGTTGGCATCGGCATGAGTGGCTCAGCGAATATCCGTTGGGATGCCCCCGGCGCTTGGGATTCGATCCAGGCGGCGATTGAGAGTGCCCTGAGCCAGAGCGGCATTGACTGGGACGATCCGCAATACGAATGGTACTGCGGCGCGGGCCTCGCCGGGACACAAGTGCCCAAAGCCTGTGACCATTTCCGGCAGATTGACCATCCCTGCAATCGCTTTACCCAGCTCGAACTCCATTCCGATGGCTATATTTCCTGCTTAGGAGCCCACGGCGGTGCCGATGGAGCGGTGATCGCCATTGGCACTGGCGTTGTCGCCTACCAGATTGAAGAGAAAACCGTCACGCGGGTCAGCGGTTGGGGCTTCCCCCAAGGTGATGAAGGCAGCGGCGCTTGGCTGGGCTTGCAGGCGGTGCGTCAGACCTTTCAATGGCAGGACGGCCGGGCGATCGGCTCGGCCTTGACCCAAGCCCTTTTGGCACGCTTTGAGAATGACTTTACCCAATTTATGATCTGGGCCAATGGGGCGACATCCAAGGACTTTGCCACGATCGCCCCCCTCGTCATCGAGCAAGCCCAAGCCCAAGACCTGAGCGCGATCGCCCTGATGCAACAGGCCGCCCAGGAGATCGATAAAATCTGGCAGGCTCTAGCCAGCCAACAACGCCAACCCTTAGCCTGTAGTCTGCTGGGTGGCCTGGCCCCAGCTTTAGAACCCTGGCTAGGCGAGGGGTTGCGATCGTGTCTCGTCCGTGCTCAACATGATGCAACCCAAGGGGCAATCTTAATGATTCGGCGGCAGGTGAAAGATGGAATCCGTTAACAAACGTTCGGTTCACCCACAGCGTCTTCAATCACCGCTTGGGTCGCATCAATAATCGTCTCAAAATCGAAGTTATCCACCCGATCGGCCAACAGTCTTTTCAAATCTTGATCCTCTAACGCTTCGAGCAGAAACAGTACCTTTTCACTACTGGCTTCTAAGGTGGCTTGGTGCAGTTCCCAAATCCATTCTGTCGTTTGTTCCTGCAACCGTTCAGTCAGCGTTTCATCACTCGGTGAGGGCTGTGGGACGGTCTCCACCTGGGGCATTGTGGTGTAGGAATAGTCCACACCGAGATGGGTTTGCAAACGAGCAAATAGTGCTGGGGTCTGAAAGGGTTTGCCCATGATGTCATCACAACCCACAGCACGGATGCGATCGTGCTCAGCGGCCAAAACACTGGCCGTCAAAGCAACAATAATCGTCGGTTCAAGACCCTGGGCCCGTTCCACTTCTCGAATCTTTGCAGTTGCTTCAAAGCCATCCATATGAGGCATTTGAATATCCATAAAAATTAGATCCGGTTGCCAGGTTTGCCATTGAGCCACCCCTTCTAAACCATCGCTGGCAATCTGAACTGTAAAGCCCACACTGCCGAGCAATTGCAGCATCAGTTGCTGATTATATTCTTTATCTTCGACGACCAAGATCCGATAATCGGACTGACCCGGAGCGAGGGCAGTGACCTGGGTAGTCGGGGACTCGGTGGCAGAAAGGGTCTCGAATTCAACCACTTCCACCGGCATGGTAAAGGTGAACTGTGTACCTTCACCCACTCGACTCTGTACGGTGATTTCCCCCCCCATTAACTCAATAAATTGGCGACTAATGGAGAGACCAAGCCCGGTTCCCTGGCCAGATTTACGACCTGTTTCGGTTTGGGTAAAGGCCGCAAATAAGATTTCGAGTTCGGGGGGGGCGATCCCTGCCCCCGTATCTACCACTGCAAACTCTAACAGCGGTTGGGGTTGGTCGAGATCGGTTGCTCGAATTGACAGTTTAACCTCACCTTTCTCTGTGAATTTAAGCGCATTCCCCAGTAAATTAATCAGAACCTGCCGGAGCTTTTGGGCATCGGCCCGAATGATTTTGGGTAAGGGGTCAGACAGCTCTGAGCGTAATTGAAGTCCCTTTTCTTGGGCCTTGAGGGTGAACAGTTCCAAAATAGTTTGGACAAATTGTGCCAACTCAAAGGATTGGAGAGTCAGCTCCATCCGTCCGGCTTCAATTTTGGCCATGTCTAAGACATCATTGATGAGGGTAAGCAAATGTTCACCGCTGCGCTGGATAATCCCCACTTGATTGAGGTGTTGGGGGTGTAAGGTTTCATCCCGATTGAGGAGTTGAGCAAAGCCCAAAATGGCATTGAGCGGGGTGCGGAGTTCGTGACTCATGCGGGCTAGAAAAGTTGACTTGGCTTGATTGGCCACTTCGGCTTTTTCCCGTTCCTGTTCAATAACTTCCATTTGGAGCTGAATATGGTTGGACATGGTTAGAAAGTTATGGGCCAATTGCCCTACCTCATCCGAGCCCGCAGGGAGGGCCTCCGCTGCTACGGTTTGCCCCTGACGCAAGACCCCCATCTGATTGGCAAGTTGTTTAAGTCGGGCCACAAGATGCTGGGCAGCACGAAGTTGGAGGGCCATCAATGCCAGTAAGATTAAGATGGCTGCCACAAACACGGCGATCGTCCGAATCTGCGACCAACGCCGTTGTTGATAGAGTTGTAGCGTATTGCGGTTAATCTGTTGATCAACGGTGGTTTGACAAGCACTGAGGATGGGAGCAATGCGATCGTATTGCAGGCTATTTTCTGCGGTAACCAGTTCGAGCTCTAGGGTGCTGTTGAGTAGGTCGGCGATCGCCCCTTTGTAAGACTGTAACTGCTGCCGTAAGGCTTGTTTTTGGCTTGAGTTGAGCCGTGCCCGTTGCACTTGTGCTTGTAGCTGTTGAAGCTGCCTTTGAATCTGCTCAGACAACTGCATATTTAAGGTAGAACTAAACTCATTTTCGAGCAGTCGTAAAGAGACAAATTGTAAGATTAACGCCTGTTGACCCGCTGTAGAAAGGCGGTCTTGAATCGGGGCTTCTAGGGCTTGAATCTGATCGAGAATCCCTCGCTCTTGTCCCAGTCCCATCGTCCGTTTGACGTCGTGGGTTCGCTCCACTGAGGTGACATAGCGATCGAGGGTCTTACTGACTTGCTGTAAGTCCGCATGAATCAGGGACGGCTGATTATTCTCATTAATTTGATACATCAACATCTCCACATAATCCATTTGTTTCTGAAATTCATCAAACCATTTGAGATTATGGGTATTGAGCATTTGCACTTCATGCAGACGGGCATTAACAGTGGCATTTTCCAGGTTGCTCAGGTGTTTTTTGAGCTTGAGCAGTTCAGTCTGTTCGGCAATCAGTTGATTGGTTTGGTGTTGCTCCCAAAAGTTTAAGCCGGCGATCGCCACAATCACCCCCACAGCGACCACGGCCACATAGGAGAACTGATGAGAAAGTTTAAAAGGAGAATGGGACATTGTTAGCGCAGCAGCAAACAACATAAAATATCCAGTCGCGTTAATCGTTCAGACTCCGCGACTGGATGGATGCATCTTTATGGGTCATACCGATTCCCAATTTGCAGTTAACAGTTTGCCATGATCAAACGACTGCGCGATCGAGTTTGAGTCTGATATTCGATCCGAATTGTAAACCCCGAAAACAAAAAATGCAGTAGGGGAGGGTTTGAAACCCTTCCTTACATAGAATTCTGGGGTTTTGCAATGCAGATTGAGCTGGAGTGATCGATCACTGAAAGTTCGTGTCGGGGATAACTCAATAATAGGGCTTGATGCTCAGAGAATCAGTAGCATAGGCGGGTGGCCCATGTGACGCTGCTCACTGCTCACCCACCTGTCACCGTCAGGTTGACTCAGCCGCTCTCTACTGGTTTCAGCCGTTCTACAGTTCTTCCGGGTCTTTATCGGCGATCTGGGGCCAATTTTCTTTGACTTTGGCAATATTGCCGGTTTGGTCTTGCAAAAACTTGCCTTTCACCTCTTCATTCAAGAAGACATACAACCGCTCTTTATAGATTGTCCACACGTTAGGATCGCCATCAAATTTCTTACTTAAAACCACACCAAAGGTACAAAAACCACCATTCTCGGGGGCATATTTTTCGGGGTTGGCGGCAAATTCATCCCGGTTCTCGGCGGTCTCGAAGTACCAAACCGCATTGTCCCACTCGTGTTGAAAGTCGGCTGACCCTGCCTTGGGCTCTCCGGTGGTGAAGTAGCTGACGGGGTCATAGCCATGGAGGGCACGACCGTCTTCGTCTCGGTTCACAGCGTAGGACACTTCCGTGGCGGTTGATGCGCCAGTTGATTCGTCTATCTCATTGACCGCAGCGGTTTCATCGCTGGGCGTTGAGGGAGCTCCGGTACAGCCGGTCACCAGGAGCAAGGTTGTGGTCATCGTTGCTAAGCAGGCAGCAGAAATCTTCATTGTCATTCACCAAAATGTCGTTGTGGGTCAGCGTCTCCAGAGCGTCAGGGCAGCCGCAGGGTTAGGCTCGTGTTTCCAACCCTCGGGAACCTCTTCCGCGCTCTGGAGTCTTCCTTAATACAATGTTAGGCCACCCCATCCGGACGTTTTGCTCTGGGCTGGGGGAAATAGGCTGCTGTTCAATCCGTTGGTGTATCGATGCCAATCTCTGCGAAATGCGGCGTTGATGCTGGATTTCATAACTCAGAGAATTGTATCAAGGGGCATAACATTGCCTGTGGCGATATCTTGGCGAACTTGGTCGGCCATTGCTTGCCACTGTTGCTCAGTGGTGGCGGCAAACTGAGCGTCCCATTGCACTTCGTCTTGTAATTCGGCGAGTAGGCGGCTGGCAATGGCGTCTTGGGTATCGTCAGGGAGTTGCTGGAGCTGGGTAATCGCTTCTTGTAAGAGTTTGGTCATGGGTCGGATCATTTAACAAGTCGTTTTTATTTTAATCAACAGGTTCGCTTCAGTTTGATTGGTTCTGGATTGCTTTGATCACGGCTTCAATATCTTGCTCGATTTCTTTGGTGTCGGGATTGAGGTCAATTTTGGGGTTGAGTTTGAGGGCTTCGGTGAAGCGTTCGGTTGCGGTTTCGATGTCTTTATTTTCCACAGCTTGTAGACCATCTCTGCGTTTACGGCGAGCAAGTTCATTGTTGATTGCGACTTGCGGCTCGGTTTCTTGGGTGTCTGGGGTGGCAGGGTCGAGATCTGCGTCGGGGTCAATCTGGATGAGGTGTTGGAGAATAGTGAGGGCTTGGTCAGGGTTGCTGCCTGCGAGTTCCAAGGCTCTCGATGTGACGGAGGGGTGGGCAGGAAGATTGTCACAGGTGCGGCCATAGGTAGTGAGGTTAAGGTCGAGGTAGCGTTCCCATTCTTGAGCCGTCAGATTACGACTAAGACGTTCGGTGCATAACTTGGCTCGTAAAACTGTTATCTGAATGGTGCTGACTTTGGCAGTCCCATCATTACTGGCGGTGGCGACCTGTTTGCCGTCGAGACTCCACGCCACTGCTAAAACACCAGAGTCATGGTCAATACGGGCGATTTCCTCTCCCGTCTCCACCGCTACGATTTTCGCTGTCCCATC
>JBCDEB010000214.1:0-10230 GCA_039180005.1 Cyanobacteria bacterium P01_G01_bin.54 | reverse complement strand
CCAACTACAATCACAGCAGGAGACAATTAGTCAACAGGGGCAAAAGTTACAGTCAGCGATCGCCCCGCTAGAGAGTCAACTGCAATCACAGCAGGAGGCAATTAGTCAACAGGAGCAAAAGCTACAGTCACAGTATGAGGTGATTGAAAAACAGGGGCAAAAGCTGGAGACAATTAGTCAACAAGAGCAAAAGTTACAGTCAGCGATCGCCCCGCTAGAGAGCCAACTACAATCACAGCAGGAGACAATTAGTCAACAGGGGCAAAAGTTACAGTCAGCGATCGCCCCGCTAGAGAGTCAACTGCAATCACAGCAGGAGGCGATTGAACAACTCAAGGCTCATCTGCAGACTGATTCCGAATCTCTTGGTGCAGCAGCTAATGAGTCCCTAATCGCCCAATTACAAAACTTACAACAGTCTCAGATCGTCCTCTCTCAGCAGATGGAGCAAGAACTTCAATCACTCCAGCAGGCCCAGACGGAAGAACTGCAAGCAACTCTAGAACCCTTAACCCAAAAACTCCAAGCCCAGCAGCAATCTCTCCAAGACCTCGCTCTGCAAAAACAACGGCTTGCGCCGCCCTCAGCGCCTCCAGCGAGTGACCCTGTCAACAACCCGCTTCGTCATGACCCGCCCAGCCGTGATCAACGGGTTCAATGGCAAGAGGCGATCGCCTCCTTGAAGTCTCAACTCCAGAGCTTAGAACAGACCCAAGATCAGGCAGCCAGCCACCTCGCTGACCAGATTGAGCAACTGCAGCAAACTCAGGATCGGGCGATGCGTTGGGGCGAGTCTACAGAGGTACAGGCCGCTTTGGAGCATCTGCAAGCGCAACTCCAGCAGTTGCAAGCGGCTCAAGCGCAAAAATTCGCGATGGCGTCGGCCAGTAGTGAGCCGTTGTCTGAGCCTGCATCCTTGGCTTGGCAACGCCAGAAAAATGAAATTCTTGCCAAAATGGCCCAGTTTGATAGAATCTGTGAGCAATTTGAGAGTTTGGAGTCCACTGTTGCACGGCTGCAAAAAACGATCCATACCCTCAATTCCCCTAGTGCCCTGCCCAGCCGCCATACTAATACGGTCTACACCCGCTATCAATAGCTCCAGATGACCTCTAATTCTATACCGCCGACTGCTGCATCTACCTGGCAACAAGAACTGCAACCCGAGCATCTCCTTTCCAGTTTGCTGGCGGGTTTGGTGACGGGCGTGATTGGCGTTATTCGTGGTATTTCCTATGCCGCCCTGATTTTTGCGGGGGAACTCTCTGATTTTCTGAATGTGGGGGTTGGGTTAGCAATTTATAGTACGGCGGCGATCAGTATTGTGGTTGCCTTAGCCAGCTCTCTACCGGGGATGATCGCCACTCCCCTGGCTGCCCCAACCGCTGTGCTGGCGGTGTTGGCGGCAGCGATCGCCAGCCAGATCGCTAGCACAGAGACGGTTGTGTTGGTGAGTACCGTCGTTGCCGCCATCGGCCTTGGCTCGCTGCTCACAGGGCTCTTTCTCTGGTTGTTAGGGCGATTCCAATGGGGTCGTGCGGTGAGTTTTGTGCCCTATCCCGTGGTCGGGGGCTTTATGGCGGGTACGGGTCTGTTGCTGGTGCGGGGAGGCATTCAGGTGATGTGTGACCTGCCCGTTACGGGGGCGACTCTGCCGTTGCTCCTAACGCCTGATCGCCTGCTCCATTGGATGGTGGGCCTGTTGCTGGGATTGGCCCTGTTGCTGGTGACCAAGCGTTGGTCTCATTATGGAATCTTGCCGGGGAGTATTTTTGGGGCGATCGCTCTTTTTTATGGCGGCCTAGCCCTGACCCAGATTCCGATCGCCCAAGTCCGTGCCGCCGGTTGGCTGCTCGGTCCCTTTCCTCAGGGCGGCTTGTGGCGACCCCTGAGCTGGGCTCAGTGGCAAGCGGTGGATTGGGGCGTGATTGCAAGTCAAAGCGGGACGCTTGCCACGTTGATGTTTATCAGTTTGCTCTCCCTAGTGCTCACCAACAATGGTATTGAACTGGCGGTAGAGCAGGATATTGACCTCAATCAGGAACTCAAAGCGGTGGGTTTGGCTAATCTAGCAGCGGGTTTGGGGTGTGGAATGGCGGGTAATCAGGCTTTACCGAGCACATTACTCGTCCATCAGATGGGTGCAAAGCATCGTTTGGCCGGTGTCTTTAAGCTGATTCCCTGTAGTGCGGTTCTGCTTTTGGGCTCGGGCTTTTTGAGCTTTTTCCCCAAACCAATTCTGGGTGGTTTACTGTTTTATCTGGGCATTGGTCTGCTGGTGCAATGGCTCTACCAATCTTTTGCTAAGCTGCCGTTGATGGACTACCTGACGATCGTATTGATCATGGTCGTGATCAATAGCGTGGATTTCTTAGCCGGCGTCATTGTCGGGCTGATCATGGCAGTGGTTTTATTTTTGGTTAACTACAGCCGCATCAATGCCACCCGTGCCGAGTTTTCGGGGCGCAATCAGCCGAGTACCAAGGCACGATCGCCCCAGGAACAAGATCATCTTCACCAGCAGCGAGAAGCGATCCATATTTTGCAGCTCCATGGCTTTATTTTTTTCGGCCGCGCCAATCACCTGCTGACCGCAGTCAAGACCCGTCTGGTCGATACAAACCTTGCGTCCTTGCGTTACCTGGTATTGGACTGTCACCTGGTCAGTGGCTTGGATTCCTCAGCTGTCTTAAACTTCAATAAAATTCGCAAACTCCTCAAATCGCAGCAGATAACACTGGTTTGGGCGGGTCTTAACCCAGCGGTACAGGCCGCCCTAGAACGAGGCGAGGTTCTCGATACCGCCGAGCCGGATGGCCAAATGAGCGAGGACAGCTATTGCAGCACCACCCTCGATGCAGCCCTGCAATGGTGTGAAGACCATCTTCTGGGCAACTCAGACGAGCAGCCTACGGCAGTTTAGGCGCTTAGAATTAAGGGGGAAGGGAGAAGGGGTAAAGGTTAAAAGTTCAAGGTTAAAGGTTCTATGAAGAACATCCCCTCTCGGGAGCTATCCATTAGCCAAAAGTCTGTGGAACCTTTACTAATCTAGACTGTCACCCGATCCCCAATTTTCCGAAATTAGAACGGTAGAATGCGGGTTTGGGCGAGATCTGTCTAAAGGACAGCTCTCGGGAGGGGCGTTCTCGCATAGCGACGACCGGGGTGGGTTGGGTGTAATTCACTAATGCAGCTTTTGTTTCTTAGAAGAAGTTCAGAATATTGAGTTTGAACCCCTGGCTTATTTCTGCAACGACAGACAAGCAACTAAGATGAAGGGCAGTTTGGTTTTCTTGCTCCCAAAATTCCGATGTCCGAACGTTCTGAACGCTCCATTACCCTTTCGCTCTCCACGCTGCTGACGGTTGCCGTGGCGATCGTGCTAGCACTTTTGGCTTGGCAATTGCGCTGGCTGGTCGTGGTACTGATGGTGGCAGTGGTGATCGCGGCGGCACTGGCCCCAGCGATCGATCGTGCCGTGGCCCTGCGTATTCCCCGTTGGCTCGCCGTAATCTTGATCTATCTGCTTTTAATTAGCGGTTTTGTCGGGCTAGGTTTACTGATTGGTCCGACGGTTTTTGAGCAGTTGCAGCGTCTGATTAGCAAACTGCCCACCTATCTCGATAAGGTTGAAGTCATTGCTCAGGACTGGATTGCCCGGTTGGGTCTAACAGACCCCATGGTTTTGCAGGAGCTGGATAAAGTGCTGGATTTTCAGTCTCTGACCAATTGGGGCTTCCGGACTTCGCAAGAGTTGCTGGTGCGCTCCTATAGCCTGACACGGGGGGTGCTCGGCAGTGGCTTGAGCGTTCTCCTGGCTCTGCTGCTCTCGGGCTATCTTTTGGCGGGCTCAGAGCGCATTGTCACGGGTCTGGTGAGCCTGGTACCAGCCCCTTGGGACGGACGGCTGTATGCTCAGGTGGGCCTGGTGGGTCAGCGCATGGGAAATTATATTCAGGGACGCATTTTGGTGTCGGCAATTTTGGCGGTGATCATTAGCACGGGGTTGCGGCTGCTGGGCCTGGAAGAGGTAGCCTTGGCGCTAGGGGCAATCGCTGGTGTGACCAACCTAATCCCCTTTCTTGGACCTGTGCTCGGGGCAGTTCCGGCTTTGATCGTGGCGATCGCTCAGGGCGGTTGGCTCTTTGCCTGGGTGCTGTTGCTATTTGTGATCATCCAAAACCTTGAGACCTACCTGCTCGACCCGCTCCTGGTAGGCAACACGGTGAAGGTGCTGCCTATCTATCAGCTCCTGGCGGTACTCGGCGGCACCCAGGTGCTGGGCATTGTCGGGGCGATTATTGTGCCGCCTTGGTTGGCCGGTGGAGCGGTGCTACTGGAGAATTTGTATCTCCAGCCGAAGCGATCGCGAGCCAGCGCCGCTGGCGAGGCGGCTTGGCGGCAGACCTAGACGCCGAAGAATTGGCGCTGGCTGTCGCGGAATTGGCGGTTGGTTTGGAAGCGTTTGACCCGACTGAGAAGGAAAGCGACTTCTAGCGGGGGGCGAGCCTTAGGGTGACTAAGACTGGCCATCCTCCTTCTGCGGAGCAGTGAAGCTCAGCGCGGAATAACGGTTTGGCATGGTTGCAGGCGGCAGCGTGCCGCTAAGCTCAATGAGCTAGGGTTATGGTAGCGCAGTTGATGAAAGGGGCGATCGAGCCACCTTTGAGGTCAGCCTTTGAAGTCGTTGGAAGTAAAGCGTTTGAACTGAAGCTAGCATGACTTGAGAGACTGTTAAATCTACAACAGTATTCAATCTATGGATGGGTCGAAGTTCGTTAGACTGTTGCCAACTAAAACCCAAGAAATGTTGAGTGAGGGGTTACAGTTTTACCATGGGTGACTTGAGAGCACACAAGCCTAAGGACGATATAGCGGATTGCGAAATTATGAGGAGAACAAATGGAATCACCTGTTATCTGGTTATGCGACCTGACCTATACTCAGCAGTCAATCTCTAACGATACGATTCCATCAGCAATCGGTGGTATTGGTGCTAATATTCTGTGCGATTATCCAGATGCAAGTGTCCAGATATTTAAGTATCCAGAGGATCTATCTCATTGCCTTGACCTGGTCGTTGAAGATGGTTGTATTCCGGATATTATTTCATTCTCAAATTATGTCTGGAATGCGAACTTGTCTTACGCGTATTGCTCAGTTATTAAGGACGTATTCCCTCAAATATTAACTGTTTCCGGGGGGGCAAACTTCCCTTTTGCTCTTGCAGAACAGAAGGATTTTCTCGCAATAAAACCGTTCTTGGATTTGTATCTCCAGAAGGAGGGTGAAGTTGCTTGGTCAAAGCTGGGTGAGGTTTGGAAGACGTCTGCTGATTTAGGGATTTTCTTGTGCTGATTTAGGGATTTTCTTATCGAACAGGAGTTTGATCGCTAATTCTTCATATCTAGATGAGAAAGGTGATTTAATCACATCTCCCAAGATCGAACGTATCAAAAACTTGAATGAGATACCGTCCCCGTATTTGATGGGACTTTTAGATGATTACTTTGATGGGCGACTTCTGCCTGTTGTGCAAACCAATCGAGGCTGTCCTTTCACTTGCACATTTTGTACAGAAGGTCAACAGATTTGGTCTCTTGTGAAGAGAAAAGATCCGCTCTTAGTTGAGCAGGAACTGGACTATATTGCCAGAAAGTTGAGTGAGTTACCTTCAGAGAAAAGAAGGCATGACCTATTGATTGCAGACAGTAACTTTGGGATGTACAAAGAAGATCTTGATGTCTGCAAGAAAATTGCTTCAATTCAAGATCAGTATGGTTGGCCGACGTACATCAATGTGGCAACTGGGAAAAACAATAAGGAGAGAGTGTTAGAGGCGACAACGCTTGTCAAGGGAGCGATTAACCTCGCGGGTTCTGTCCAAACGCTTAACACAGCAGTACAAGAAAACATCAAAAGAAGCAATATATCAAGAGAGCAAATTTTAAGCCTGGCACAGTCTTCTAAACTTCTTGGGGCAGACAGCTATAGTGAGCTTATTCTTGCCTTACCAGGTGAGACGAAGAAGACACATATCGATGCCATCAATACTTTGGTTGATGCAGGATTTGTGTATGTCGTTATGTATCAACTAATGCTCTTGCCTGGAACTGAGATGAATGGTTCAGTGACAAGGAAAAGCAACGAATTGGCCACGAAGTGGCGAGTAATTCCCAGAGCCTTTAGTACATACGAATTTTTGGGTCGCCAGGTTAGTGTCGGTGAGGTAGAAGAAATCGTAATTGGTACAAAGGACTTGTCTTTTCAAGACTATCTTGATTGCCGATTGTACGCCTTGGTTGTGAATATATTCTACAACAATGGTGTTTTTCAGGAGTTATTGGATTTACTCAATCTCTACAACTTGAAAACTTCGACCTGGCTAAACTATATTTATGAAAATTTCAAGAG
The DNA here is from genome assembly GCA_039180005.1 of Cyanobacteria bacterium P01_G01_bin.54. Taxonomy (GTDB): domain Bacteria; phylum Cyanobacteriota; class Cyanobacteriia; order Cyanobacteriales; family Spirulinaceae; genus SIO3F2. The sequence continues at coordinate 3,816 of JBCDEB010000214.1, read as the reverse complement.
TGGTCTTCAATCTGGTACAGAAGATAGACTTATTAAACTAGTGAGCCAGTTTCTGGAGGATACAAGTCAAGAATTATGGCCAACCAAGTCTGAGCTGATGGATTATCTGTCAACATCGATAGGAGTTCAATGCTTCATTAATGGAGAGTTTGGCTCGAACCTCATTTACAAGTATAAAGCTCTTTCGATCACGCTTGCGCTTGAAGATATTTGTGACTGTGCAATATCCTCTTTGGAGCGAGTTGTATTTGAAAAAGGAATTATAAACGCTGACAACCGCCTCTTGATCCGAACAATTGTTAGACATAACTATCTGCGAATGCAAGGTCTTTTTGATTCATCTGAGTATGAAGATCATTTCGCTGAAGTGTATAGCTTTGATCTGGTGAGTGCTCTTGACATTCTGACTAGCACAGATGAGACATCAGGAGAGAGGGATGTAGCTCAAATTGAGAATGTTGTTACCCAGAAATGCTCAGTTATTCTCACTCGAAGGAACAGTCATCAATGATCAAGAGCTATATTGAAAATTTTGGAAATACCCCGGACGGAATCGCTCGCATCTTGACACGGGTTTTTCTTAAACAGCTTTTTCGGTTTTTTGCGTTGGATGATGCTTCCACGGATTATACGCTTGAGAGCAGAAGAATTGACCGACGTCTCCTTGAAGCGTAGTTAAAGACGATTAAAGTCATCTCATCTTTGAATTGCTGGTTTAGAACAGCTTTTCTTGTGAAGAGTGATCAAACCGATTTTAGTTACAGTTTAGTGGGCAAGTTCTTTCTATTTCGGGATTAATTGTACAAGATCTCAGTTCACTGAATATTTTCTGTTGTGAGCTCAATGGCAAATTGATTATGAGAAAAGTTGGCTCTTCTAGTGCCGTTTACCCTTTGGATTTATCGGAGAATTTTTCTGAAAAATGCGCAACGTTTGGGCAAAATCCCTATGCAATGTCTAAGCGATTGGGGGAGGAGATCGTCGAACTATACACGAAGTTAAATGGTCTGAATTTTTGTGCTCTAAGATTTTTCAACATTTATGGATCAGGTCAGCGACAGGGTGCATCCCAGTTACGCAAGCCCTCACCCTAAATCCCTCTCCCACGCTGGGAGAGGGATTTTGAATCCGGCTCCCCTTCTCCCAAAAAGGGAGAAGGGGCTGGAGGATGAGAGCTATGCAGTCTGGATATGCCAAAGTGGGATGCTCACCAGCGATATGATAGCCCCTATGCAGCTATAATTCCCAATTTCATTTCAGGAGCGCTTCATAATTCTGATTTAAATATATATGGAACGGGGGAGCAAACGAGAGATTTTATTCATGTTTCGGATGCCATAGATGCACACCTTTTGGCGGACAAACATACAGTAACAGGGAGTTTTAATGTCGGCACTGGCCGGTCAACATCCATTTTAACAATCGCTCAGCTGGTACAGAGTCTGGAGGGACGGGGTAAAATTGTCTTCTCAGAGCCGCGACCAGGAGATGCTGCCAGCAGTTGTGCTGACATAACAAAAATTGCTAGGCTCTTAGCTTTCACACCCAAAATATACGTTGAAAACGGAATCAAAGAACTGTACTACCATCATAAGAAACAATTAACGCAATCTTCTGTGTCATGATCTTGACGCTCTCCCCCGAAATTTGTCTTGTTGAGTCCAAAAAATTTCATCTGAATCAATGAATCCAACTTTTGAGATTAATGGTCGCCCTGTGGGTGCTAATTTTCCCTGTTATATTATTGCGGAAGCCTGCGATAACCATTTAGGACAAACGGATGTTGCATTGGAAATGATCCGCCAGTCTAAGATTGCAGGAGCAGACGCGATCAAGTTCCAGCATCATCTTCCGGATGAGGAAATGCTGCCTGAGAGCCCGATGTCTGACAATTTTGAAGAGCCGCTGTATGAGTTTCTCAAGAAATATGCCCTTAGCCTTGAGCAGCACAAAAAACTCAAAAAATGTTGTGAGGATCTCGAAATTCAATACATATGCACACCCTTTAGCTGGAAAGCAGCTCAAGAGCTAGAAAGTATTGGGGTGGGCGCCTTTAAAATTGGCTCTGGAGAGATGACGGATATACCCACGTTGGTGAGAATTGCGGGCTTTGCCAAGCCAATCATGATTTCAACAGGAATGTCTAGCTTTGAAGAGATTGATCGAACCTATAATGCGATCGCAGCGACCCCTGCCCCCCTAGCACTTATGAACTGCGTGAGTGAATATCCCCCGGTCTATGAGGATATGAATTTGGGAGTCATTCCTAAGATGCTAACGCGGTATCCCCAAGCCGTCATTGGTCATTCAGATCATACGCCAGATCTCTATACTTCATTTGCTGCTGTGGCACTCGGAGCACGCATTATCGAAAAGCATATCATTCTGGACAAGAATCAACCGGGTCCCGATCAATCGGTTTCGATTGATATGCAAGACTTGACTCACCTGGTAGATGGGATCAGAAAAGTTGAGGTGGGACTCGGCGATCAGAAAACGGTTCATGCTCGTGAGCAACAGATCCGCACCTGGGCCTTTCGGAGTCTTGTTTCCACCTGCCCCATTCCTGCGGGCACGACCATTACCCAGGACATGATTTGGTCAAAGCGTCCGGGTACTGGAATTCCAGCGAATCAGATGCAAGAGGTGATTGGCAAGACAGCGGCTCGAGTGATTGCAGAAAACACGTTGTTGGCTTGGGAGGATATAGCGGGTTAAGCAGCGCGAATGAAAATATTATTTGTAACGGGTTCACGGGGAGAATGGGGATATATTCGTCCAATTCTACAACTTTGTAAAGCAAATCCTGATGTTGAGTATCACTTATGTGTAACCAATATGCACTTACTGCCTGCTTATGGCTTGTCTAAGCAGGAAATTGAACAAGATGGGTTTAAGATTCACGATCCGATTTACATGTCTTTGGATGGTTACAATCATCTCTCTATGGTTAAATCTTTGGGTATTTTTCTTACCTCATTTAGTGATGTTTTAGCGAGCGCTCAACCTGATTGGATCATGCTGGCGGGGGATCGCGGTGAGCAGTTAATGGCGGCGATCGCGGGGGGCTTGTGCTACATTCCGGTGGGGCATATTCAGGCCGGCGAGCTATCGGGAAATATTGATGGGATGACTCGACATGCTATTGGTAAATATGCCCATCTACATTTTGCTGCCAACGAGGATGCGGCCCAACGTCTGATTCGTTTGGGCGAGGAACCCTTCCGGGTCAAACATGTGGGTGCACCTCAAGTGAATGAGCTTGTTGCTGGTCAAGTCACGGATTTTAGCAAACTGTGTGAACAACATTCCCTCCCACTGAAAAAACAGGGTTATCTGTTAGTGGTTCAGCATCCAGTCACTGAAGAAATGCACCTTGCTCAGGAGCAAATCCAGGTAACCATGCGGCTGTTGTCTGATATTGCTCTACCGAAGATTGTCATTCTCCCGAATAATGATGCGGGTTCTCATCTGATTCGTGAAGGTATCGAACAGTATCGTCATGGCGATTTCTACCCCTTTGCGAATCTCAAGCGTGAAGAATATTTATCTTTTTTGAAGCACACGGCTTGTCTAGTCGGTAACTCCAGTTCAGGCTTGCTAGAAGCACCAACCTTTAAAGTTCCAGTGGTTAATTTAGGTCGTCGGCAAATCGGCCGGCTCCGGGGTCTTAATGCAGGGTAAGCGCAAGAAAATCGTCCTAAAAATGTGCTAATGAGGCAAAGCAGCGTTCAAAACGGTAAGCATATAATCAGGACTCATGGCAGCTCGCTTTGTTTTCTGGCGTAAACTGCGTCGTTTCGAGGATTCACGGTT
>JBCDEB010000213.1:0-10262 GCA_039180005.1 Cyanobacteria bacterium P01_G01_bin.54 | reverse complement strand
TGGTTGTGTTGGGTTTCGCGACCCTCAACACCAACCTACAATTTAAAGTTGACGCTGCACTAGGCTCAGTATTCCGCTGGGAAGTTATGCCAACAACCTCGCTCATAACTGTCTGTCTCTGAGCAATACTTTCCCAGATCATTCTTCTCTGGGGTGCATCCCAGTTTGGTAGCCCTCACCCTAAATCCCCTTCGACAAGCTCAGGGCATCGCCTCTCCCAAGCTTGGGAGAGGGACTTTGAATCTGGCTCCCCTTCTCCCCGGTCCCTGAGCCTGTCGAAGGGGGGAGAAGGGGCTGGGGGATGAGGGTAATACTGGAAAAAGTGGGATGCTCTTCTTTTCTTGATGTATTTTAAACAAGCTCTCAGAGACACCTTGGGTAATAAATATCATGTTTAGCTTATGTATTTAGTGCGCACACAATTTGAGTCATTTGGCTGGGCTTTTTTGATCCCAAAAACGCAATCCTATCTATAGAGACATCTACAAATTCAAACCGATCCAAGTCCGATCGCTTGTGAAGTAATTCACAATTGTGCAATCAGAGGTCTGAAGCGTCTTACAGGGTAATCAAGATCAGATCAGTCGTTAGATTATCTCCATATCAAATCAGTGAATTCATTACTCATTATCTGATGACTATTGTCAACCTGTTTCTCTACTCAAGCTTATTTTCCCTATGCGACTTTTAGGTTCACACTCCAGCGAGCCGATAGTCTCTGATGGAGTACATCTTGAATTAGGGATTGGACAATTATCGTAGACATCACATTGCTGACTAAAAAAAACTGGCAGAAAGGCTGATCCTCTTGAGGAGAATGGAACAATCCTCTCTTACTCTTATTCTGTTAATTTATTAGAGTAAAACTGCTGTATCGATGAAGTCAAATGTCTAGTCCAATGTGACGACGAATGATTTCATACTCTGTTTGTATATACAGTTTCTTCGATGTGAGGATTTTTAAATGGTGTACAAAGATCTTAAAAAAATTTCTCAGGCTGACTTTCATGGGCCCACCCATGGTGTTGCGGGCAATGTAGAAGGACATCAATCGATCTACGACAATAGCCCAACAACCCAGACTGACTTTCGAGGGGCTGCCCATCAGCCAACGGGTAATGTAGAGGGGAATCAAGCCATCTATAGCGATAGCCCCATCATCAATAGCTATAATCAAACCACAACGATCATTACTAGAAACATCGGTAGTGCTTACCCTCCCGATCAATCGGGTAATCTCGGCTTGGTCTGTGGCATGGTCTCGATCGCCCTATTGCTCGCCACGCTGGCAATAAAATTTCAACCCTCTCCTGAGGAATCAGCCGGGCTCAACACGGCTGTATACCAGAACCTCCAGAGCTTTTTCTACACGGGTGATCATGCGTCTGCCAACACCCGTCTTTTTAATGCGGCTGACAACGTAACAGCGGCTGACCTTATAGAGATATTTTCTCCCTTTTCTGTCAGCCATGACTCCAAATATCGAGAATTTGAAGAGATTTTAGAACGAGAAACAGTGGTAGCTGGATTAGAACTCGCTCAACTCAGAGTTGACCGTTTCTTAGGTCTGACGGATCTTAGCGCAACGGAAAATTTTATCCGTCAGAGATTGGCGATGCTCAGGCAAAGCGCTGTGTCTCTAGGGAACGGACAGCCAATTGTTTCAAACTTAAAATTCTCAAGCCTAAAAAGGCTAGAGCGGTATTCTGCTCAGCAGTCTACCGATGGATTGGGTTCATACCCAATCCGGAAAGTAGAGGGCGAGATTGAGGTTGAGCAGAGTCGCAACCCAATCGCTCTGACTTCGACTCCCCTTCGACTCCGCTCAGGACAAGCGCTCAGCCTTCGCTTTTTAGCTGTAGACAATCCGGATTTGGTATCAGTCGAATTTTCAGAGCACACGCTCCCCCGAGATCCCATTTTGGTATCATACCAGGAACAGTCGTCAGCGTCAGAGCAGGACAGTTTGGGGGACAACTTTATTGTCGATAGGGAACAACATCGTCAGTCAATTCCTGAACCGGGTATGGTGTTGCCGATGGTGGTGATTGCGCTCTGCGCATTGCTCAAAAGATGCCGAAATTCTGAATTCCGAATTCAAACTTCCGAATTCACCACGGACTCCCCACTAAGGTAAACCCACTCCAGTAATAGGGATGGGTGAGATCGGTGTTGCGATACCGTTGGAGCTCTGGTGGCAAGGCGGTCTCCCCGAGGAAGCCGGTTTGGATCGACACTTCACCATTGAGGAGTGCCAACTGCGCTTGACGCAGCGCCTCGGCTTTAATGGTCACCTCAGTATTGCCCAACCGTTCATAGAAGGTATCCATCAAAACCAACGTGCCCAAATCCGAGACTTGCCAGAGGCTCGCGAGCACCGACTTGACCCCGGCTTGCAAGGCTGCTCCGGCAAACCCCAGCTCAGCATTGGCATTGCCCAAGGCTGTTTCACAGGCACTGAGCACCAAGAGTTCAACCGAAGGTGCTTCATAAAGTCCAAGCTCGCGGAGTTGTTTGAGTTGCAGACGTTCGTCACCCCAGAGTTGAATATAGGCCGCCTCGGCCGAGCCCGCTTGAAAGCTGGCATGGGTTGCTAAATGTAAGATCTCAAATTGACGGGCTTGAGCCTTGCCCTGCAAGGTTGCATAGGTGAAGGCATCATTGAGATATTGCCGGCCAGGGTCAGTAATCACGGCAAGTTCTGTAGGAACTGCGGGTAGCGGGCCTTGAGTGGCAAATTGAGAGGCTCCCATCGCCAAAACAGTAGCATCGTCCAGAGACTGGTAACGCCAATCCACCAAGGAGAGGCTGGGCAAGAGACCAAGGCTGTAGTGTTCAATTAAAAACTGTTCACCATCGTGCAGGGCTGCCAGGGGGAGCGATCGCAACCCTGCATCGGCAACCACAGAAAGATGGTCAATGCCTTGGGCTTGGAGATCCGCTTTTAGGGGACGGATGAGCCAGTCATAAAGGGGTTGGGCAAAGCGTAGATAACCATTGGCGGTTCGGGTTAATTGTCGCTGCAACCGGCGCACCGTATGGGTGACCTGATGCCGATCAATACCCGGAACCGGCCGAATAATAGGCTCACCCCGCGCTGTGACCAAAATTAATGCCAATTCATCTGAGGGATCGCTGGGGAAAACCTGTTGGCCCAGGAGCAGTCTCCCCCAATCACTGTGGCTGTTGGCAAGGAGGGTTTCGGAGAGAGTGTGACGGCTTAGCACTGCCGGTGAGAAGGTGAGATAGACCATCGCGGGTTTAATCCCGGTGGCCTGAGCAATCTCTTGGAGGATGTTTTGCATCTCACCCAGAGAAAGGGATTCAACACTCGCCAGTTCGGCATAGTCCTCCGTCATGCGAGCTTCAACCGTGGCAACCCCCACATCCAGAAGCGTCACATCGTCATTTTCAGTGGGATTCGGCAATACTGCATTGGTGTCATTCTCCGGAGCGCATTCCCCGACAATGTCACAGGTTGGAGAGGTGAGGGTCACTTGGGACTCATACGCGCCGATATCCACTGTGCCGCCAGAAATGCGTAAGTTCCCTGCCTGGTCAACCGTTAGTGTGGCACCGTTGGTGTCAACGGCGAGAGAATTATTCCCTGCGTTGATGGCAGGGCTATCTGAGAGCAGGGCATGGGTTTGGGTGGAGCCGCCATTGTTCTGCAAGGGTCCAAGCAAGGGGTCTTGACTGATGAGATTGCCATTGACGCCATCGCTGAGGGTCAATCCTGTAATCCCCGTTGTGTTGGTAATCAGGCTATGTTGCACCGTGCTGGCATTCAAATTTGCAGAGATGTCGGGCCCAGTCGGTGCTGTGTTATTGGCAACAATCATGTTGGCAAGGGTGTTTACTGGCGTCCCATTCACCAAAAAACCACCGCCTTCAGTCGATGCTGTGTTGAACGCGATCGTAGTATTGGTCAAGGTTAAGCCGCCTGCATTATTCCAGAGCCCCCCACCGTTGCCTGCCGAATTACCGGAGACCGTCGAGTTGATCAATGTGATGTTTGCATTACTACCGATTCCCCCGCCGTTGCCGGCCAAATTACCGGAGACCGTCGAGGTGGTTAGCGCGACATCTCCACCCATGGCATAAATCCCCCCACCGTTGCCGGCCGAATTACCGGAGACCGTCGAGGTGGTTAAGGTTACATCGCCACCATTGGCAAAAATCCCCCCGCCGTTGCCGGCCGAATTACCAGAGACAGTCGTGTTGGTTAAGGTTACATCTGCGCCATTGGCAAAAATTCCCCCGCCGCTCCCTGAGCTGCCACCGGTGATGGTTAAATTTTCAAGCGTCGTTGTATCGGTCACATTGAAAAGCTGGAACGTATTATTGCCGGCGATCGTGACATTCGTTGACCCACCCGTGATCGTCAATTCATCGCTAATGGTGAGCGTCCCCGCTGTTAAATTAATCGTGCTCACGCCACTAAAGCGAATTTCATCTGCCCCACCTAACACACCGATTTGCATGTTTTCCGTTGCATCCGCTACGACCCCTGTATTGGCGGAATTGATTGCTTCCCGTAAGGTTACAACACCATCATTTGAGGTGTTGTCTGCTGCACTGTTGACGGTCAAGGTGTTGAGTGTGCCCTCCCAACTCATTACTGTCGTTTGCGTTAACGGATTCTCGGCCGTAATGTTTCCGGTGCTGGCTTCTAAATTCCAATTACCACCATCACTAGCGCTGCCGGTCACATCCACTGAAGCCGCCACATCCGCTCCCGTCATTGCTGCAATATTGGCAACTAACGCTTCACCCGTTGCCCCGAATGCGGTAAAGCAACTGTAGAGCAAGATATCGGCACTGTCTTGGAGCGCTATACCCCACTGCTGCAGCTGGGTTTGATAGTCGCCGATATTATCGTTATTCACCCATTGGTTGCCCAGCCAAAAACTGCCCACATTGCCCTCAGCAACGATGGCGATTGACGCCAGTTCACCGATGGATTCACTGATAAAAGATAATTGCTCGGCGATCGCCGTGATGCCATTTTCATCCGCTTCAATTACCTGACTCACAGTTCCCGGTGCTGTCCCGTAGAGTAAGTCTGCGGAGTTATCGGCATAATGGTCAATAAAGACTGCCTGATCCGGATTTTCTCCAAACTCGCTAAAGCGCACAACACGGGTCTTGCCTACGACTAAATCAGCATCAGTGGGGGTGACGGTTCCGGCGGCATAGAGGTCAAGGTGTTGACCAGCAACTTCGCCATTAATTTGTACATCTCCTTCAACAAGGGGCCGTTCAACAATAGGCAAATGAATACTGTCTGCTGCTCCGGTGAGTAGGGTGGGTAAATCAAGAGGCTGAATTCCCGTGGCGATCGCCCCCTCATCCACCACTAAGCTCAACAACATCCCCGGCTCTGAAATCTTGACCCGTCGTTCACCGGGCAGCGCAGCCAGGGTAACATTTCCTTGGCTAGAAACGATGCTTCCCTGATTCAACACCGTGCCACCCATGAGGGTGAGAGTCTGCTCAGCATTTAACGCCCCAAAATTCAGAATTGCCCCCGGTGTCTCACTCAAAAACGCAAACGAATTGGGCGCACCTATTAAGGCAATATAGTCATTTGAACCCGTCGCATTAAACCAACCCTGATCAAAACCAATGCGATCCGCCGTTGTGGCCGTAAAATCCCCCCCCACATTCAAGCTCGCGCCCGGGCTAAAAATAATCCCAGCCGGGTTCATCAGATACAGATTTGCATTTGCCCCGGTCACTTGAATGAGACCGTCAATAACGGATGGCGCACCCCCGGTGACTCGACCAAAAATATTCGCGATCTGGGGATGACTCAAGAAGTTGGCAATCTCGCCACTACTCAACCCCAACGCTGCAAAGGAATGGAAGAGGTTCGCCCCGGCTTGCGTGCCCCCCTCAATGTGATAGGTATTGCCGTTGTGCTGCACCGTCGTTCCGGTGCCATCGGCAGCGGGGCGGATTGATTGGGCGATCGCTGGCCCAGCGGGCAACAGACTCAGAGAAATAGCGGCCCCGATCCAGAGTGGCGAGTTCAACATGAGGCGGTGAGGGACGGATGGTGATGCAATCTAGGCCAAGAACTCTATCACAGATGGTTGCTGTACTTTAGATATTGCTGAACTTCAGTACAGTTGTAGATACTGTGTTAGAGAGGTCAGGAGGCTCAAACAGCGGAGTTAATCGGTTGTAACGCACCAACGCCCTCTTAATTAACCCCTTACGAGGTCGTTATGCATTGGACTGGCAAGATGGTAGTAGTTATATGTAAGTCATAAATAACTATCGAGAAACTCCTTCCTGGATCTTAATCTGTAACAGAACTTCTAAATAAAGTTAAAGCCATGAACATACTTGACTTTTCAAAAAAGATTCTAGCTAGCTCAACGCTTCCGCTATGGATATTCAGTAATGGCCTAACCTCAGGAGTAGCGTTAAGCACATCATCTCCAGCTCAGGTTGAGGATCAAGTCTCCCTGCGCTGTGAATTAGATCAGTCTGAAATGAAGCTGACTGCGACTTTCGAGAATCTTAGTGATCAGGAAGTACTCGTATCAGATGATCGGAGATTGCCATACTTATTTTTAATTGATGGTCAAATTTTAATGCTCTCTGGAAGACATGCAGACACAAGCCCTTTTATTGACTATATCTCCTTTGACGCTCCAAGATTTTCTATTCTTACCCTTGAACCGGGTGAGGCTCATATCTTTGAAGTAGAACTCGAACCATTGTCTCCAAGAGAGCATTACAGAGGCCCCTTCAATACTGTTCAACCTTTTGGCCGTATGTCAGCACAATGTTCATTACAATGGGGGTTTTTCGAAAGACAGGAGAATGGGGAAGAAAGATGGAACAGTCTAGCTTCGACCTATGAAGCAGTAGAAGTACATTTTTCAGATCCAATCTTCCGACCTGAACGTTCAGAGGATGTGGAAGTAAGTTGTGAGCAAACAAATATTCTTCAGAGCGTCACTGTTTCGATCAAAAACGTCAGTCAGAGTGCTGTATATGTTTTTGATGACCCTGACCTCCCAGATCCCGTCCTCTATAATGGCGAACTCATTATTTTTCATGGACTCTATCCCCATTCAGAGACTCAAGCGTTGAATCGTACAGAAGTTCCGCCCACTCAACGGCTTGAGCCGGGTGAGACCCTTCAATATGAGGTTTGGGTGCAAGCAATTCATCCAAGAGACTATGACAGGGTTAAAACTGTTGCCCCTCTCCGTGGTCAGTTCCCCCTTAAATGTCTTGTGGGTTGGGGAGAGACTCCCTACAAAGCATCCCAAGAAACTTCCATCTTAGAGTGGCAAAACATCTCTGAATCAGAAACGATACCCTTTGATTCCTTCTATCAATTCTTCCTGTGGGATAACGAGCGTGAACAGTATAGGCAGTCTCTGTATGAGAGATTAGAACGATTGATGGATGAGCAGCATTTTCAAGAGGGGCAGGAGTTGTAGGTTAGTCAGTGACTGTAAAAAATCACTAGAAACACCATAGACTAACTGCCTCGATATCGCTATTATCGCCCCCGCCACACGAAGATCCCCGATCTGAGCTAGGGTTAGATCAGGTATTTCTGTGCATCCTTATGTGACCCTTGCAATGACCGTTCGTCCTAACTCCACTCCTGACGTGCCATCTGAGCCGAGCTTCGCTGAGGGCCAAGCCGCCTTTGCTCGCGCTGACTATGATACGGCGATCGCCCACCTCAAAGCGATCGCCGAGACCGACCTCGACCCCGACACCCGTACCCAGGCTTATCAAACCCTGGTCTTGGCCTACCACCGTGCCCAGCGCAGCCGCGATGCCCTGGATCTGTGCAAACGCCTCAGCCAAGATCCCCAAGCCTATCCTTGGGCAACCAAAACCCTCCAGGATCTGACCCGTCGCTATCGCAAGGCCAACGCCGCCGCCTTTCAGCCACCGGGTCAGCAGACACCCGATCGCGCTGTAGCCCCGGCGACTGAACCGGAAAAACGACCGCTGCCGATGAAAGCTCCCGAGGCTCCAGAGGTGGCGGCTGCGGTCTTTGTTTCGGGGCGGGAATGGCGTAATGCTGAACGGGCCAAGAAATGGCAGCCCATGCGCAAACCCCGCCGTTGGAAATTTTGGTTGCGGATGGTGGCGACCTTGGTGGTGCTCTTTGGGCTCTTGCAACTGAGCTGGCAGACGACTATTGCTCTTTTGCAAGGGCTGCTGGTCTGGTTCCCCGTGTATACACCACCCAACTGGTGGAATGCCAGTGCCACTCGCCCGATTTTGGCGTTGCTTTTGGGGAGCGCGATCGCCGCCCCCTGGCTGCTGGATGCGATCTTAATCTATTGGTATAAACGTGAGCCCCTGCCCCTCTACCAGCTCGCCCAACAACATCCCGAAACGGCCAAAGTGCTCCAGCGCCTCACTCGCCAGCACAATGTCCCGCTGCCCCAGCTCGGGCGGGTCAGTCTGGGCGCACCCTGGATCGTGACCTACGGCAACTGGCCCCGTACGGCGCGAATTGTGCTTAGCGATGCCCTGCTGGCCCAACTGGAAGACGAGGAACTGGCGGTGGTCGTCGCCAGCCAGTTTGCCGCCATTGTGCAATATGACTTGATCCCGATGTCGGGGGCGATCGCCCTGCTGCAACTCCCTTTTTTGGCCTATCAATATTTAGCCCAGGCGGGCAACTGGCTGCGCACCTGGAAGCGCTTGCCCGACTGGGGTGGCTGGCTGTTGCAACTGCCCTGTGGCTGGGCAGCGGCGGTTTGTTATGGTTTCTATTGGCTTTGGCGCTTGCCGCTGCTCTATTTCTCGCGTCAGCGGATGTACTATGGCGATCGCTTCGGGGCTGAGTTTACGGGCAACCCCAACGCCCTGTCACGGGCGCTGCTCAAGATGGCTATGGGCATTAGCCAGCAGATCCGTCAGCGTCAGCAAACCCTTCCCCTGCTGGAGGCCTGGGATCTACTCATGCCCCTGAGCCATCGTCAGGCCCTCAGCTTGGGCGGGCTACCGGACAAAACGCCCTTGAGTGAGATGCTGGTCTGGGACTGTACCAACCCCTATCGGCAATGGCTGGCCCTCGTAGACTCCCATCCCCTGATGGGCGATCGCATCTATCTGCTCAATCGCTACGCCAATTATTGGAAACTCCCACCGGAGCTGGATCTGCCCACGGTGATCCCCCCGCCCAAGACCTTCAAAGATCACCTCCAGAAATTCAAGCGCAGCTATACCGCCCTGCCGATCTTGCAAAGCGCGGTTCTGACCGGCCTGGCTTTTGGCGTTGTCTCCCGTCTGCTCCTTTGGTTGATGGGTACGCTGGCTAAGCTCTTCGGTGATTGGTTTGGGCTCTGGCGTTTGATTTGGCTCGCCGATGCCAACTTGGTGCTCAATGGTTGCATTGCGATCGCCTTTAGCCTCTGTTTGATTGTCTGGATCAATGGCTATTTCCCTGATATCCGCATCGCTCCCTCTCGCCAAGATCCCCGTATTGAAGACCTGATGCGCAATGCCAAACAAGTGCCGCCCAAGAGCTATCCAGTGCGCCTCGAAGGAACGCTACTGGGACGACCGGGCGCGCTCAACTGGCTGGGGCAAGACCTAATCCTCCACACCTCTTCGGGCCTGATGAAGCTGCATTTCTACGCCAAGCTCGGCCCTCTCGGCAATCTACTCCCCTGGCCACAGCGTCCAGTCGCGCTGGTGGGCCAAGCGGTGACGGTGTTTGGCTGGTATCGCCGGGGTAGCACCCCTTGGGTAGATGTGGATGTGATTCGGGCAACAGGGAGCCTCAAGACCCGAAGCGGCTATCCGGTCTGGGTGACGATTTTGGCGATCGCAGCGGCGCTCTGGGGCGCGTATAACCTGTGGCAGGCTTAAGCATGACATGTATAACAACCACTACCCTTAATTCAGGGGGGCGACGCCACTAGAGGTATTTCGCCAGCCATGCGACTCAAGGCAAATAATTAACGTGAGTTCTGAATCAGCAGACATTGCGCAAGACGGTCGAAACTCAGCAGAATCAATAATACTGGCTCCGATATTGCCGGAGTCTGAGGGGCAATCTCCCCCTCAGCGGGAGGTGTCGGGGGGCTGGACCCCTGACAACCGGGTTTGACATCGAGATTTCAGTGCTTTGAGGAATACGATCGCTGTGCTTAACCGAAATTCACGTTTACTAGGATTCAGCGGCTAAGCCCTCAAAAATGCGTTCGCAAAACCCTTGCCGTAAGGGGGGTCTGCAAAACCCCTACAAGGTTAGCTCAGCG
>JBCDEB010000212.1:0-10266 GCA_039180005.1 Cyanobacteria bacterium P01_G01_bin.54 | reverse complement strand
TCCCTTCCCCTCATCCCCAGCCCTTCTCCCTGGGGAGAAGGGGGTGTTTCCTCTCCCTGGGGAGAGGATTAAGGTGAGGGGTTGCGTAACTGGGATGCTCCCCGTTTTGCGAGTTAAGTTATATTTCGCCAACAGCATCCGCTCCACTCAACCCAACCTACAAGCGCAATTTCCCATTCCGAATTCCGCCTTCCGAATTCTCCCTTTCCCATGCCCCTCACCCCCCAAGTCTACGCCCAACACCAAACCTGGATGCAGCGGGCGCTCCAACTGGCTCAAGCAGCCGGTGAAGCGGGCGATGTGCCCGTGGGCGCGGTAATGGTTCAGAATGGGCAATGTATTGCTGAGGCAGGCAACTGCAAAGAACAAACCCAAGACCCCACCGCCCATGCTGAAATGTTGGTGATTCGCCAGGCCAGTCAGAAGCTGGGGCGCTGGCGTTTAAATGACTGCACCCTCTACGTGACCCTAGAGCCCTGTCCCCTCTGCACCGGAGCAGTCCTCCAGGCGCGGCTGGGCTTGCTGGTCTATGGTGTGGATGATCCGAAGACGGGGACGGTGCGCACGGTGTTGAATTTGCCCGACCACCCCTGTTCCAACCATAAGCTGTCTGTGATTGCTGGGATTGAAGAGCAGGCTTGTCGAGCAATGTTGCAGAGGTGGTTTGACAAGCGGCGGTAGGGTCGGTTGGCGTTCTAAGTAAGACAGCCTGAGTTCTGGATAAGCGAAGCGATCGCCTTCCTCAAAACCTTGAAAACTCGTTGTCCAACCCAGTTTTAGGGGTTCAGCCCCCCGACACCTCCCGCTGAGCTAACCGTGTAGGGGTTTCGCAGACCCCCCTTACAGCAAGGGTTTTGCGAACGCATTTTTTAGGGATTAGCCGCTGAATCCTAGCAAAATCAAGGGAGCGATTTAAAACCCCTACAGGATTGCCCGCTGAGGGGGAGAGGGCTCCCGACGGGCTCCGATATTGCCGGAGCTCGTCTTATTGATTCCATTGAGTTTTATGAGTTTTCGTGCTCTTGACTTAACCGAAACTCAGGTTAATTAGGTTGACTAACCCGATTGCCGAATTCGTCATAGTAGATCTTTTGGGGATTTTTACCATTTTTATCAAAATTGTAATGTTCCTCACGAACGGTGCCATACTTCCAGAGGTATACACGAATCAGTGGGCCACCGTTAGGGCGGATTTCTGTGCGGTACATAACGGCATTATTGAAATAGGCTATCGAGTCGTTGATGCCATTAAAATCATTGTCATGCTCACATAGAGCTAAAACACCTGAGTTGTACTCACAAAAACTATCGATATAACCGTCAAAGTTGGTATCGATTTCTTGATGAGAAAGTATACCCTTTTGGTAGTGATAAGTTGTGTCAATAGCTCTATCAAAATTGGTATCCTGTTTGACTAGTGAAAGACGACTATTTCTATAAGTCACCCAAGTATCAGCAACGCCGTCCGCGTTGGTGTCATCTGGTTGTTCATAACCGTCAGGCTGTGGCCGATAATTCCTAAGATAGGGCATGAAGTTTATCAGCACCAGTGTTAAACCGCAAAGGAATCCAGTAATTAAACCAAAACCGTTGTATAGTCCTTTGCGAAAATATGAGGTGTTTTCGAACTTTGCAGGCAGACTGTTCGAGCCCAATTGATGTTTTTCTTCTTGATGGAAATTGCTCGATTCACTGGACACAGCAGCGGTGTTTTCGTGATCGTCATCATCATCGGTATCCCATTCGCCCGAGAGGTCTTGGTTCAAGATTTCGCGAGCTTGAGCCACTTGATTAGCTGCGACGAGTAAACGGACGCCTGAAGTAAGCTGAAGCGGGAAGTATGTGCCACCAACGTCGTCGGCAGACAGAGCGGACTCGATTTCCACCGAATCCAAAACAGACTGAGCGAGTTCTGCTTCTAGGCGAGATCCGAAAGTGGCGACAATTGCAAGCTTTGGTTCCATGATGAAACTGAATGAATGCTGTCTAACCTACAGGTTAGACAAATTTCTTGCATCTGACTCATCCCTATACAGAATTTATCAAGACTTCACCCTCTACCTACTCCGCCCCCAACATCTGCAACCGATACAAACTCGCATAGAGCCCCTCCTGCGCCATCAATTCCTCATGGCTGCCTGTCTCCACCAATCGGCCCCGTTGGAGCACTAAAATACGATCGACATTGCGAATTGTCGAAAGGCGGTGGGCAATAATGATCGCCGTTGAATGCTGCATCAGGCTATCCAGTGCCGTCTGCACCAACCGCTCCGTGCCCACATCCAGGCTGGCCGTCGCCTCATCGAGCACCAACACCCGGGGTTTGCGGATCGCCACCCGCGCAAAGGCCAATAGCTGTCGCTGTCCCCCCGACAGGTTCGTGCCCCGCTCCCGCAGCAAGGTATCGTAGCCCTCGGGCAACTGCTCAATAAAGTCCGCCACATTCGTCACTTGCGCTGCCTCTTGGACGGCTTCAAGGGGGTAGTTATCGCCGAGGGTGATATTGCGTTTCACATCGCCCGCGAAGAGAAAGCTCTCTTGCAAGATCACACCGACGTAACGGCGCAGCTCTACTTGGGGCAACTCCCGAATATCAACGCCATCAATGAGAATCTTGCCTTCAGCGGGGTCATAGAGACGACAGAGCAGGCGGATGATCGAGCTTTTGCCGGCACCTGTGGGGCCGACCAGCGCCACCTTTTCACCTGGTTTGATCGTAAAATTGAGCCCCCGCAGCACGGGTTCATCGGGCTTGTAGCCGAAGGTGACCGTCTCAAACTGGATCTCTCCCGGTAATTCTGCGGATTGTAGGGAATAGCTGGAGAGGTCGCGCTGCTCGCTATCGCGGATTTCGATGGGCTTATCGAGCAGTTCGGTGATCCGCTCCACTGCAGTGAAGCCGGACTGGATCATGGTGAACTTTTCAGCAAAGCGGCGGATCGGGTCAAAGAGGCGCTGGGAATAAAGAATGAAGGCGGAGAGTACTCCAAAGGAGAGGCGATCGCCCAGGATTAAAACGCCCCCCAGCCACACCATCCCCGCCACCGCTACCAAGGCAATCCATTCCAGAGTGGCTGATACCGCTGAGTCGTGGAAGATGGTTTTGTTGATTTCTTGCTGGTAATGGTTGTTCACCGAGCGGAACATTTCACTATTGAACTGCTCCCGTCGGAAGACTTGGACAATGTTAATGCCCGACACGTTCTCACTTAGGATCGAGTTGAGCTTTGAGAGTTCTTCGCGGGCCTTATAGTTGGCACGACGATACTGCTGCTGGAAATAAATAATTAGGGCACTGACCGGAACCAGTAGCAAAATGAGCAACAGGGCGAGCTGCCATTGCAGCCGGACGACGGTCACCAGAATGACCAGAATATAGACAATATCGCTGAGAATCCCCACTGCACCCGTGGCAAAGACATCGCCGAGGGCTTCCACATCATTGGTGATCCGGGTCACCAGCTTGCCCACGGGGGTGCTATCAAAAAAGCGCGAGGAGAGGGAGAGTACATGGGCAAAGAGGTCATTGCGCATTCCGGCGGTAATTTCTTGGCCCACCTTTTGGGTGAGATAACCTTGCAGAGAGGTCAGAGAGAGGCGCACCAGAATGGTTGAGGTCAGTAGCAAGAGCAAACGATTAATCGCGGCATTGGTACTAAGATCTTGCAAAAATGACCAGATTTCTTCCTGACGTAGCACCGAGATCGCCTGACCAATAATCAGCGGCTGAATTGCTCCGGCAACGGCCACGGGAACCAGCAACACCATAGCGGCCATCAGTGTGACCTGACTTTGGCGGGCGTAGGGGAGGAGGCGCAACAGTAGCCGCCAGTCGCTACTTTGCTCGTGCGGAGGAGGGTCGAAGGAGCCAGCAGTCATGGTAGAGCGGGAGGGATGTGAATTGTCTTGAGCACCCCCTAGAGATAAGTCGGGGTCTGCGCGAATCGAGGGCGCGTCATCAGTTAACATCTAAAAGCCTGATGGGACAAGCGATTGAGCGCCCGACCCAAAAAACAGGAGTGGGGCTGTAAGCTAGTCATAGCAATTGTTTGCGAGCTGACTGATGACAGCCCCTAGTTTAACTTAACGCTTATCCCCCCATGATCCCTGTCGCTGACTGGCAACCCGAGCCCATCGAAAAGTTAATTGGTCTTCACTTCAAGAAGCCCGAGTTATTGTTTCAATCGCTCTGTCATCCCTCCTTTGCTGAGCAAATTCATGAGCCGGAATACCATAACGAGCGACTGATCTTTTTGGGTGATCACATCCTGAAGTTGGCGATCGCCGACTATCTCTATACCAACTGCCCCTATCTTCAGGTGGCCAATTACAAAGGTCTGGCCGCCAAACTCACCTCCGGCGAGCAGCTCACCAAATGCTGGATCAGCCTCGGGCTTGGTGAGAGTTATCCGTTTATTGCCCTGAAAGAAGAGCGGGCCGACTTGGCTCAGAAAGCCAGCAACCCGTTTGAAGCGGCGTTTCGGGCGCTCGTGGGGGCAATGCATGGCGATCGCGGCTACAGTCAAACCCGTAACTGGCTCCAGAAATATCTAATTAACCCGCTACTCAAGAAGTTCCTCAAGAAGGATAAGACCCGTGTGGAGCCGGAGCTGCAACTCAAATATTGGGGGAACGCGCTGCTCGGGGCGATCGCCGCCGATGTCACCTATCAGCTTCTACCCGGCGTTGAAGTTAAACGCCTCAACACGATTCACGGCCAACTGACCAACAAGACCACGGCACGCAGTTATAAAACCAAAAGCGTCGATTTGGGCAATACCGAGAAACTTGGCTTTAAAACCTATCTGGTGCAACGTTACCAAGAATATGGGTCAGGAACCCGTAACCCGTTTGCTCAAACACGCGACTGGTTTAAGAAGAACTTTGTTGAGGAAAAGGAAATTTTGGAATATACGATCCGTGCCCTGATGCGGGCCGGGACACCCCAGAAATGGATTATTCGCACTCTGCTGGGCTATTCCAGCAAGGATTACCCAGCCGGTCGGGAGCGCTTTTATGAAATTTTAGAAGAGGAGCCGAAGGGGGAAGAGGAGTAGAAGCAGAGAAACTTCTCGATTCTCTGCAAGGGCTGGGTTTCCCTGCCCTCGCGCAACTTTAATTAACCTGAATTTTGGATCAGCGAAGCGATCGCATTCCTCAAAGCCCTAAACTCTCGTTGTCAAACCCGGTTGTCAGGGGTCTAGCCCCCCGATACTTCCCGCTGAGGGGGAGATTGCCCCCTCAGACTCCGGCAATACCGGAGCCAGTATTGTTGGACTCTGCTGAGTTTCAGAGTCTTTCGCAATGTCTGCTGATCCAGAACTCATACTAAATCCGCATCGCAAACTCCAAATAAAACCGGGATGAGGGCTGAGCGGAGTCGAAGCCCGGCCGTTCAGACGTTCGACTCCGCTCAGTCTTCACTTTTTTTTTGGGGGTGTCAAACTCAGATCTAGTATCACGTTCATTAATCTACAGGTTCGAGGATTTCACTCCAGCCCGACTCTAGTGTCTGGGGATCAAGATTGGTCTTGAGTTTAAGCGGTGTGCCTTGAATCTCAAACTCATATTCAAAGGATTGCGCTTGGGTCACCTGCTGCAGTTTTTCTGGCTCAAGACTCGGTTCACAATACAACAGCGTTTCCACGGGCTGTCCTTCCGGCAGAAAGAGCAGTCGTTCTGAGCGCTGAAAATGAGTGGGCATTAACGCAGCGACACTTTCATCAATATAAACCTGACCTAAATCTTGCTGCATCTCCACAGCTGCCGTAAAGGCGTTAAACGCCCTAACATTGGCATGGTGCAGGAAATGGCTCAGATCAATCGTGCCAGCAACGGGTGAGATCCAGCCACCGACAATGGAGACAATAATTCCGACAGCAAAGGTTTTAATCGCCCATTGCTGGGTTGCAGCGGTGGGTTGTTGGGCATTGAGCCAGGGGTAAATCAGGGGCCAGGCTAAACTCACGACAAAGGGATAGGCATAATAACCAATCAGTAACCCGGCTTGCTCGGTTACAGCCAGGAAATGAACCATAAACCAAGGGAGATAGGCAGCAAAACCAATGAGCAGAGCAAGCCGCCGACGGGGATACAATGCCATCATTACGGTGGCGATCGCGGGCCAGTAAACGTATTGCTTAGTTGTTAAGTAAATTGAGAGGCGCTGCCATAAAAAAGCTGCCGAAATATGAGCATAGGGGGGGATACCCAGATAGGTGGTTTGAAAGAGTGCCTGTCCACCGGGAAAGAGCAGATCTTGGGCAGCCAATGCCCCACAACTGTAGAGCATTGCAATGCTGGCAAACAAAACGGTCCAGCTTGCCCAAGCGCTCTGCCAAAACCGAAGACTCTCTCGCCAATAGAGCAGCAAGACTAAACCCAAGATCGCCACGATATGAAAGCCCAGGTCTTCTCGAACCATGAGACAGAGTGAAAACGGGAGGAGCGCCCAGCCGTATTTTTGACTAGCCCAAAGGAGTAGAAAACTGATCAGCAAAGCGATCGCCACAACCTCAGGATGGGGGTAGCCAATAATGGCTTGAGTAATGCCATTAAAGGCAAACAATAATGACAGGATGGCGATCCAAAGCAGATTTAAGCCCGGTTGTTTGATCTTGAACTGATGAATCAAAAAAACGTAACTGGCGATCGCCGGCACGGCGCAGGCTAAACCAATGTAGAAGGCAACCGTCTGTACCATATTCAACGGCAAAACATAAGAGAGCGCAGAGGCAAACCAATAGATTGGCATCATATGGGTATGGAGAAAAGACTCGACACCTGCCGCTGGACCAACCACAGAAGGGTAGAGCAACGCCCAACTGTTTTTCCAGAGCAAACCCGCATAGAGTCCTGCATCTAAAACAGGTGCTTGACAGCGATAAAAATAGTCAATGACAAACCCATAGTTGACTGAAAAGGGGAGGATAAAAACAAGGATTGGCAGTGCCTTTTGAATGAGGCGTCGAGACTGCTGCATTGCGTCAATTAATCTCTTCCACGGTATAAACCTTGATCTTTCCCATCTGCACCTTATCCAAGACCGTATTGATGAGCTGGCGCTCCTCCGGTGTTGTGTTTAAGCCGTTGAGACAGCGTGAGACAAGCTGAAAATGGACTTGGCGGCTGAGGCGCGGGTTTTGGAGGATGCGTTGGATTTGGGTGGTGAGGTCAGGGTCAGATGCAGCAGAATCCGTCATGATGGAGAGCGAAAGGGTTTAAGCAGCGATAGGGGGGAAGCGAATGGCATGGAGATTGTGAGACTGCCGATGCTCTTTGATAACTATACGTTCTTGCTGGCGGATGGGCGATTGCAAACCGCTGTGGTCATCGATCCAGCCGAAGCACGACCTGTTTTGGACGTTCTCCGGCAGCATCAGCTTACCCTGGTGGCAATTTGGAACACCCACCACCACCATGATCATATCGGTGGAAACCGTGCCTTGAAGCGAGCGTTTCCCCAGCTCACCGTTTATGGTGGTGCTGCGGATCGGGGGCGGATTCCAGGGCAGACGGTGTTTCTGCAAGGGGGCGATCGCGTCGAGTTTGCCGGGCGCTACGCTGCGGTGCTGTTTCTTCCCGGACATACCCGTGCCCATCTTGCCTATTATTTCCCGCCAGAGGATGGGTCAGCGTCGGGGGAGCTATTTTGCGGGGATACGCTCTTTGCCGGGGGCTGTGGGCGACTTTCGGAAGGGACGCCTGCTCAGATGCTGCGATCGCTCCAGCAGTTGCGTCAGCTCCCCCTAACCACCCGAATTTGGTGTGCGCACGAATACACGCTGAAAAATCTCCAATTTGCCCTCACTGTTGATCCCCATAATAAAAGGCTGCAAACCCGTTACCAGCAGGTTCAGCAGGCCCGGCAACAGCATCAACCAACCATCCCCACAACGCTGGCGGTGGAACAGCAGACCAATCCCTTCCTGCGCTGGGATGCCCCTCAGATTCAAGCCCAACTCCAAACTCCGGATGCTTTGGCAACCTTTACCCAACTGCGAGCCAAGAAAGATCGGTTTTAACCTGAGTTCTGGATAAGCAGACATCGTGCAAGATGGTAGAAACTCAGCAGAATCAACAATACTGGCTCCGATATTGTCGGAGTCTGAGGGGCAATTTCCCCGTCAGCGGGCAGGGCTGTTTGATGTTCTGGAGAGAAAAAATCTCGTATCATGGCTCTGCCGTGATACGCATCATCGGCTTGATGGGTGCAGGTGCGTCAGAAAAACAGAGGAATTCAGAGGAGAAATGAGGAGAAATCAACAACACAATCGCCGACCCATATTGCCCAGCATGTTGCGCATTCTGCCGCCCATTGGGTTGCTTATGGGGTGGTTGATTGGGCTATTGCTCATCCCCATCCTGGTATTTGCCCAGACACCGACACCGCCAACCCCCAGCCCTGCGCCGCCGGCTGGGACGGTTTTCCTGGGGGAACAGCCCTTGTTTGTCCTCTACGATCGCCACACCTTCCGCTCCGTTGAAGCCCGTGCCAAAAGCGTCAGCCAGCGGGTGCAGACCTTTGCCGATACCGCCACGCTCCCGGTTGCCTCATTGAAGGTGGGCGAACAGAATGGCGAAGTGGTGATCTTTTATAGCGCCACGATTCTAACCCCGATTACGACTGGGGATGCAGACGCGGTTAACCTCGCACCCCGTCCCTTGGCCCAGCGCTACGCCGAAACCCTCCGCACCGCCACCACCGCCTACCGAGCGCACCATAACCGACTGGCATCCCGCCCCCAACTGCGCCAATTGCCCCAACTCTCACAAATTTGGCAGACCGTCACGACCCTGAGTGAGCGCGGCGGGATGGTGAACTATCCGATCGCGATCGCCTACACCCTCTTGGCAACCCTGCTCCTCACCGTGATACTCCGAGGGATTAATCGCCTCTTTCCCCGGATCTACGACTTGATTCGCAAAGCCCAGCGCAAACGTTGGCTAGAGGTTCAAGTCTACAACATCCGTTTTCTCTCCTCAGTGCAGGTGGGACGGGGACTGATGACGCTTGTGCAACTGGTGCGGCTGTTGCTGTTTCTCCTCAGTTGCCTCGTCTATCTCATCATTGTTTTAAACCTCTATCCCCTCACCCAGCAGATCGGGGCCAACCTCTATGGTTATAGCCAAACCGTGCTGACGCAGGTGATCAAGGCAATTATTGATTACATTCCCAATCTGTTGATCATTGGGGTGATTATTGCCCTGACCTATTACAGTCTGCGCATCATTAAGCCCATCTTTAATCGCCTGGAGCAAGAGAAGGTGAAAATCAAGGGCTTTTATCCCGAATGGGCTGAGCCCACCTACCGGCTGGTGGAGATTTTTGTCTTGGCGATCGCCACCATGCTCTGCTTACCCTACCTCCCCGGTTTTGGCTCCGATGCCTTTCAGAGCCTCTCGATTTTTCTGGGGGTCTTGGTGTCCTTGGGCTCCACCACAGCGGTCGCCAACGCCGTTTCGGGGGTGATTTTGATTTATACCCGTGCCTTTCGTCTGGGGGACTATATTGCTGTCGGGGAGGCCAAAGGCTCGGTGGAAGAGAAGTCCATCCTGGTGACGCGGATTCGCACCCCCAACAATGTGATCGTCACGATTCCCAACGCCATGCTGATTGCCAACAATATTCGCAACTACAGCATTTCTGGTCGGGATACTCAGCAGCCGGTGGTGCTGACCACCACCATTACGCTGGGCTACGATGTGCCCTGGGAGCTCATTTATCAAACCCTCACCGCCGCTGCTCAGATGGTGCCCCAGGTGTTACCTGAGCCTGCGCCCGAGGTTTGGCAGACGGGTTTAGGCGATTTTTCCGTGAGCTATGAATTGCGGGTCTATACCGATCGCCCCGCCCAAGAGCCCCAAATTCACTCGGCGCTACACCAACATATCCAGGATGCTTGCAATGCCGCCGATATTGAAATTCTCTCGCCCACCTATTCAGCGATTCGGGATGGCAACACCAGCACGATTCCGGAAAATTATCTGCCGGCAGATTACAAGCCCGATGGCTTTAAGCTCAACCCATTGGGGAATCTCTTCCAGGTGGATTTGCATTGGGGACAGCAGGGCAAAGGGCAACGTAAAACCGCCCAATCCCCCCAGCGTAACGATGGGCGATCGGCTTAAATCCAGCACTTGGGTTAATCGAAGTTCTGGATTAAGTTAACCTGAGTTTCGTTTAAGCCAAGAGCACGAAAACTCATAAAACTCAATGAAATCAACAATACTGGCTCCGGTATTGCCGGAGTCTGAGGGGGCAAT